>NZ_JBHXTM010000068.1:0-9177 GCF_042677325.1 Streptomyces sp. NPDC127117
CCCGACGGAAAGCTGTGCAGCGCGGCGAACGACAAGTACCGCGGTCTGGATCTTCCGCGGGTGGACTGGCCGTCGACGAAGATGTCCGCGGGCAGCCACACCTTCCGTTACAAGGGGACCGCCCCGCACAAGGGCTCGTTCGAGCTGTACCTCACGAAGACCTCGTACGACCCGGCGAGGCCGCTGAAGTGGTCGGACCTGGAGGCGCAGCCGTTCGTGAAGGTCACGGACCCGAAGATGGAGAACGGCGACTACGTCTTCCGGGGCAGCGTCCCCGCCAGGTCCGGACGCCATCTGATCTACTCGATCTGGCAGCGCTCCGATTCCCCCGAGGCTTTCTACACCTGCTCCGACGTGGTTTTCGGCAAGGACAGCAGGAGCGGCGGTGCCACTGCCCCCGCGCCGGCGGCCTCCGCGCCCACCGAGAGGAAGATCGCGGACGGCGCGGCGAAGTCCTCGGTCCAGCACCAGGGTCACGGTGCCCAGACCGGCACGGGTGCCTCCGCTGCCCCGAAGGCCGCCGATGCGGCCGCCGAACCCGAGGTCAACGGCGTCGCCGGGCAGTCCCCGCAGACCGAACTGGCCGAGACCGGTGGCAACAGCAACACCCCCTGCATCGCCATCGCAGGAGCAGCCGTGCTGGCGATCGGCGCGACGGCAGTCATCACCGCCGGCCGCCGCCGCGCACGGACGGCCGGCCGATAGGGGCCGGCCCACCCGCCCCTGGCATCAGACCCCTGCGGCCCGCGCCGCCTCGTACACCTCGGCGGCCACGTCGATCAGTTCCGCGGCGTCGCGCGTCGTGCCCTGAAGGTCCAGCAGGATCTCCGGAACCCCCGTCCCGGCATGGGCCACAAGGTCCTCGACGATCTGGGCCACACTGCCGTGGAAGGGGGTGCGGCCCGCACCGGCGACCGGTTCGGCGGTGTACCTGGCATTGGCGCGGGCGCAGACGCCCACCGGACGCTCCCGGCCCCGCTCGGCCGCCAGGTCCTGGACCCGCTTCCACTGTTCGGCCAGCTGAGCGGCGCCATTGGCCACCGGCATCCAGCCGTCCGCCCGGTCCACCAGGCGGCGGGTGGCCCGGGGACTGTTCGCCGGCAGGTAGACCGGGATGGGGCGCACCGGCTTCGGGCCGACCACGGAAGGGGCGATGGTGGTCAGCTCGCCCTCGTACGAGACCGGGTCCGGGCCCCAGACGGCCGCGCACACGTCCAGCAGCTCGTCCAGCACCGCGCCGCGCTTCTCGAAGGGGGCGACCGAGGCGGCCGCGTACTCGTCCAGGGACCAGCCCGTGCCGAGGCCCGCGACCACCCGGCCGCCGCTCGCCACATCGAGCGAGGCGAGCGAGCGGGCCAGCTGGAACGGCACGTGCAGCGGCGCGACCAGGACGCTGGTGCCCAGCCGGGCCCGGCCCGTCGCCCCGGCGGCCAGCGCGAGTGTGATCAGCGGGTCGGCGACACTGCGGTACTGCTCGGGCCAGGGCAGACCCGGAACGCCGTACAGCCCCTGCGTGGCGGGCTCGGGGAAGATGATCCGCTCGAAGACCCACAGGCTCTCGTAGCCGGTCTCCTCCGCCGCGCGTGCCACGGTGGCCACATCGCGGCCGATGTCGTACTGCTTCATCTGCGGAAGACCGAGACCCAGCGAGACCGGCATGTGTGCACTCCTTCTGGTGAGCAGTGGGGCAACCACCGTATGACACTTGTCCGTTGTTCGAGCAGTACCCGCCCGGGCGGGGTCACGGCCGACGGGGCGGGTGTGGTGTGTACATGTTGATCAGGGCGTACGCCGACGGGCGGTGACCGGGCAGGGCCGGGGCACACGCGGTGTACGGCCGTGACGGCACACTTCGCCGCCCATGAATGCAGGGCCCTGTCGAGGCCGGGGCGACCACGAGATATCTTGATGTCAAGCAATGTTGCAGACGTGGAGCGGAGCACAGGGTGACTGACTCGACCATCATCTATACACACACCGACGAGGCCCCGGCCCTGGCGACCTATTCGTTCTTGCCCGTGATCCAGGCGTACGCCTCGACGGCCGGGGTCAATGTCGAGAGCCGTGACATCTCGCTGGCCGGACGCATCATCGCCAGCTTCCCCGAGCGTCTCGAAGAGGGCCAGCGCATCGACGACGCGCTCGCCGAGCTCGGTGAGCTGGCCAAGCGCCCCGAGGCCAACATCATCAAGCTTCCGAACATCTCGGCCTCGATCCCGCAGCTCAAGGCGGCCATCGCCGAGCTGCAGGCGCAGGGCTACGCGCTCCCGGACTACCCGGACGACCCGCAGACCGACGAGGACAAGGACGTCCGCGCGCGCTACGACAAGGTCAAGGGCAGCGCGGTGAACCCCGTACTGCGCGAGGGCAACTCCGACCGCCGCGCCCCCGCCTCGGTCAAGAACTACGCCAAGGCGCACCCGCACCGCATGGGCAAGTGGACCGCCGACTCGAAGACGAACGTCGCCACCATGGGCGTCGACGACTTCCGTTCCACCGAGAAGTCCACGGTCATCGCCGAGGACGGTTCGCTGCGCATCGAGCTCGCCGGCGACGACGGCACCACCACCGTGCTGCGCGAGTCGGTGCCGGTCCTCGCGGGCGAGGTCGTCGATGCGGCGGTCATGCGCGTCGCGGCCCTGCGCGAGTTCTTCACCGCGCAGGTCGCCCGTGCCAAGGCCGAGGGCGTGCTGTTCTCCGTCCACCTCAAGGCCACCATGATGAAGGTCTCCGACCCGATCATCTTCGGCCACGTGGTCCGCGCCTTCTTCCCGAACACCTTCGCCAAGTACGGCGAGGTGCTCGTTGCCGCCGGCCTGTCCCCGAACGACGGCCTCGGCGCCATCCTCAAGGGCCTGGACTCGGTGCCGCAGGTCGGTGACGAGATCAAGGCGTCCTTCGAGGCCGAGCTGGCCGAGGGCCCCGCGCTGGCAATGGTCGACTCGGACAAGGGCATCACCAACCTGCACGTGCCGAGCGATGTCATCGTCGACGCCTCCATGCCGGCCATGATCCGCACCTCCGGCCACATGTGGGGCCCGGACGGCCAGGAGGCCGACACCCTCGCCGTGCTGCCGGACAGCAGCTACGCGGGCGTCTACCAGGTCGTCATCGACGACTGCCGCGCCAACGGCGCCTTCGACCCGTCGACCATGGGCTCGGTGCCGAATGTCGGCCTCATGGCGCAGAAGGCCGAGGAGTACGGCAGCCACGACAAGACCTTCGAGATCCCCACCACCGGCACGGTGCGGGTCGTCGACGGCAACGGCGACGTCGTGCTGGAGCAGGCCGTCGGCGCCGGCGACATCTTCCGGATGTGCCAGGCGAAGGACCTGCCGATCCAGGACTGGGTCAAGCTCGCCGTCACCCGCGCCCGCGCCACCGGCGTCCCGGCCGTGTTCTGGCTGGACGAGGACCGCGCCCACGACGCGCAGCTGATCACCAAGGTCAAGAAGTACCTCGCCGACCACGACACGGACGGCCTGCAGATCGAGATCATGTCGCCGGTCGAGGCGACCGCGTTCTCGCTGGAGCGCATCCGCCGCGGTGAGGACACCATCTCGGTCACCGGCAACGTGCTGCGTGACTACCTGACCGACCTGTTCCCGATCCTGGAGCTGGGCACGAGCGCGAAGATGCTCTCCGTCGTCCCGCTCATGAACGGCGGCGGTCTGTTCGAGACGGGCGCCGGCGGCTCCGCGCCCAAGCACGTCCAGCAGCTGGTCAAGGAGAACTACCTGCGCTGGGACAGCCTGGGTGAGTTCTTCGCGCTCGCGGCCAGCTTCGAGCACCTGGCGACGACCACGGGCAACGCGCGCGCCCAGATCCTCGCCGACACCCTCGACCGCGCGACCGGCACCTTCCTCAACGAGGACAAGTCGCCGAGCCGCAAGCTGGGCGGCATCGACAACCGCGGCAGCCACTTCTACCTGGCGCTCTACTGGGCCCAGGAGCTGGCGCAGCAGACCGACGACGCGCAGCTCGCGCAGGCGTTCTCCGCGCTCGCGAAGACGCTGGGCGAGCAGGAGCAGACCATCGTCGACGAGCTGATCGCGGTGCAGGGCTCGCCGGCCGAGATCGGTGGCTACTACCAGCCCGACCCGGCCAAGGCCTCCGCCGTCATGCGCCCGTCGCAGACGTTCGTCCAGGCCATCGCCTCCATCGGCTGACGAGACACCGCGGAAAAGGGGCGCGACCAGGCGCCCCCGCCCCTCCCGCCCCGGCCGGCACCATGCCCGGCCGGGGCGGTTCCGTGTCCGGGAGCGGCACCGGAGCCAGGCCGCCGGATCGAAGAGTTTCCGCGTAATCGGCTCCGGGAAGCCCTTCCAGCGCTAGGTTCGAAGACTCGGACCAACCGTGCCCTGGAAGGGGAGAGGCCGTGCTGACAGGCAGGAACGCCGTGGTCACCGGTGGATCACGGGGCATCGGCCGTGCGATCGTCGAGCGGCTGTGCCGCGACGGGGCACACGTGATCTTCAACTACGCCACCGACGACGACGCGGCGGCCGAGGTCGTCCGCACGGTGCGCGGTGACGGCGGCAAGGTCCGGTCCGTCCGGCTGGACCTCGCGGACCCGGACGGACCGGAGCGCCTGATGTCGGTCGCCGAGGAGGAGCTCGACGGGCTGGACATCCTGGTGAACAACGCCGCCCTCTGCCCCACCCCGTCCCTGCTGACGGACACCGATCCGGCGGTCTTCGACCGGGTTCTGGCGGTCAACACCAGAGCGGTCTTCATGACGGTCCGCCACGCGGCGCTACGGATGCGCGACGGCGGCCGCATCGTCAACATCTCCACGGCCAACACCGTGCGCACGGGCCCCGGTATCTCCGCCTACGCCGCGAGCAAGGGTGCCGTCGAGCAGCTCACCGCCGTCGCCGCCCATGAACTCGGGGCCCGCGGGATCACGGTCAACACCGTCTCGCCCGGAGCCACCGACACCGAGCTGCTGCGCGGCAACAACCAGCCGCAGGCACTGGAGGCAGTCGCCGGCATGACCCCGCTGCGCCGCCTGGGGGAACCCGCGGACGTGGCCGATGTGGTCGCCTTCCTCGCCGGTCACGACGGCCGGTGGATCACGGGACAGAACGTCCGCGCGACGGGCGGGCTGGCCTGAGCGGCGCCGGGGGAGCCCACGGCCCGTCCCCGGCCCCGGCATCCACCGGATCGCCCGGCAACGGCATGGCAACGTACCGGAGTTCGGCCGGCGGCGGCCCGGCTCGCAGCGGACCGAGGGCCTGAAACACGGCCTGTGGCCATGGACGCCCTGACGGGTGAATGTCGTGCGGCGGCGGGCGGCGGGACGCACATCGCGGCCCCGCGGCTGATTTGCTGCTCCTGGAATCTGGCGTGACGCGCGCGGGACCGGTCGGCCGGCCGTCCCGGTGGAAACGGCGCCCCTGCCGGGTGCTCGGGCCACCCGCGAACGACAATCGAAGGAGCGTCCCAGTGACGACGACGGGCACAACAGGGGCAGCCGGGGCGGAGGAGGCGTACGCGAACGAGCTTCCGGTCCACGCCAAGGAACCGGGAAACGTCGTCATCAAGTGGCTGACCACCACCGATCACAAGACGATCGGCACGCTCTACCTCGTCACCTCGTTCGCCTTCTTCGTCATCGGCGGTGTGCTGGCCCTGGTCATGCGCGCCGAGCTGGCGCGTCCGGGGATGCAGATCGTCTCGCCCGAACAGTTCAACCAGGCGTTCACGATCCACGGCACGATCATGCTGCTGATGTTCGCGACCCCGCTGTTCGCCGGATTCACCAACTGGATCATGCCGTTGCAGATCGGCGCGCCCGACGTGGCGTTCCCGCGGCTGAACATGTTCGCCTACTGGCTCTACCTCTTCGGCTCGGTCATCGTCGTGGCAGGCTTTCTCACCCCGAACGGGGCGGCGGACTTCGGCTGGTTCGCCTACTCCCCGCTGACCGACGCGGTCCGCTCACCGGGCATCGGCAGCGACATGTGGATCATGGGCCTGGCCTTCTCCGGCTTCGGCACGATCCTCGGTTCGGTCAACTTCATCACCACGATCATCTGTATGCGCGCCCCCGGCATGACGATGTTCCGCATGCCGATCTTCGTCTGGAACGTCCTGCTGACCGCTGTGCTGGTCCTGCTGGCCTTCCCGGTCCTCGCGGCGGCCCTCCTGGTGCTGGAGGCGGACCGAAAGTTCGGTGCGCACGTCTTCGACCCGGCCAACGGCGGGGCCCTGCTCTGGCAGCACCTCTTCTGGTTCTTCGGCCACCCGGAGGTGTACATCATCGCCCTGCCGTTCTTCGGCATCGTCACTGAGGTCATCCCGGTCTTCAGCCGGAAACCGATCTTCGGCTACATCGGCCTGGTCAGCGCGACGATCGCCATCGCGGGCCTCTCCGCGACGGTGTGGGCGCACCACATGTACGTGACGGGCGGTGTGCTGTTGCCGTTCTTCTCGTTCATGACATTCCTCATCGCGGTACCGACCGGTGTGAAGTTCTTCAACTGGATCGGCACGATGTGGCGGGGGTCGCTGTCGTTCGAGACACCGATGCTCTGGTCGATCGGCTTCCTGTTGACCTTCCTCTTCGGTGGTCTGACCGGCGTGATCCTGGCATCGCCCCCGATGGACTTCCACGTCTCGGACTCGTACTTCGTCGTCGCTCACTTCCACTACGTCGTCTTCGGCACCGTGGTCTTCGCGATGTTCTCCGGATTCCACTTCTGGTGGCCGAAGTTCACCGGCAAGATGCTGGACGAGCGGCTCGGCAAGATCACGTTCTGGACGCTGTTCGTGGGCTTCCACGGCACGTTCCTGGTGCAGCACTGGCTGGGCGCGGAGGGCATGCCGCGTCGTTACGCGGACTACCTCGCCGTCGACGGGTTCACCGCGCTGAACACGGTCTCGACGATCTCCTCGTTCCTGCTCGGCCTGTCGATGCTGCCGTTCTTCTACAACGTGTGGAAGACCGCCAAGTACGGCAGGAACGTCGGAGTCGACGACCCGTGGGGCTACGGCCGCTCCCTGGAGTGGGCGACCTCCTGCCCGCCGCCCCGGCACAACTTCCTCACCCTGCCGCGGATCCGTTCCGAATCCCCGGCCTTCGATCTGCACCACCCCTCGGTCCGCGCGCTCGACGAGGCCCTCAACCGTCCGGACACCGGGACCTTCCCGGCCCCGGGGGACGAGCGGGCGTGAGCACGACGGCCCGGGGAGAGGAGGAGCGAGTGGATCCCGACAAGGACAGCGCCCGCGGGCTCGCACAACTTCAGGGCTACCTGCTGTGGAGCGCCGAGGTCGAGGAGGCCCGCCGCCGGGCCGGCCGTTTCACCGACGAGCTCCCCTGGCTCACCACTGCCCAGCGCGAGGACGTCGAACGCGTCTACACCGCAGACCGGCTCGCCGCATCACGGGCGACGCTCGCCCGCATCTCCGCCCGCGCCACCGCACTGCGCGGCGAGTACGAGGCGCGCTACCGCAGGCTCAAGGCACGCTGCGTGGCCGCCGGGGTCGTGGCCGTCGGCGCGGTCGGCGGCACCTGCACCGCGGTCACCCTGCTGACCCGCTGACCGGGCGCGTCGTCCGTTCCGCCGCCCCAGCAGGCGAACTCGTCCCCGGCTCGTAAGGATGAGTGAGGACGGGCGCGTGCGACGTGGCAGGCGAACGGATGAATGTACAGCCCCGAGAAGGGACGAACACCGTGGCACGACCCAGGATCCTCGTTGTCGGCGCCGGATTCGCCGGAGTGGAGTGCGTACGCCGTCTGGAGCGCGGACTCATCCCGGGCGAGGCGGAGATCGCGCTCGTCGCCCCGTTCTCGTACCAGCTCTACCTCCCCCTGCTGCCACAGGTGGCGGCGGGCGTGCTCACCCCGCAGTCGGTCGCCATCTCGCTGCGCCGCAGCCGCAAGCACCGCACCAGGATCATCCCGGGCGGGGCCATCGGGGTGGACCCGAAGGCGAAGATCTGCATCATCCGCAAGATCACCGACGAGATCGTCTACGAGCCCTACGACTACATCGTGCTCAGCGCCGGCAGTGTCACCCGCACCTTCGACATCCCCGGCCTGCTGGACAACGCCCAGGGCATGAAGACGCTGGCCGAGGCGGCCTACGTACGGGATCACGTGATCGCCCAGCTCGACCTCGCGGACGCCAGCCACGACGAGAACGAACGCGCCTCGCGCCTCCAGTTCGTGGTGGTCGGCGGCGGCTACGCGGGGACCGAGACGGCGGCCTGTCTGCAGCGCCTCACCACCAACGCGCTCCGGCAGTACCCGCGGCTCGACCCGAGGCTGATCAAGTGGCACCTCATCGACATCGCCCCGAAGCTGATGCCGGAACTGGGGGCCAAGCTGGGCCGAAGCGCCCTGGAGATGCTGCGCGCCCGTGGCATCGAGGTGTCGCTCGGCGTCTCGATCGCCGAGGCCGCCCCCGAGAAGGTCACCTTCACCGACGGCCGGGTGCTGCCCTGCCGGACCCTGATCTGGACGGCGGGCGTCACCGCGAGCCCGCTGGTCAGCACGTTCGACGCGGAGACGGTACGCGGCCGGCTGGCTGTCACCCCCGAGATGATCCTGCCGGGATTCGACGGCATCTTCGCCCTCGGCGACTGCGCGGCCGTCCCCGACCTGCACAAGGGCGACGGAGCGGTCTGCCCGCCCACCGCGCAGCACGCCATGCGCCAGGGCCGCAGGCTCGCCGACAACCTCATCGCGACACTGCGGAACCAGCCGCTGAAGCCGTACGTACACAAGGACCTCGGTCTCGTCGTGGACCTCGGAGGCAAGGACGCGGTCTCCAAGCCGCTGGGGATCGAGCTGCACGGGATTCCCGCGCAGGCCGTCGCCCGCGGTTACCACTGGTCGGCGCTGCGCACCAACGTCGCCAAGGCACGGGTCGCGACCAATTGGATCCTGAACGCCGTCGCGGGCGACGACTTCGTACGCACCGGCTTCCTGTCCCGGCAGCCGGCCAAGCTGCGCGACTTCGAGCACACGGACACCTACCTCACACCGGCACAGGTCCGCGAGCACACCGCCGCGCTGCGCACCGGCACCTGATCCCGCAGCCGACGGCCCCGGGCCCCCCCGTACCGGGGGCGGGGGCGGGCCGGCGGGGGAGCCCGTATACCGGGGGCCGGGCCGCAGTACGGGGTACCCCGCGGCCACCCGGGGGCTGGTTTGGGGGTAACCCA
>NZ_JBHXTM010000068.1:9187-37091 GCF_042677325.1 Streptomyces sp. NPDC127117
CCGCCACCTCACCCCCCCCCCGCGGGCCCCTCCCCCGCCTTAGGCGGGGCCGGGGCCGTCCGGCCGGGTCAGCCGTTCTCCGGGTGCCCGGCCGTCAGTCCGGGATCCCGCTCGACCACCGGGTCCAGGATGTCGTCGATCCCCTTCAGCAGCTCCGCGTCCAGGGTCACACCGGCCGCCGCGACGTTCTCCGTCACCTGCTCCGGCCGGGAAGCGCCGATGATCGCCGCCGAGACGTTCGAGTTCTGCAGTACCCACGCGACGGCGAGCTGGGCCAGGCTGAGCCCGGCACTGTCGGCGAGCGGCCGCAATTGCTGCACCCGCTCCAGCACCTCGTCGCGCAGCCAGCCGGCGACCATGTTCGCACCGCCCTTGTCGTCGGTCGCCCGCGAACCGGCCGGGAGCGGCGCACCGGGCTTGTACTTGCCCGTGAGCGCGCCCTGAGCGATCGGGGACCAGACGATCTGGCCGATGCCCAGCTCCTCGGAGGCCGGCACCACGTCGCTCTCGATGACCCGCCACAGCGCCGAGTACTGCGGCTGGTTGGAGATCAGCGGCACCCGCAGCTCGCGGGCCAGTCCGTGCGCGGCGCGAAGCTGGTCGGCCGTCCACTCCGAGACGCCGATGTACAGGGCCTTGCCGGAGCGGACGACGTCGGCGAACGCCTCCATGGTCTCCTCCAGCGGGGTCGAGTGGTCGTAGCGGTGGGCCTGGTACAGGTCCACGTACTCCGTCTGCAGCCGACGCAGCGAGTTGTCGATGGACTCCATGATGTGCTTGCGGCCGAGCCCGCGGTCGTTGTGTCCGGGACCGGTCGGGAAGTAGACCTTGGTGAACACCTCCAGACCCTCACGGCGTTCGTTCTTGAGCGCCCGGCCGAGGACGGCTTCGGCCCGGGTCTCGGCGTAGACGTCCGCGGTGTCGAAGGTGGTGATCCCGGCGTCCAGGGCCGCACGGATACAGGCGACAGCCGCGTCCTCCTCCACCTGGGAACCGTGGGTGAGCCAGTTCCCGTAAGCGATCTCACTGATGGTCAGGCCGCTGCGGCCGAGTCGGCGGAACTCCATGTGGCTGCTCTCCCTGTGCTCGTGAGGCGTGGATCAAGCGATCGCCGGGCCATGCTATGCGCCCGGGCCGGTGCCGCCCGGACAGGCTCAGGCTTCCGGGACGGTGCCGTGGACGGCACGGAGGAACGAGGCGTTGTCCGGGGTGCGGCGGAGCCGGT
The DNA here is from genome assembly GCF_042677325.1 of Streptomyces sp. NPDC127117. NCBI lineage: Bacteria > Bacillati > Actinomycetota > Actinomycetes > Kitasatosporales > Streptomycetaceae > Streptomyces > Streptomyces sp. NPDC127117. The sequence continues at coordinate 10,413 of NZ_JBHXTM010000068.1, forward strand.
CCAGCAGTGTTTCCAGCGCGGTCTGCGGATCTCTGGTGTGCAGCGCGCGCCGCAGCCCGCGTACCACCCGCAACTCGCTCGCCGGAACGAGGAGTTCCTCGCGCCGGGTGCCGGACGACGGGATGTTCACGGCCGGGTGGACGCGTCGTTCCGCGAGTGTGCGGTCGAGCCGGAGTTCCATGTTGCCGGTGCTCTTCAGCTCCTCGAAGAAGTAGTCGTCGGCGCGGGAGCCCGTCTCCACCAGCGCGGTGGCGAGGATGGTGAGGGAGCCGCCCTCCTCGGCGAGCCGTGCGGCGCCGAAGAGCTGTTTGGGGCCGAGCAGGGCGGCCGCGTCGACACCGCCGCTGAGGGTGCGCCCGCCCGTGGCGGAGGCGTTGTTGTGGGCGCGGCACAGGCGGGTGAGGGAGTCGAGCAGGATGACGACGTCCTGGCCCTGCTCGACCAGCCGCTTGGCGCGCTCGACCGCGAGTTCGGCCAGGGCGATGTGCTCCTTCGCGGGCCGGTCGAAGGTCGAGGCGAGCACCTCGCCCCGGACGGACCGGCGCATGTCGGTGACCTCTTCGGGGCGTTCGTCGACCAGCACCACCATCAGGTGGCACTCGGGGTGGTTGGCGGCGACGGCCGCGGCGATCTGCTGGAGCAGCACCGTCTTGCCGGTCCTGGGCGGTGCGACGATCAGCCCGCGCTGCCCCTTGCCGACCGGAGCGACCAGGTCGACGAGACGCATCGCGGCGCCCCCGGACGGTGTCTCCAGCCGGAGGCGCTGCCGGGGGTGGAGTGGGGTGAGGTCGCGGAAGTGGGGCCGGCCCCGGAGTGCCTGCGGGGAGCGGCCGTTGACCCGCTCCACGGCGGACAGGGTGCGAGGCCGGTCGCAGAGCCCGGCGACGGCATCGCCCCGGCGCAGGCCGTGGCGGCGGATCAGGGCGGCGGGGACCACCACGTCGCCGGGGAAGGGGAGGCCGTCCCGTACGCGCAGTACGCCGTTCCCCTGGTGTGTGAGGTCGAGTACCCCGGCAGCCTCGGTGGTGTTCGGGGAGTCGGTGGTCAACTGCCTTTGTTGCAGCGGGTGTTCGAGAGAGACGGTCATGGCGGGCGGGTCCTTTCGCGGACATGGCGAATGAGGGGGCCGGTCGGCACGGGGCGGCAGAGAACACGCCCCGACGACGGGCGGCGGGAAAGTCCGGACGGAGAAATGCCGACCGAACTGGATGAGGTGATGCGGAGAGCTGGACCGCCGGTCGGAAACGGACGGGCGCGGCAGCTTCGGAGAAGTGGATCGGCACCGGCGCCTCGAAGCGAGGCGAGCACTGGTACCACAAGCACGGTAGCACGGCCCTGCGGGAACGGGACCGTGCCGAGGGCGGACCGGGCTGTGCGGGGGATCCGAAATCCGGTTGCCACGGCTCTCGCGCAGTGATGTGGTTCTCCGGGCCACCGGCCCGCTCACCCATCCTGACCTGCGCCCCGGGCGCGGAGGAGCCATTTTGTCGATACGTATCACCGCGCTGGCCGACCCCGACCGACCCGCCGGGAGCCACCGGCTGGCCTGGCTCGCCTCCGAAGCCGGGGGCCGCCCTCTCGGCTCGGCGTTCCTGCGCGTCTTCACCCGCGAGGGCCAGAACCACCTCGCCGAACTGGAACTCCACGTCCACCCCGCGGAGCGCCGCACCGGCGTCGGCTCACTGCTCTTCGACGCAGCGGTCGCGGCCGCCCGCGAGGAGGACCGGCGCAGCGTCATCGCGCAGGCCGAGGCCGGATCGGCGGGGGATCACTTCCTGCGGGCCAAAGGGCTGCGCAAGGTCCTGACCCTGACGTACGTCCGGCTCCCGCTGGCGAAGGCGGACACGGAGGCCCTGCACCGGACCGTCGGGCAGCCGCACCCCGGCTACCGGCTGATCTCCTGGGACGGCACCGTCCCCGACGAGCTCGCGGTGACGTTCGCCGCCTCCCGACGGGCGATGGACGACATGCCCATGGACGACACCGACTTCGGCACGGTCCTCTGGGACGTGGACCGGGTCCGGTCCGCGGCGGCGGCCGTCGCCGCGCGCGGCGACCTGCTCCACACGGTCGCGGCGTTCGACGAGTCCACCGCGACGATCGTGGGCTTCACGGAACTCGTCGTCCCGGGCGACGGGACGGGGGATGGCCGGCACTACGGCACCGGAGTCCTTCCCGAGCACCGGGGACACGGCCTCGGAGCATGGATGAAGGCAGCCTCCATCCTCCATGCCCGCGAGACCCACCCCGGCCTGGAAGGGCTGCTGACGGACACCGCCGACAGCAATACGCACATGCGGCACATCAACGACGCGCTCGGCTACGAGCCGACACACACCTCGGTCGAGTACCAGCTCGATCTGTAGGCGCCACGAACGTCCGGCGGCCCGGGAGTTCCGGACCGCCGGACGCGGACATCGCCCACCCGGACCGTCAGGCCACCGGGTCACCGGCGTCCGCGACCGCCGCCGCGCCCCGGAACGCGGCCAGGATCTGCTCGGCCGCCAGCGTGGCCGTCAACTCGCCGTCCCGGACCCGCTGTTCCAGCCCCGGGGTGAGCGCACGCACCTCCGGATGGCCGCGCAGACTCTCCAGCAGCTCGTCCCGCACCATCGTCCACGTCCAGTCGACCTGCTGGTCACGCCGCTTCGCGGCGAGCCGCCCGGTCGACTCCAGCAGCGCGCGGTGCTGTTCCAGCCGCTCCCACAGGGTGTCGAGACCGGCCGACTCACGGGCGCTGCACGTGAGCACCGGCGGCGTCCACGCCGCGTCCACCGGGTGCATCAGCCGCAGCGCACCCGCCAGTTCGCGCGCCGCCGCGCGGGCATCCCGCTCGTGCGGGCCGTCCGCCTTGTTGACCGCGATCGCGTCCGCCAGCTCCAGGACCCCCTTCTTGATGCCCTGGAGCTGATCACCGGTCCGGGCCAGCGTCAGCAGCAGAAACGTGTCGACCATATTGGCCACCGCCGTCTCCGACTGCCCGACGCCGACCGTCTCCACCAGCACCACGTCGTAACCCGCGGCCTCCATCACCACGATGGACTCCCGGGTCGCCTTGGCCACCCCGCCGAGGGTGCCGGCGGTGGGGGACGGGCGTACGAAAGCCGCCGGGTCCACCGCGAGCCGCTCCATCCTGGTCTTGTCGCCCAGGATGGAGCCGCCGGTACGGCTGGAGGAGGGGTCGACGGCCAGCACCGCGACCCGGTGCCCGAGCCCGGTGAGCATCGTGCCCAGCGCGTCGATGAACGTGGACTTCCCGACCCCGGGCACACCGCTGATACCGATCCGCCGGGCCGCGCCGGAGTGCGGCAGCAGCTCGCGCAGCAACCGCTGGGCCAGTGCCCGGTGATCGGGACGGGTGGACTCGACGAGAGTGATGGCGCGCGCGATGTGCGCCCGCTTCCCGTCGAGCACCCCCTTCACATAGCTGTCGATGTCGATCCTGGGAGCCATCGGGTCAGCGGCTCACAGCTCGTGGCCGAGCGCGGCGCCGAGCCGCGTCACCAGGTCGTACGCGGCATCGGGGATCACCGTGCCGGGCGGGAACACGGCCGTCGCGCCCGCCTCGTGCAGCGCCTCGATGTCCTGCGGCGGAATCACCCCGCCCACCACGATCATGATGTCCTCGCGTCCCTCGGCCGCCAGCTCCTCGCGGAGCGCCGGCACCAGCGTGAGGTGCCCGGCGGCCAGTGAGGAGACGCCCACGATGTGCACGTCCGCCTCCACCGCCTGCCGCGCCACCTCGGCCGGCGTCTGGAACAGCGGGCCGACGTCCACGTCGAAGCCCAGGTCGGCGAAGGCGGTCGAGATCACCTTCTGGCCGCGGTCGTGGCCGTCCTGTCCCATCTTGGCGACCAGGATGCGCGGACGGCGCCCCTCGGCCTCCTCGAACCTGTCCACCAGCGCCCGGGTCCGGTCCACGGAAGGGGATTCACCTGCCTCGTTGCGGTACACACCGGAGATCGTACGGATCTGGCCCGCATGCCTCCCGTACACCTTCTCCAGAGCGTCCGAGATCTCGCCCACCGTCGCCATCGCGCGCGCCGCGTCGACGGCCAGCGCCAGCAGATTGCCTTCGAGCCCCGGACCGGGAGCACGCTCGGCCGCAGCCGTCAGGGCGCGCAGCGCCGACCGGCAGGCGCCCTCGTCGCGCTCCTCGCGCAGCCGGCGCAGCTTCTCGATCTGCTGGGTGCGCACCGAGGAGTTGTCGACCTTGAGCACATCGATCTGCTCGTCGCTCTCCACCCGGTACTTGTTCACCCCGATCACCGGCTGGCGCCCGGAGTCGATCCGTGCCTGAGTACGGGCCGCGGCCTCCTCCACCCGGAGCTTCGGGATACCCGCGTCGATGGCCTGCGCCATGCCGCCCGCCGCCTCGACCTCCTCGATGTGCTGCCAGGCCCGGCGCGCCAGGTCGTACGTCAGCTTCTCCACGTACGCGCTGCCGCCCCACGGGTCGATCACCCGGCCGGTCCCCGACTCCTGCTGGAGCAGCAGCTGGGTGTTCCGGGCGATCCGGGCGGAGAAGTCCGTCGGCAGGGCGAGCGCCTCGTCGAGCGCGTTGGTGTGCAGCGACTGGGTGTGGCCCTGGGTGGCGGCCATCGCCTCCACACAGGTCCGGGTGACGTTGTTGAACACGTCCTGCGCGGTCAGCGACCACCCGGACGTCTGCGAATGGGTGCGCAGCGAGAGCGACTTGGCGTTCTTCGGCTCGAACTCCTTGACCAGCTTGGCCCAGAGCAGCCGGGCCGCCCGCAGCTTCGCGATCTCCATGAAGAAGTTCATGCCGATCGCCCAGAAGAACGACAGCCGGGGCGCGAACGCGTCCACGTCGAGACCGGCGTCCCGCCCGGCCCGCAGGTACTCCACCCCGTCCGCGAGGGTGTACGCCAGCTCCAGATCGGCCGTCGCACCCGCCTCCTGGATGTGATAGCCGGAGATGGAGATCGAGTTGTAGCGCGGCATCTTCTGCGAGGTGTACGCGAAGATGTCGGAGATGATCCGCATCGAGGGCTTCGGCGGATAGATGTAGGTGTTGCGGACCATGAACTCCTTCAGAATGTCGTTCTGAATGGTCCCGGCCAGCTTCTCGGGCCCGACGCCCTGTTCCTCCGCGGCCACGATGTACAGCGCGAGCACGGGCAGCACCGCGCCGTTCATCGTCATCGACACCGACATCCGGTCCAGCGGGATGCCGTCGAAGAGCTGCCGCATGTCGTAGATCGAGTCGATCGCCACGCCCGCCATGCCGACATCGCCGGTCACCCGCGGGTGGTCGCTGTCGTAGCCCCGGTGGGTCGGCAGGTCGAAGGCGACGGAGAGCCCCTTCTGACCGGCGGCGAGGTTGCGGCGGTAGAAGGCGTTGGACTCCTCGGCGGTGGAGAACCCGGCGTACTGCCGGATCGTCCACGGCTGGTTGACGTACATCGTCGGGTACGGGCCCCGCAGATACGGGGCGATGCCCGGATACGTGCCCAGGAAGTCGAGCCCTTCGAGGTCGTGCCCGGTGTACAGCGGCTTGACCGCGATGCCTTCCGGGGTCTCCCACAGCAGATCGCCGTCGGAATTGCCGGAGGACTCCTTCACCGAGGCACGCCACTGGTCCTCGGAGACCTCGGCGGCACCGCCCGGACCGAGCTCGATGCCGGAGAAGTCGGGGATACGCATTACGCCACATCCATACGGTCGAGGAGGGAGGAGAGCACGGCCACCACATCGGAGCCCGCGAAGACGTACTCGTCGACACCGGCGTACTCGCCGGGCCGGCCGGCCAGGAACACCCGCTCGGCGCCCGCCGAACGCAGCGCCCCGGTGACCGCCTCGGCCTGCTCGGCGTAGAGAGCGTCACTGGAACACAGGCACGCCACGGTGGCGCCGCCCGCTCTGAACGCGTCGGCGGCCGTCGTCGCGTCGACGGAGACCGGGTTGTGGACCGGTTCGATGCCGCCCGCCTGGAACAGATTGGCGGCGAACGAAGCCCGCGTGGTGTGCGCGGCGGCCGGGCCGAGTGCGGCGAGGAAGACCTTCGGCCGCTGCCCGGTCGCCGCGAGGTGCGCGTCCGACCGGGCGCGCAGCGCCTCGAACGCCTCGTCACGGCGGACCCTGGGCAGACCGCCCGGTGCCGCGGCCGGTCCGCGGGGGGCCGGCTCGCGTTCCACCGCCCGCTCCGCCAGCTGCGGGAACTCGCTCACCCCGGTGATCGGCTCCTTGCGACGCGCCAGATCCTTGCTGCGCGCCGCCCAGGTGGCCGCGAGACGCTCGCCGATCATCCCCGAGCCGAGCGCGGCGGCCTGACCGCCGGACCGTTCGATCTCCTGGAAGAACGACCAGGCGGCGTCGGCGAGTTCGGCGGTGAGCCGCTCCACGTACCAGGAGCCGCCCGCCGGGTCGATCACCCGGGCCAGGTGCGACTCCTCCAGCAGGATCGTCGATGTGTTACGGGCGATGCGCCGCGCGAACGCGTCCGGCAGGCCCAGCGCGTGATCGAACGGCAGCACGGTGACGGAGTCGGCGCCGCCGACCCCCGCCCCCAGACATGCCAGTGTCGTGCGCAGCATGTTCACCCACGGATCGCGCCGCGTCATCATCACCGAGGATGTCACCGCGTGCTGGCGCTGCGCCCCGGCGGCCCCGCACACCTCCGCCACCCTGGACCAGAGCCGGCGCGCGGCCCGCAGCTTGGCGATGGTCAGGAACTGGTCGGCGGTCGCCGCGTATCGGAACTCCAACTGCCCGCAGGCTTCCTCGACCGACAGCCCCGCCCCGGTCAGCGCCCGCAGCAGGGCGACACCGGTCGCCAGCGAAGCGCCGAGCTCCTCGGCGGCCGAACCGCCGGCCTCGTGGTACGGCAGCGCGTCGACGGCCAGCGCCCGCAGCCCGGGGAACTCCCGTGCGCACCGCCGCGCCCAGTGGACCGCGGCCGACAGATCGGGTTCGGCACCGCTGCGCGCGGACTGCCCGAACGGGTCCGCGCCCAGGTTGCCGCGCAGGCTGCGCAGGTCGATGCCCCGCTCCGCGCAGATCCGCAGCAACTCCGTTGCCGCGGCGTCGGTTTCCCCGCCCGCGTCGAGCACCACGGGAGCCAGATCGAGGTAGACGCCGTCCAGGGCACCCGCCAGCGCGGACACCGGAACACCCGCGGCACCGCCCACGGTCAGCCACAGCGAGGTGACGCCGTTCTCCAGATCGGCGAGCACCGCCTCGTTGAGAAGCGCGGGATCGGGGAGGGTGTGCCGCTGCCGTACGTCCCAGCCGCCCGCCGCGTTGCCCTCGGCCTTGCTGCCGCGGGTGAAGGGGGCGAAGCCCGGATATCCGGCATCGGGCGCGCTGTCGCGCGAGGTGTAGAGGGGGCGGGTGATGAGCCCGTCCTCCACCGTGGTGGACAGTGCTTCCTCGGCGGCCGACCCCGCAGCCTCCTTGCCCGATTTGCGCAGCACACCTTCGACGAGGTGTTGCCAGTGCTCATGGGCGGGGGCGGGGAATTCGGCGGCCAACGAAAGCCCGTCGGCAGGCAGGACCGTCATGCCCAGATGCTAGGTCAGGGCGCTTGAGCACAGCATGGGTTCCGCTTGTGACCTTGCCCTCCCCGAGCGCACTTGATCCTTCACGCACCGTCGCGTAGCCGGTCCCGGCCCCTGCCCCCGGTCCCGGCGCTTGGCGATTCCTCCAATGCCCCTGGCATTTGCTCCACAGATCACCCGGACGGATTGCAGCTGCGAGGAAGATTCGAATATCTTGTCGCACATGCAGTCCTACACAATCGGCCAGGCGGCACGCCTGCTGGGGGTCAGCCCCGACACGGCCCGCCGCTGGGCGGATGCCGGGAGGGTCGCCACCCACCGCGACGAGAGCGGCCGCAGGCTCATCGACGGCCGTGACCTGGCCGCCTTCTCCATCGAGGTCGGCCAGGGCGGGGGCGGCGAGGACGACACCTCGTACACCTCGGCCCGCAACGCCTTCCCGGGCATCGTCACCGCGGTGAAGCTCGGCGACGTCGCGGCCCAGGTCGAGATCCAGGCGGGCCCGCACCGGCTGGTGTCGCTGCTCACCCGGGAGGCCGTCGAGGAACTGGGGCTGGAGGTCGGCATGCAGGCCACCGCTCGCGTGAAGTCCACCAGCGTGCACATCGATCGCGTCTGACGGCGCGTCACCCACGGCACGCATCAACTTCAAGGAGTCACCGGACCATGTCGACCACCCTCACCGGGCGGCGCGCCGCCGCCGCGGTCATCACCGCCGCACTGCTGCTCCCGCTCGCCGCGTGCGGCGGCAGCGACGACAGCGAGAAGGAATCCACCGGGAAGCCGACGTCGTCCGGGGCCCGGCTGACGGTGCTGGCCGCCGCCTCGCTCACCGATGTGTTCAAGACCGCGGGCGCCGCGTACGAGAAGGAGCACCCGGGCACGAAGGTGACGTTCTCCTTCGCCGGCTCCCAGGAGCTCGCCGCCCAGGTGAAGCAGGGCGCGCCCGCCGACGCCCTCGTCACCGCCGACACCAAGACGATGGACGGGCTGAAGTCCGACACGGCGACGCCCACCGTCATCGCCAAGAACCGCCTCGTCATCGCCACCCGCGAGGGCAACCCGGAGAAGATCGAGGGCCTGAAGGACCTGACCGACCCCGAGCTCAAGGTCGTCCTGGCCGCGCCCGAGGTGCCGGTCGGCCGCTACAGCAAGCAGGTCCTCGACGCCCAGAAGCTCACCGTCAAGCCGGTCTCCCAGGAGCCCAACGTCCGCGCGGTCCTCAGCAAGGTCGAGCTCGGCGAGGCCGACGCGGGCATCGTCTACCGGACCGACGCCGCAACGGCCACCGACAAGGTCGACGCCGTCGACATCCCGGACGCGCAGAACGCGGTGGCCTCCTACCCGGCCGCTACGCTGCGGCAGTCCAAGAACACCGAGGCGGCCACGGCGTTCGTGAAGTGGCTGAGCACCCCGCAGGCGCAGAAGATCCTGCGGTCGGCGGGCTTCCAGCAGCCCTAGGACCTGTCCGAGTCCGATCCGCCGGGCACGCGCCGGGTGATTCCCGGGAGGTCCTGTCCGGCCGGCCGCAGTCGGGCCGGCCGGTCGACCGGGGGAGCGTGCGCGACCCCGCCCGAACCGACCGATTCCGGGAACCTCCGATGAGAGCCCTCCGCAGCCGGGTGCCCGGCGTGCGCACACCCGTCGCCCTGGCGATCCCCGCGCTGCTCGCCGTCGCGTTTCTGCTGATCCCGCTGATCGGCATTCTGGTCCGCACGTCCTGGGCCGACCTCGGCACCCATCTGACCAGCCCGGGAGTCACCCAGGCGCTCAGACTCTCCCTGCTGGTCTCCTTCTGGGCGCTGGGCCTCTCACTGCTGCTGGGGGTGCCGCTGGCCTGGCTGCTGGCCCGGACGGAGTTCCCCGGCAAGGCGTTCGTACGCTCACTGGTCCTGCTCCCGATGGTGCTGCCGCCCACCGTCGGCGGCGTGGCGCTCCTCCTCGGTTTCGGCCGCCGTGGGCTGCTCGGCCCCTGGCTGGAGGACACCTTCGGGATCACGCTGCCCTTCCACACCTCGGGCGCGGTGGTCGCGGCGACCTTCGTCGCGATGCCGTTCCTCGTCATCAGCCTCGAAGGCGCGCTGGCCGGACTGCGCCCCGCGTACGAGGAGACGGCGGCCTCCCTCGGAGCCTCGCCGGTCCGGGTGTTCTTCACCGTCACCCTCCCGATGGTGGCCCCCGGCCTCGCCGCCGGGGCCGCCCTCACCTGGGCTCGGGCGCTAGGCGAGTTCGGCGCCACTATCACCTTCGCGGGCAATCTGCCGGGCACCACTCAGACCCTTCCGCTTCAGGTCTATCTGCTTCTCCAGGACTCCCCGGAGGCCGCCACCTCCGTATCGCTGCTGCTGCTCGCCATCGCCATGGCCGTACTGATCACGCTGCGCGGGCGCTGGACCGGAACGCCGAGCGACCGTGCACGCGGCTCGCGGCCCCCGGCCGACGACACGGCCGGTCCGGACACGGCATCGCGCGCGGACCGGGAGCCGCCCCCGCCCCCGCGGGAACGACGCTCGTTGCACGCCGAGGTCACCGGCTTCGACCGGCTCACCCTCGACGCGGCGCCCGGCACCACGATCGCCGTCGTCGGCCCCAACGGCGCGGGCAAGACGACGCTGCTGCGCGCGCTCCTCGGCCTGACCCCGCGCGCCCGGGCCCGGCTGAGCCTGGGCGACACCGACGTCACCGAACTGCCCCCGCACCGCCGCCAGGTCGCCTGGGTGCCGCAGGACGGCGCGCTCTTCCCGCACCTGAGCGCGCTGACGAACACGGCGTACGGGCTCCGCGCCCACGGCGTCGCCCGCGCCGAGGCCCGGCGCGAGGCGCAGCGGTGGCTCGACCGGCTGGGCGTCGGACACCTGGCCCACCGCAGGCCCGCCCAGCTCTCCGGCGGGCAGGCCCAGCGCGTGGCACTGGCCAGGGCGCTCGCCGCCCGCCCCTGGCTGCTGCTGCTCGACGAGCCGCTCGCCGCCCTCGATCAGACCACCCGCGCCCATGTCCGGCACACCCTGCGCACCCACCTCGCCGGATTCGGCGGCGTCTGCCTGATCGTCACCCACGACCCCGTCGAAGCGGTCTCACTGGCCGACCGGGTGCTGGTGCTCGACGAGGGCCGCACCCTCCAGGACGCGCCACCGGCCGAGGTCACCCGGAATCCCCGCTCGCCCTGGGTCGCCCGGATGCTCGGCCGCAATGCCTGGCCCGGCACCGCCGAGCCCGACGGCACCCTGGCCCTCGCGGGCGGCGGCCGGCTGGTCGTCGCGGACGCGCCCGCGGAGGGGACGGCCGCCCTCGCGATCATCGCGCCCGAAGCGGTCTCCGTACACCACGACAGGCCCGGCGGCAGCCCCCGTAACATCTGGCCCGGAACGGTGCGCGAGCTCACCGCCGTCGGCAGCCGGCTCCGGGTGGTGATCGCCTCCGACGAGGCGCCGGACCTGGTCGCCGAGATCACCCCCGAGGCGGCGACCGAACTGGGCCTCGTCGAGGGCACCGCCGTATGGACGAGCGTGAAGGCGACCGAGGTCACCGTCGTCGTGCTCTGAGCGCGAGGATTCCGCGGCCCGGACCGTACCGGCCCGTTCCGTTCCCCGGCGGGAAACGCGGGGCCGGGAATTCGCGCGCGCATTCACGGAACACGCCGCTATTGGTGTGGTACGGCCCTGACCTGGGGTGAGGGCGGTCGCGATTTCACATTTCCTTTATCCCCGCACATGCCCCCAAACGATGTCCACCGGCGTTTTACTTTGTCGATTTCCCGGCTGCGTGCGACGTTTGATCCGGCAAAACCGAATGAATTCGGATACGCGTCGAGCGAAAAAGGGGAAGTTCATCGTGCAGACCGCCAGGGCCGTCCCGGCATCCACCGTCCTCAATCTGCGCGACCTGGGCGGCATCGCCCTCGGCCCGGATCACCGGGTCCGGGCCGGTGCCGTGCTGCGGTCCGGGCAACTCAGTGGGCTCGACGCGGCGCGGGACGCCCGGATGTCCACGCTCGGCATCCGGACCGTCGTCGATCTGCGTACCGCCGACGAGCGTGCGGCTGCCCCCGACCGGCTGCCGCCGGGGGCGCGGCTGTTCGTCGCCGATGTGCTCGGGGACAACCCGGGTGTGGCGCCCGCCAGGCTGCGGGCCCTGCTCGCCGACCCCGTCGCCGCGGAGCAGTTGCTCGGCGGCGGTAAGGCGGCGGGACTGTTCGCGGACACCTACCGGCAGATGGTGCTCTCACCGGGCGCGTCGGCCGCACTCCGGGCCTTCGTCGAGACCGTCGCCGACGACCGTGCCCGCCCGGTGCTCTTCCACTGCACAGCGGGCAAGGACCGGACCGGTTGGGCCGCCGCGCTGCTCCTGATGATGCTCGGCGCGTCGCGCGATGCGGTGCACGCCGAGTTCCTCGCGGTGAATCCGGTGGTACGGGTCGCCTTCGCTCCGTACGTGCAGGACTTCCTCGACGCGGGAGGTGCCCCGGAGATCGCCTCCGCGATCACCGAAGTGCGCCCCCGCTACCTCGACACGGCGTTGGACGCCATGGAGGAGCGGTGGGGCGGACTCGACGGGTATGTGCGCGACGGCCTGCGTATTCCCGAGGCGGCGGTTGAGCGGCTGCGCGCCGGGCTGGTGGTGCCGGCCTGAGCGGCGGGCCTGATCCGTCCGGTTCCTCCTCGCGGCAGTGACCGGTTTGCCCCTCCTGCTCGCCCGTGTGGCGATCTCCCGCCCACTGACGGAGTGCTCCGTGCCCTCCGGGGTTGACTTGATACCCCCAGGGGGTATGTTGTGAGGCGTCGGGAAGCGCTGCCTCCCGGTCGACCCGATGGAGGAAACCGTCATGAACAACGCACTGAGGATCACCGCCTTCGCCGCCGCGCTCGCCGCGACCTTCGGAACCGCCTACGGAGTGGGCAGAGGTGTCGACCCACTGGTGGCCGCCGAGGACCGCCCCGCGCGGCAGCACGGCGGTCACGGCGGGGGAGAGGAGGGCGGGGCGAAGGAGGCTGCGGACCATGCGCCCGGCGGGCTGCAGATATCCGAGGGCGGCTACACGCTGGACCTGGAGACGCCGACGGTCCGGGCCGGGGCCCGGTCCGAGATCCGGTTCGCCGTCAAGGACGACAGTGGGCGCAAGGTCACCGCCTATCAGCGTGAGCACGGCAAGGAGCTGCATTTCATCCTCGCCTCCAGCGACCTCACCCAGTACCGGCACCTGCACCCCGTCCGTGCGGCCGACGGCACCTGGTCGACCCCCGTCGAGCTGCCCGAGGCCGGTGGCTACCGGGTGTTCGCCGACTTCACCCCGGCCGCCGCAGGTGCCGAGAACCTCACCCTCGGTGCGGATCTGGCCGTTTCCGGCGCCTACCGCCCCGTCGCTCTCCCCGCCCCGGGCGCCACCGCCGAGGCCGACGGCTACCGGGTCACGCTCGGCGGCGAACTCCGGGCCGGCCGGAGCGGCGAACTGAAGCTGTCCATCAGCAGGGGCGGCCGCCCCGTCACCGACCTCCAGCCCTACCTCGGTGCGTACGGGCACCTGGTCGCCCTGCGCTCCGGCGACCTGGCCTATCTGCACGTCCACCCGAACGAGGGCGGCCCCGGGCCGGAGGTGTCCTTCACGGCGACGGCCCCCAGTGCCGGAACGTACCGGCTCTTCCTCGATTTCAAGCACGAGGGCAAGGTGCGCACCGCGGCGTTCACCGTCCGGGTGGCCGCACCGGGGAGCGGCGGTGACGGACACCGGGAGAGCGGGGCCGGGGAGCCCGCCGGACACGCCCACTGAAAAGGACCGCCGGTCCCGAAGTGGGTTTGCGCCGAAGGGTGTTGTGTTGCAGGGCACGGGGGCCGGGGCCGGCGCCCCTCGGTCCCTGGGTATCGTGAAAGGACCGGATTACGAATCCTCCGAGAGGGGCGTACGTTGACCGAGCGAAAGCCTGCGGGCGTCAGCTTCGAATCATGGGTCGACAAGCAGATCCGGGAGTCCGAGCAGCGTGGCGACATCTCGCAGTTGCCGGGATTCGGCAAGCCGCTCGACAGTATCGGGGCTCCCTACGACGAGAACTGGTGGATCAAGCAGAAGCTTCAGCGCGAGGGGGTCTCGGTGCTCCCGCCGGCCCTGGCCCTGCGCAAGCAGGCGGAGGACGTGGCCGAATCGGTGTCCGGGGCTCGGACGGAGGCCGAGGTGCGGCGCATGCTGTCCGAGGTCAACGAGAAGATCACGGCGGCCATCAGGCGGCCGCCGCCGGGTCCGCCGCTGAACCTCAAGCCGTTCGACATCGACGCCATGGTCGACGAATGGCGCACGGCGCGCGATCCGTCGTAAGGCTCGACGGGTCGGCCGGCGGCTCGCGGGTGGGTGCCCGGCATCCGGATGCGTAATACTCCATCCATGACATCGAGCATTACCCGCCGGGGTGGCGGGGCGCCGCGGGAGACCGTGAGCATCAGGCGTGCCACCGTCCGGGACGCGAAGCGGCTCACCCGGCTGGTCAGGACCTCCCGCGCCTACGAGGGGCACTACGCCGCCATGGTCGCCGGATACCGGGTCGGTCCCGACTACATCGAGACCCACAGGGTCTTCGCGGCCGTGGAGCCCGGTACCGACCGGCTGCTCGGCTTCTACTCGCTCGTTCTCGCGCCGCCGGAGCTCGACCTCATGTTCGTCGCCGACGCCGCGCAGGGACTCGGCATCGGGCGGCTCCTCATCGGGCATCTGCGCGGCGAGGCGGAGCGCGCCGGACTCACCGGAGTCCGCATCGTCTCGCACCCGCCGGCCGAGGGCTTCTACCGGAGCGTGGGGGCCCGGCGGACCGGCACCCTGGCGGCCGACCCGCCCGCGGTGATGTGGGACCGGCCCGAGCTGCTGCTGCCGATCGACTGACCGCAAGCGCGGCGCCCGGCCGGAACCCGTACCCGGGCGCCGGCCGAACCCCCTTGCCGGAGCGCGGTGTTACGAGGCGAAGCCCCCGTACGGACGCGTGATGATCTCCATGGCGTGACCGGCGGGATCGATGAAGTAGACGCCCCGGCCGCCGTCGTTGTGGTTGATCTCGCCCGGATACTTACGGTGCGGATCGGCGTAGTGCGTGACCCCGAGTTCCTTGATGCGGGCGTACGCGGTGTCGAACTCCCCTTCCGAGATGAGGAAGGCGTAGTGCTGTGCGGTGATCGAGGCTTCGGGAACGGTCGCGAAGTCCAGGGTGACTCCGTTCGCGGTGGCGACCGGGATGAACGGGCCCCATTCCTCGCCGACTTCGAGCCCCAGTATGTCCGCCAGGAACTTTGCGGACTCGCGGTTGTCCCGGCAGTGGATGATGGTGTGATTCAACTCGACTGACACTGTGGAATGCCTCCAACGGGCATCTCACGGGCACCTCCACGCCTCACCCGGCCGGTGACCGACGCGCGATGCCGTACTCAAGATCCTAGGTGAGGTCGAACTGATCGTCGAGGGCCGGGCGGACGATCCGGCCGTCTCCCCCTCCCTGGTGACCGGTTACGGTGGGGGAGGAGGGGAACGCGAAGTACTCCGGGTATTCGGACGGAGGCTCCCGGTGACCTCGACAGCGCATCGCCCCGACCGCGGCCGTCCGGGCCGCGACGAGACGCCGGAGGAACGGGCGGACCGGCGGTGGACCGATCTGCTTCAGGAGCTGCGGGTCGCCCAGACCGGCGTCCAGATCCTCTTCGGCTTCCTGCTCGCCGTCGTCTTCCAGCCCCGCTTCGCCGAGCTCTCGGACACCGACCGCACCATCTACGTGGTCACCGTGGTGCTGGGATCGGCCACCGCGGCCGCACTGATCGGCCCCGTCTCGTACCACCGGCTGCTCACCGGACGGCGGCTCAAACCGCAGACGGTCACCTGGGCGTCACGGATGACCATGGTGGGGCTCGTCCTGCTGTTCTGCACGATGTGCTCCGCCCTGCTGCTCATTCTGCGGGTGGCCCTGCACAGCTCCGTCGCGCTGTGGCTGGTCGGCGGAATGGCCCTGTGGTTCCTGATCTGCTGGTTCGTCTTCCCGGCCTGGGCGCTGGCCCGTTCCCCGTCCACGCGCGAGAAATGACCGAGCGCCGGACAGGGGGAGTGGACGGCCCGGTCAGCCGGGACCGTCCGCCGTGAGGCCCCGGACATCCGTGACCGTGAAGAGGCCGCCGTCCGGGTCCAGCAACGTCGCCTCCGAGCCCTGCGCCAGCGACCGCTGCTCGACCAGGCTGCCGCCGTACTCCCGCGCCGTCGCGACCGTGGCCGTCACATCGCCGACCGGGAAGTGCACCTGCCAGTGCGGGCGTACCAGCGGATCGGGCGCCGCCTCCACCGCGCCGGAGCTGATCCGCACCAGCCGGCGCCCGTCGCACTCGACGATGACCTCGTCCTTCTCGTACGACACCTCGCAGCACCCCGGGCGCCCGCTCGCCCAGTCGAGCACCTGCCCGTAGAAGATCGCGGCGTCGAAGGCGTTCCTGGTGTGCAGACGGAGCCAGGCGTGCGAATGGTCGTCCGGCGCCGGCGGCGAGGTCGCGGGCTCGGTCCGTTCCCAGATCCCGAACATCGCACCGTCCCGGTCCGCCGCGAGTGCCCCGCGCCCCTTGCCGAGTGCCATCGGCCCCACGGCGACGGTGCCGCTGCGCTCACGGATGCGTGAGGCGGCCGCGTCGGCGTCGGTGACCGCGAAGTAGGGCGTCCAGACCACGGCCACCTGGTAGGCGGTCGCCACCGCGCCGATGCCGGCGACGGGTACGTCGCCCCGGCGGGCGACCGAGAACTCCTGCCCCAGCTTGCCCGGACGGAACGTCCACCCCAGCACGGCGCCGTAGAACTTCTGCGCCGCCCGCAGATCGCGGGTCATGAGGTTGACCCAGCAGGGTGCTGCGGGTCCGGTCAGCGGCGCAGGTCTCGGCGTCTTCCCCGGGTGGCTTCCGGTCATGGTCCTACTGCCTTCATCGGTTCTGAGGTCTGGGTACGCCCGTGGCCGACGGGCCCACCCCAGCCTCACCGGAGGCACTCACCCCCGCAACACGCGACGCCCCTGCCCGGGGCCGCCGCCGGGGGAGTCCACCGAGTCAGTCGCGCCGCTCGTCGGCGTCGCGGTGGATGGTCTCGTTCCCGTGATCCCCCAGCTCGTACGGCGAAAGACCCCGGCCGTCGGGCGGGAAGTGGTCGTCGCCGTGCACATCGCGTTCCTCGATGTGAGCTCGGTGGTCCGGCCGGGGTGGCTGCTCGTCGGGTCTGGGCGGTGGCAGCTCCTGGGCCCGTCGCCGCTTCCCCAGCCAGACCGCGCCGATCAGCACGGCCACCAGCACCACTCCGACAATGCCCATCACCGACCCGGTCGCACCCCGCCCGTCGGCGAGGTGGAGAGCCAGTGAAGTCAGGTCTGCGCTCGAAACGTCCATGCTTGCCGGATACCCCGAGCCGAACCCCTCACGCAATAATTGCCATGAATTCATGTTTTAAGTGGATATGACCTGAAAAGGAGTTTCGCGTCGACGGTGCGGCGGCCGGGCGGGGAACGCGGGGTGCGGTGAGGCGTACGCGCCCGGTCGGCGGCCGTCCACGGTGCCGGCGCACCCGGCCTCGTGTCGCCGTCGTCCTGCCACGGGGAGAGCCTGGAGACATCCTCGGAACGCCGCAGGGGCACGGCACCCGGCACGGGGACGCGGAGCGGAACACCGAGCGGAAGGAACCGCGGTGAACACCATCAAGGAGAAGCAGACGGAGGAGAGCGGGTACGGGCAGGAGGTCTCGGTCGTCATCAGCGGGTGCGAGAAGGCCGACGCGCGGATGGTCTTCGATGTGCTGCGCGCCGCGTTCACCACCGACCGGGCCTCGGCCGACGTACCGCAGAACCTCGCAGGCAAGCGGCCCACCGCATGGGTGGTGACCGTCGACGTCGCCGAGGAGAGGGTGGTCTCGGGGCCGGTCGCCCTCGGTGCACCCGTGAGCGTCGATGTCCAGGGCGGCTACTGGGCGGTGGAACGGCTCCGGCAGAGCCTGGCGCACGCCTTCGACGTGACGGTCGTCGGGACCGTCTCCGGCGACCAGGAGGAAGAGGTGCGACTGCGGCTGGCGAGCCGGTAGACCGATGGGCCGACACTCCGGCGGGGCGCGGCCCGGCGGCGGAGCAATGGCACGGGAAATCTTCGCACTTCTGGTAGAAAACGGGCAAAAGGCCACCTCTGAAAGGTGCGAGTGCGTGGACCCCTCTCGCGGGCGGGACGACGGTGCGCAACAGCCGGGAGCAACCGGTGACCGTTCCGCCCTGACACTGCAGATCAACGGAACCGAGCGGACGCTCACGCTCGATCACCGCACCACCGTCCTGGACGCCCTGCGCGAGCACCTGGGGCTCACCGGTGCGAAGAAGGGCTGCGACCACGGACAGTGCGGGGCGTGCACCGTCATCGTCGACGGCCGGCGCGCCAACAGCTGTCTGCTGCTCGCCGTCGCCCACGACGGCGCCGCCATCACCACCGTCGAGGGCCTCGCCGACGGCGACCGGCTCCACCCCCTCCAGGAAGCCTTCCTGGACCGCGACGCCCTGCAGTGCGGCTACTGCACACCCGGCCAGATCTGCTCGGCCGTCGGCATGCTCGGCGAGGCCGTGGACGGCTTCCCGTCCCATGCCACCGCCACCAGGGCACCCGTATCGGCCCCGGCGCCGCTCGACGCCGATGAGATCCGCGAGCGGATGAGCGGAAACCTGTGCCGCTGCGGTGCCTACCCCCGCATCGTCGAGGCGATCGAGGACGTGGCGCTGTGAAACCCTTCGGCTATCTCCGCGCCCGGTCCACCGAGGAAGCGGTACGCGAACACGCCGCGCACCCCGCCGCCGTGTTCCTCGGCGGCGGCACCAACCTCGTCGACCTGATGAAGCTCGGCGTCGCGGCCCCGCACCGGCTCATCGACATCAGCAGATTGCCGCTGGACCACGTGGCCGACACCGAGGACGGGGGCCTGCGGATCGGCGCGACCGTACGCAACAGCGTCCTGGCCGCCCATCCCGTGGTGCGCACCCGCTACCCCGCTCTGTCCCGGGCGCTGCTGTCCGGCGCCTCCGGGCAGCTCCGCAACACCGCCACGACCGGCGGGAACCTGCTGCAACGCACCCGGTGCGCGTACTTCCAGGACACTTCCAAGCCGTGCAACAAACGGGAACCCGGCACCGGCTGCCCCGCCCTCGACAGCGCGCAGCGCGACCTCGCCGTGCTCGGCCACTCCGCGCACTGCGTCGCCACCCACCCGTCCGACATGGCCGTCGCCCTGTCCGCCCTCGACGCCACCGTCCACCTGCTGGGACCGGACGGCGGGCGGACCGTGCCCGCCACCGGATTCCACCGCCTGCCGGGCGACACCCCGGACCGGGACACCGAGATCCGGCCGGGTGAACTCATCACCGAACTGGTCCTGCCACCGCCCCCGGAAGGCGCCGTCTCCCTCTACCGCAAGGCACGCGACCGCGCCTCCTTCGCCTTCGCCCTCGCGTCCGTCGCAGCCGTACTGAGCGTCCGGGGCGGCCGGATCGAGCACGCCGCGCTGGCCTTCGGCGGGCTCGCCCACCGGCCCTGGCGCGCACGGGCCGCCGAGGACCTGCTCCGCGGCGCACCAGCCACCGTGGAGACCTTCGAACGGGCGGTGGACGCCGAACTCGCCGAGGCCCGTCCGCTGCGCGAGAACGCCTTCAAGGTCGGCCTCGCCCGCAACCTGGCCGTCGACGCGCTCGCCGAACTCGCCGCCGAAAGCTGAGCAACCGCTCCGACGCCGCCCCCGCCCCCGCCGACAGCAGAGCAACCGCACCGATGCCGCCCCAGCCGTGAGGACCCCGTCATGAGCCAGGCCCCGTCACCACTGGGCACCCCCGTCGTCCGCCGCGAGGGCCGGGACAAGGTCACGGGCACCGCCCGCTACGCCGCCGAGCACACCCCGCCGGGGTGCCTGTACGGCCTGCCCGTCCCCGCCACGATCGCCCGCGGCCGCGTCGGCGCCGTCCACGCGGACGAGGCACTGGCCCTGCCGGGCGTGCGCGCCGTTCTCACCCACCACAATGCGCCCCGGCTGAAGGAGCCGGACGACCCGATCCTCGCCGTCCTCCAGAACGACCGGGTTCCGCACCGGGGCTGGCCCGTCGCGCTCGTGATCGCCGACACCCCGGAAAGCGCCGGCGCCGGGGTCGAGGCACTGCGGATCACTTACGAGACCGACGGGCACGACGTCCTGCTGACCGAGGGCCACCCCGGTCTGTACACCCCGGAGATCGTCAACGGCGGCTTCCCCGCCTTCCGGGAACGCGGCGACACCGAACGGGCCTTCGTCGCGGCGCCCGTACAGGTCGACGCCACCTACTCCGTCGGAGCCCTGCACAACCACCCCATGGAGCCGCACGCCACGACGGCACGGTGGGACGACGACGGACATCTGACCGTCCACGACTCCAGCCAGGGCTCCACCACGGTCCGCGACAGCCTCGCCACCGCGTTCGGAATCCGGCCGCAGCAGATCACCGCGGTCTCCGAGCACGTCGGCGGCGGCTTCGGATCCAAAGGCACCCCGCGCCCGCAGACCGTACTGGCCGCCATGGCCGCCCGCCACACCGGCCGCCCCGTCAAGATCGCGCTGCCCCGCCGCCAACTGGCCGCCCTGGTCGGCCATCGCGCCCCCACCATCCAGCACATCCGGCTCGGCGCCGAATTCGACGGCACCCTCACCGCGATCGACCACGAGATCATCACCCACACCTCCACCATCAAGGAGTTCGTGGAGCAGGCGGCCGTACCGACCCGGATCATGTACGGCTCCGCCACCAGCCGCACCGCCCACCGGGTGGTCGCCCTGGACGTGCCGAGCCCCTCCTGGATGCGCGCACCGGGCGAGGCCCCCGGCATGTACGCGCTCGAATCCGCGATGGACGAACTCGCCTCGGCCCTCGGCATGGACCCGGTCGAACTGCGCATCCTCAACGACCCGGCGAACGAACCCGACTCCGGGCGCGCGTTCAGCAGCCGCGGCCTGGCCGCCTGCCTGGAGAAGGGCGCCGCACGCTTCGGCTGGTACGACCGCGATCCGCGCCCCGCGGCCCGTGAGGAGGGGCCGCTGCTGCTCGGCACGGGCGTCGCCGCCGCCACCTACCCCGTCTACATCGCCGCCTCCAGCGCCTCGGCACACGCGGCCGCCGACGGCTCGTACCGCATCCGGGTCAACGCCACCGACATCGGCACCGGCGCCCGCACCGTGCTGGCGCAGATCGCCGCCGACGTCCTGGCCACCCCCGTGGACAACGTCCGGATCGACATCGGCAGCAGCGAACTGCCCGACGCCCCGCTGGCGGGCGGATCGTCCGGCACCGCCTCCTGGGGCTGGTCCGTGCACAAGGCAGCCACCCTGCTGCTGCGGCAGTTGTGCGAGCGCACCGGCCCGGTCCCCGCCGAGGGACTCACCGTCACCGCCGACACCCAGCAGGAGACCGCCGGGCAATCCCCGTACGCGCGCCACGCCTTCGGCGCCCACTTCGCCGAAGTCGCCGTGCACTCACGGACGGGAGAGGTACGGGTGCGCCGGATGCTCGGCGTCTTCGCCGCCGGACGTATCCTCAACTCCCGTACCGCACGCTCCCAGTTCATCGGCGGCATGACCATGGGGATCGGTATGGCGCTGACCGAGGCCTCCACCATGGACCGCGTCTTCGGGGACTACACCGAGAGCGATCTCGCCTCCTATCACGTGCCGGCCTGCGCCGACGTGCAGGAGATCGAGGCGCACTGGATCGACGAGGACGATCCGCATCTCAACCCGATGGGCAGCAAGGGCATCGGCGAGATCGGCATCGTCGGCGCCGCGGCGGCCGTCGGCAACGCCGTCCGCCACGCCACCGGCGTCAGGCTCCGCAGCCTCCCGCTCACCCCGGACACACTGCTGCCGTACCTCCTGTGACCCGGGCGGCTCCCTGCGCCACGGCCGACCGGGTGTTCCTTGTGTTGCGGGACCGCCTCCGCCGGGCCACTCTATGGAGTGACCCAGAAGTGACATCTGCTCACTCTTCGTGTTCGGGGGTCGTTGGTTCAACGGGGCGAAGTCAGTGGGCCTCGATGTGAGGAGCCTCGACGATGACCGTTCCACTCGACCGGCACTACCTGGTCGAACTCCAGGTTTCGGCAGAGCGTGTGTCCCAGCTGCGACGAATAATCGCGGCGCACCTCCGCCACTGGAGTCTCGAACTCCATATCCGGCCGGTATGCCGTGGTGTGGAGGAGCTGCTGACCAATGTCCACCGGCATGTCGGTGACGACAACAACTGCGTCGTCGAACTCCGCTGGTCCGGGCGGCACCTCACGGTCTCCGTCGCCGACAACGGCTCCGAGATGCCGCGGCTGCTCAGCAACGGTGGCGGTGGCCTGAGCCGGGTCATGGCCCTGAGCGACAGCTGGGGCACGTGCCGCACGGCCGAGGGCAAAGTCGTCTGGTTCACCAGGTACGCCAAGGAGCCGTACAGCGTCGACCTGGTGCGGCTCCCGCCGCTGCCCGGGGTGCGCGAGTTCCGGCGCCCGCCCGTCGCTGCCGCCGCCCCCGTTCCCGCCGCCGAGTCCACGACGGCATCCGACCCCGCTCTCGTCTGAGCCGGGCCACCGGGACGGCACCGTCGCCATCCGTACCCGCCGGACGTCTCCCCTCCCGGCGCGGACGGCGTGCACACCGCACGCACGGACCGCGCCGGCCGGGTGTCCGCCCGGCGGGGCCCGCGTTGCGGCTCGGCGTACGGCACGGCACGGTCGAAGGACCGAGGCAAGGAGGACACGGCCATGCCCATCGCGACGGTCAATCCCGCGAACGGCGAAACCCTCAGAAGATTCGAAGCGCTCGACGGGGCGGGCATCGAGCAGCGGCTCGACGCCGCCGCCACCGCGTACGGGCGGTACCGGACCACCGGGTTCCCCGAACGCGCCCGGCTGCTGAACCAGGCCGCCGGGCTGCTCGACGAGGACCAGCAGGACATCGCGCGCACCATGACCATCGAAATGGGCAAACCCGTCAAGGCGGCCCGCGCGGAGGCCGCCAAGTGCGCCAAGGCGATGCGCTGGTACGCGGCCCACGCGGAGGAACTCCTCGCGGACCAGCACCCGTCCCAGGCCGATGTGGCGGACTCCGGAGCCTCCCGGGCCTACGTCCACTACCGGCCGCTCGGTCCCGTGCTCGCCGTGATGCCGTGGAACTTCCCGCTCTGGCAGGTCGTACGGTTCGCCGCCCCGGCCCTGATGGCGGGCAATGTGGGCCTGCTCAAGCACGCCTCCAACGTTCCGCAGACGGCCATGTATCTGGAGGGCCTGTTCCGCCGGGCCGGATTCCCGGCGGGCTGCTTCCAGACCCTGCTGGTGGGATCGGGCGCGGTCGAGGCGATCCTGCGTGACCGCCGGGTCGCCGCGGCCACCCTCACCGGCAGCGAACCGGCCGGCCGCTCGGTCGCGTCGATCGCGGGCGACGAGGTGAAACACACCGTCCTGGAGCTGGGCGGCAGCGACCCGTACCTCGTCATGCCGTCCGCGGACGTCGCCAGGGCCGCCCGCACCGCCGTGACCGCACGGGTGCAGAACAACGGGCAGTCCTGCATCGCCGCCAAACGGTTCATCGTGCACACCGAGGTGTACGAGGAGTTCGCCGAACGGTTCACCGTGGGCATGAGCAACCTGACGGTCGGCGATCCGATGCAGGAATCCACCGACGTCGGCCCCCTCGCCAGCGAACAGGGCCGCACCGACCTGGAAGAGCTGGTGGACGACGCGGTACGGCAGGGCGCGCGAGCACTGTGCGGAGGCGGCAGGCCCGACGGGCTGGCACCGGAACTGGAGCGGGGCTGGTTCTATGCCCCCACGGTCCTCGCCGGGATCACCCCCGCCATGCGCATCCACCACGAAGAGACCTTCGGACCCGTCGCCTCCCTCTACCGCGTCGACGGGCTGGACGAAGCCGTGGCGCTCGCCAACGACAGCCCCTTCGGCCTCAGCTCCAACGTATGGACCCGCGACGCGGACGAGGCACGCCGCTGCGTACGCGACCTGGAGGCCGGCGGTGTCTTCTTCAACGGCATGACGGCGTCCCACCCCGCACTGCCCTTCGGCGGTGTGAAGCGCTCCGGCTACGGACGCGAACTCGCCGGCCAGGGCATCCGCGCATTCTGCAACGCGACCACGGTCTGGTACGGCCCCGAGCCCGTCGGACCCTAGGGCCTCTCGTTTGGAGACACGATGAGCAACGCTCCCGGCCCGGCGGCCACTTCCGGCCCCACCGGCCCGTCCGATGAAGAGGTCGCGGCACTCGACGCACACTGGCGGGCCGCCAACTACCTGACCGTCGGCCAGATCTATCTGATGGCCAACCCGCTCCTGACCCGGCCGCTCACCCGGGAGCACATCAAACCGCGCCTGCTCGGCCACTGGGGCACCTCACCCGGACTGAACCTGGTCCACACCCACCTCAACCGCGTCATCGGCTCGCGCGGAGTCCAGGGCCTCTGCGTCTGGGGCCCCGGCCACGGCGGACCCGCTGTCCTCGCCAACTCCTGGCTGGAGGGCAGCTACTCGGAGACGTACCCGGATGTCACCCGCGACGCCGAGGGCATGGGACTGCTGTTCAAACAGTTCTCCTTCCCCGGCGGGGTGCCCAGCCATGTGGCACCCGAGACACCCGGCTCCATCCACGAGGGCGGCGAACTCGGCTACGCCCTCACCCACGCCTACGGGGCCGCCCTCGACCACCCCGGGCTGATCGTCACCTGCGTCATCGGCGACGGCGAGGCCGAGACCGGACCGCTCGCCGCGTCCTGGCACTCCAACAAGTTCCTCGACCCGGTGCACGACGGGGCCGTCCTCCCGGTCCTCCACCTCAACGGCTACAAGATCGCCAACCCGACGGTGCTCGCCCGCCTCCCCGAGACGGAGCTCGACGCCCTGCTGCGCGGCTACGGGCACGATCCGCTGTACGTCGGCGGCGACGAGCCGCTCGGCGTCCACCGGGCGATGGCCGCCGCGATGGACCGGGCCGTCGACCGGATCCGGGAACTCCAGGCGGCCGCCCGCACCGGCGGTGACACCGGCCGCCCGCACTGGCCGATGATCGTGCTGCGCACCCCCAAGGGCTGGACCGGCCCGGTCGAGGTCGACGGGGTGCCCGTCGAAGGCACCTGGCGCGCCCACCAGGTCCCGCTGCCGGGTGTCCGGGACAACCAGGAGCATCTGCGGCAGCTGGAGGAGTGGATGCGCTCCTACCGGCCCGAGGAGCTCTTCGACAAGTCCGGACGGCCCAGCCCTCAGGTGCTCGCCTGTGTGCCCGAGGGCGACGCCCGGCTCGGCTCGACCCCGTACGCCAACGGCGGTCTGCTCCTGCGGGATCTGCCGATCCCGCCGCTGGAGGACCACGCCGTCGAGGTCGACAAGCCCGGCACGGTGCTGCACGAGCCGACCCGGGTGCTCGGTGGCCTGCTGGAGGCCGTCATGGCCGCCACCGCCGAGCGCCGCGACTTCCGCGTCGTGGGCCCCGACGAAACCGCGTCGAACCGGCTCGACGCCCTCTACGGAGCCACCGCCAAGGCCTGGCAGGAACGGACGCTGCCGACCGACGAGCACCTCGCCCGCGACGGACGCGTCATGGAGGTGCTCTCCGAGCACCTGTGCCAGGGCTGGCTGGAGGGCTACCTGCTCACCGGCCGGCACGGCCTCTTCTCCTGCTACGAGGCGTTCGCCCACATCGTGGACTCGATGGTCAACCAGCACATCAAATGGCTCAGGACCTCCCGACGGCTGGCCTGGCGCCGCCCCATCGCCTCGCTCAACTACCTGCTCACGTCGCACGTCTGGCGCCAGGACCACAACGGCTTCTCCCACCAGGACCCGGGCTTCGTCGACCACATCCTCAACAAGAGCCCCGAGGTCGTCAGGGTCTATCTGCCGCCGGACGCCAACACCCTGCTCTCCGTCGCCGACCACGCGCTGCGCAGCCGCGACTACGTCAATGTGATCGTGGCCGGCAAACAGCCGTCCTTCGACTGGCTCACCATCGACCAGGCCCGCGCGCACTGCGCCCGCGGCGCCGGCGTGTGGGACTGGGCGGGCACGGAGGACGGCAGCCGCGCACCCGATGTGGTGCTCGCCTGCGCCGGTGACGTACCCACGCTGGAGACACTGGCCGCCGCCGACCTGCTCCGCACCCACCTGCCGGAACTGGCGGTACGGGTGGTCAACGTGGTCGACATGGCACGGCTGCTGCCCCGTGAGGAGCACCCGCACGGGATGCCGGACTCCGAGTACGACGCGCTGTTCACCAGGGACACCCCCGTGATCTTCGCGTATCACGGCTATCCCTGGCTGATCCACCGGCTCGCCTACCGGCGCGCCGGCCACGCTCAGCTGCATGTGCGGGGCTACAAGGAGGAGGGCACCACCACGACGCCCTTCGACATGGTGCTCCGCAACGACCTGGACCGCTATCGGCTGGTCATGGACGTCATCGACCGGGTACCCGGCCTCGGAGTCCGCGCCGTGGCGGTGCGACAGGCGATGGCGGATGTCCGCACCCGCCACCACGCCTGGATCCGCGCACACGGCACGGACCTGCCCGAGGTGGCCGACTGGACCTGGGGCGGCTGACAACCGCCCCGATGCGCGCGGCGCGGGCTCAGCGGCCGACCGCGCGTGCCAGCTCGGCCTTCGTCATGTTCGACCGCCCGTGGATGTTCTTCCTCTTCGCCTCTTCGTAGAGCTGGTCGCGGGTCGGCCCCTCCGCTCCGCTGTGGGAGCGCAGACCGCCGCGCCGCGAGGAGGACATGTCCTCGACGGAGGTGCGGCTCGCCGTCCTCGACTCACCGGCACGGGCGCGTGCCTTGTTGACCGTACGCGCCGCGATCTCCTCGGCGCGTTCCTCGCTCACCCCGCGCTCCTGCGCGCTCTCCTTGATGTGCTCGTACTGCCGCTCCCTCTTGGCATTGGATCCGCGTGGCATGGTGCGGTCACCTTTCTCTCCGGGACCTGCCCCGGGGCCCGGCGGGCCCCTCCCCAGTCTCCCAGCGGCGCCCCGGGCCCGCCCGGCGGCGGGCGGGGGGGCCGGGGGGGGCGGGGCGCGTGGCGCCCGGGGGGGGAGTAGGTTGGGATTATAAAAAAAAAAACCAGCCCGCGCCGGTGTGGGGGTGTTAATAGGGTG
>NZ_JBHXTM010000069.1:0-36476 GCF_042677325.1 Streptomyces sp. NPDC127117
GACTTTTAATCCGTTGGTTGTGGGTTCGAGTCCCACACGGCCTACGCCTCAGCCCCAGGTCAGAGCACATCTGAACTGGGGCTGATCTCGTTTCGAGTCGACTCAAGATCGTTAGCTGGCCCCCTGCTGGCCCGAGCGGAAAACGATCAAGACGCGCCGGAGCCCCGACCGCGAGTGCGGCCGGGGCTCCGGTTGTTCATCAGGTCACAGAGCGGGCTGCCCGCTGCCAGGGCACATCTCGCGCGAGCCCTGCGGCTGGTGGGGAGTGGTCGGGGTGCCGGGCGGGGAGCCCACGATGGCGCCGCAGGAGGGGCATCCGCCCTCGCACTGGCCGGGGTCGAATCGGTGTCCGGGGTTCGTGTCGCACATATCAGTTCCTCCTCGATGGGGGTGGTGCTGACAGAGGTGGTGCACTTGCCACTCCGACCCGGCCGGGCGGGCGCCCGCCCGGCCGGGTGGAGAGTCAGAAAGCGGACTGTAGGTCGAAAGGCTGTCCGCCCTTGCCCTGGCCGGCACGGGCCGTGTGCTGGAACAGGACGAAAATCCGGGACTCGCTGTGGAACACGAGGCCCACTCCGGGATGGTTGTTCGGCTCGGCCGCTCGCTCGCCGGATGTGTAGGTGTACACCTGCGCGATCTCTGCGTTCCCCGCGTTCGTGAGCATGGCCGCCAGGTACTGCTCAGCCCGCGAGGGGGTGATCTTGCCGTCGTCGTACAGGTCCGGCACGGGCACCTCGGCCGGAGGCACGTCTATGACGGGCACCTCCGGGCGGTCGTACTTGTCGCTGGTGGACGCGGCGGTGATCGCCGCCCACAACTGCGATCCGGTGGAGAACGTGACGTGGATCCCGAACGGCCGGCCTTCCTCCTGCCAGGGCTCGGCGGCCTTCACGTCCGGAGCTTTCAGCAAGGTCTCGACGGCGAATTCTTGGAAGCGCGCGGGTCGCATTTGTGATCATTCCTTCCGTGGCGGCCGAGCCAGTCTAGGCGGGAAGCAGCGGTTGAAAACTGTCAGCCGTAGATGGTTCCTGTTCCCTGGTGGTGGGCGGCCCGGGGCCGGGCCGCCCACGCTAACCCCGCCCGGACCCTGGACGCCGACGGTCTCGGGTACGGGTGGGGGTAGGGCCCGCTCGTGGCTGATCGGCGCGATCACAGCCACGGGCGGGGGATCAGGGGCCGAGGTCCACTGCCGTGACGCCGACCAGCTCGCGGATGAGTTTGGAGGCGAGGAGCCCGCGCTGCTGGCTGTCGCGTTTGTGGAGCCAGGCGTCGCCGGGGTGGACGTGCCAGCCCTGGGCGGTCAGGGTGTACAGCGCTCCGGCGGCCCCCCACAGCCGCGGCGACCGGACGCGCAGCGCGACGTGGTCACCTCGGCCCAGGTGCGGGCACTGGGCCACGGCCTGGCGGGCGTGCAGCTCGCAGAGCGGCGGCTGAATCGTGCGAGATCCCTCGGGCCAGGTGGGCGGGTCGCCGGGCTTGCGCCAGTCCAGGAACAGCCAGCCGGCCGGGGTCTTGCTCGCGGGCCCGCGGCATACCTGGCAGCGCAGGCCGAACATGGTTTCGTACTGGCGGCTCGGATGCATGCAGTCGTACAGCGGCCGGCCGATGCCCGGGGAGCTGGACACGCGCGCCCACAGGACGCCCGACCCGTCGCGGTCGGACGGCCGGGGATCGCCCCGGTATGCCAGGCGTGGTTGGTGCTTCATGTCCACGGTGAGTTCCCGCTCGGGCACGCCTTGCTCGGAGTCCCACATGACGACGTAGGGGACAGGCGGGCGGGTCATCGGCGCGCATCCCGCCAAGCTCGGGCGAGGCGGACTGCGGTCGGACAAGGCGAGCAGCGGCAGGATGCGCACCCGTAGGTGTGGCCCACCAGGATGCGGTACGCCTCGTCACCGGGCGAGCGAACGGTTTTCGTCATGGTGATCACTGGTGGCCTTTCCAGCAGCGGGGGCAGCAGCGGGGGAACCAGCGGGCCGCGCATCCGTGTGCGTCGACTAGGCGGGGGCCGAGGTCGTGAACCGCGTCCATGGCCAGAGGCGCGCTGCACCAGACGCAGTGCGTGCCGCGCTGCTGCGCGTCGGACAGTGTCACCGGATCGGGAAGATCAGGCATTGGTAACGCAGCAGCAGGTGGGGGCATGGTCGGCTCCATGTCAGTGGCTGGTGATGACATGGTGGGGGCACGGCAAGGCCCCGACTATCACGACATGGTGATAGCCGGGGCCATTGGTTTACAGGCTGTCAGGCGCCCAGCCAGGAGCCATACGACAGGAAGCTGTCGGGCAGTTGGCGCTTCGCTGCCTCCAGCCCGGCGTATGTCTCTCGCACCGTCTGGTGATACCGCGCCTGCTGCGGCGCCGCCCTCCGAGCCCGCAACAGGTTCTGGAACGCGTCGTCCAGCGACCCAGTCCACATCTGTGCGCGGGCAACCTCGGCGTAGTGGTGGCTCCGACGGCTGGCCGGCCACTCCTTCGGCACGTCGAGCGTGCGGCCGAGCCGGGCGGCGGTGTCGTACTCGGACAACTCGGCGTGCACGCTAACTCTGTGTACGCCGACGTTGGTTGGCCCGTAGGCCAACCAGTAGACCTCTACGGCCTCGCCAGTGCTCTCGGCAATCCGCTCGGACTCGGCAAGGTGGTCAACGGCGGTTGCACCTGACTGCGCGCGTGCAGCCATCACCGCAGCGCCCAAGTGGAGTTGACCGGTAACCACGTCGCGGGTACGTCCCGCCTCGGCCTGGTCGAGGACATCGAGGCCTGAGCGGATGAGCCGCTGGCCCGTTCGGTACTGACCGGCCCGTAGATAGATCAGCGACCGCATGTAGCGGTTGATCGCGCCGACCACCGCACCGGAACCGCGTTCGGCGGCCCACTCCATGCGGGCCAGGGCGATCGTCGCCAGGTCGGGGAACCCGAGCTTCGACGCGACGTCGTACGCGGTCCGGTAGTACGAGGAGAGCAGTAGCCACGCCTCGGACGCGGCGGCGGTGTGCGCCGCCGTGGTGGCCTCGATGATCAGACCGGGCAGTTGCCCGGCGACGCGCTTGATCTCTCCGGCCCGGACGGCGGCGAGGAGTTGCTCGTCGTCGTCGCGCAGGAGCTGGTGGGGGCGGGGAGTGATGTCCGGGTCGGCGCCGAGGTCGTACACGTCCAGCGCCTCGCGAATCGGGGCGATCAGCACGTCCAGCTCATCGGCGCGCAGCTCGGCGATGTACGGCTGGCCGGTGACAGTGGCGACTTCGACCCGCATTGCTCGCGCGACGGCTGCGATCACGTGAGGGGTTGCCGCAATGACACCCTGCTCGGTCTTTGTCAGGGTGCTGTACGGGATGCTGGATAGGTCCGACAGGGCCCTTTGGGTGAGGTGTCTCTCAAGGCGCAGCCGCTTGATGCGTGCGCCGGTGTGGTCATGCGGAAGAGCGTGCATACTGAACTCCGTTCTGACTCGACACCAGAACGGTACCCGCCGCCGTCGGCTCGGCGAGTGCTTCCGAAGGCCCCATCTTCCCCGCGATGATGGGGCCTTCGCGCATATTGAACGCACGAAAGCGCCCCCTCCCCGCGGCAAGCGGGAGGGGGCGCAGTGGTTCACGAGCGGCGACGGTCGGCCGGCAACCCGAACACGGTCGCGCTCGGGCTGGAGCCCGGGGTACTCGGTGCGCTGTCTCGCCGGCACACCAGGGCATCCGGGTCATCCGGCGGCGGCTGGAGCGAGTAGCCAGCGGGGCAGGTCTGCCCGTCGGCGCCATCGCGGCCGTTCGTGCCGTCCTTCCCGTCGGCCCCGTCCGCTCCTGCTGGACCAGGCGGACCCGCGGGCCCTGTCGGCCCGGGGACAGTGGAGTCGGCGCCGTCCTGGCCGTCCGCGCCGGCCGGGCCCGGGGATGCTTTCGGTCCGGTGGGTCCGGCCGGGCCGCGGTTTCCTTGTGTACCGGTCGGCCCCGGCGGCCCCGGAATCTGGATAGGGACCGCTGCCCGTTCCGGCAGGTCGTCGATGGCCTGCTCGGGGTCCGGTGCGGCCGGCACGTCTCCGGCCGCCCGCACCTGGCTTCGGAGGGTCCTCACGTTCCCGGCGAGGGTCGCCACCGCGGCGCCACGGCGATCGGCCTCGGCCGCCATCTCGGCCGCCCTCTGCTCGGCGTGGCCGATCTTCAGGAAGGCGACCGCGATCGCGCCGCCGAGGAAGAGGAGCGCGGCCACCACCCAGAGCACGCCGCGGCGGCGGTAGAGCAGCTGCTCGGTGCGGGTCACGGCGTGCCTCCCATCTGGGTGACGAGCAGACGGAGCCGCGCGGACTCGGCCCGCTCGGCCGCGAGTTCATTGCGCAACGTGGCCAGCTCGGAGCGGAGCTCGGTCCGTTCCTCGCGGAGTTCGGTCCGTTCTTCCTGGAGTTGATCGGTCAGGCTGTCGTAGCCGTTCAATGCTCCGCCCTCCCGGGTCGCCCTGGCCGCGCCTCGGGAGCCGTAGATGGCGGCTGCGGCTGCTACCGGGCTGGCCAGCAGTGCACCGAGCGCGGTGAGCATCGCAGCATCCATCAGGCCCCCTCGTGGCGCTGTACGGGCAGGTCAGGCGCCCCGGGCGGCGGACGCAGGGTCAGCGGTCGCGGACAGGGTGGACGCGGTGCCCTTCCGGCCGAGGCGTCCAGCGACCCAGCCCTTCGCCGAGGCGAGGAGCAGGGCGGCCGGGGCCGCCCACCACACCGGCACGTCAGCCAGCTCGACGACGGCCAGGCCGAGCGCGGCCTGCGCCCCGGTCCAGCCCGCGCGCTCCGCGAGATCCAGCAGCAGTGTGGCCTTCATCGGCCACCGTCCTTGGTGAGGGCGGCGAGCGCCTTGTCGATCCGGCGGACCCGGGTCACGAGGTCGGCGAACACCGACCGGCCGCTCCAGTAGTGCTTGTTGCTCTTCGGGTCGGGGCTGTAGTCGGCAGCGTCCGCGGGGGCGTCGAAGCGGTCGGCGCTCAGGATGCGGTCAACGACGGCGTCAGCGACCCGCCGTACGTCGGCGTCGGTCAGGGCCATGGGGTCCTCCTTGCTCGGGGTGGTGCCGCCGGGGTTCCAGCTGGCGGGGTGGGCGAGTCGCTCGGCGACGTCGGCGCGCAGCTGGCTCATGTCGATGCCGCGGGGGTCGACCTTGTCGGAGCTCCACTCGCGGTGGCCGATCACGCTCTTGGCCGTCCAGCCGTGCGCGCGACACAGGGCGGCCTGCACACGCACAATCGCGTCGTACTGGGCGGCCGGCCATGGGTCCTTGCCGTCGCCGAGGTTCTCGCACTCCCAGCCGTAGAACCGCGCGTTGCCGTCGGTCCCGTTGCTGTTGCCGCGGGCTGGCTTCGACGGCGCGGTGCCGTAGGACTCGGCGATGACCTGCTCCAGGACCTTGGGGTCGCCGCCGCCGGCGTGGTTGGTGCGGCCCCAGCCGACCATGTGCACCTGACCGTCCTTCGCGATCATTCCGTGGCAGAGGGGGCCGGGCAGGTCGGCGTAGCCGTCGCGGACTATCCGCACGGTGGACGTGGTGCCCTTGGTCACGGTGTGGTGCACGATGCTGCCGTTCAGCGGGCCCCACGCCCCGCGGGAGTTGCGGTTGTGGGTGCGCCAGCTGCCGACCTCGACGACACGCACACCCTCCGCGCGGAGGGCGGCGAGGACCGCGGCGGCGGTCAGGGGTGTAGCCATGGGACTCCAGACATGCGAAGAGCCCCGGCCAGACGGCGGGGGCTCTGGGTTTGTGATGGATCAGATCTCGGTCGGCGTCGGCGTCATCGACTCCGTGTAGGAGATGGTTCGGCCGGCCGAGGTGACGCGGAACTGCGCGCTCTGTTCCAGGACGTCCACGGCCTGCTGCACGATCGGGGCCATGGCCGGGTCGCTGGGGTTGTCCGTGGTCGCCCTGATGATCAGGGTGACGGGGTACTCGCCCACGTGGTCGATGCTGTCCGCGCGGATCTCCCACTCGGTGGCGGCTGGTCCCTGTGGTTCGCTGATCGGCATGCTGTTCTCCTCGTTGGTCTATCCGGCTGCGACAGTGCCCGAAAACGTCACGGTGTTGCCGTTCCCGATGGCGCTGGTGGGGTCCATGCTTGTCAGGGTGCAGGCCCCGCTCGCCTCGATACGCACGGATCCAGAGGCGGTGCCGCCCTTGTCGAACTGGGTGATGTACCGGGCACCTGGACAGCAGTTGGCTGGCAGGGTGCAGGCCAGAATGTCGCCGATGTTCCCGGCGGCATCGGCCGCGGCGAGGCTGGCCCCGGTTCGGGACAGGAACACCGTCCATTCGACCGTTCCGCCTGCCCGCCGGGCGCTGAAACTGGTCACGGCCCATCCGGTTGCGGGGGTGACGCTGCTGGATAGCGCCACTGGCGTGTAGTCATTGAGCCTGGCTGCGGTGATCCTCATTCCGGCAAGCCACTGCGTCATAGGTAGCTCCTCACAGAGCGGCGATGGTGGGGTGCGCGAGGCGGACATCGGTCCCGGCCAGCTGCGCCTTGACGATGCCGTTGATGGACCGGACAACGGTCATCTGCTGCGGGCTGGTCGTGGTCACCGAGGCGTCGGGGATCAACCGGATACCCCACCAGTACGAGATGTCGGCCGCGGTCGGGGTGTTGCCCTGCCGGGCGCGGACCCGGGACCGTGACGCGGTGGCCGGGGCGGTCGCCGTGACGCTGATGTACGTCCACACTCCGGCCGGCACGGCGATGGCAGTGCTGGGTGAGGTCGACAGGAGGACGTCGGCTGACGTGTACCAGTCGGTCACGATCCGCATGTCCGGCCAGCCGAGGGGTGAATACACCCACCCGCACATCGTGTACGAGGCGCCCGGGGTGATGCTGCCGACCGGGCTGTGAGGGTCGGCCAGGATCCCCGGGGAGGCCGTACCGGCGGGGGTCAGCAGCAGTGATGCCGAAGCGCCCCGGGCCTTGTTGGCCACCGCGGTGGAGTAGGTGACTGAACCGCCCGATCCAATCCATCCCGACGTGCCCGTTGCCAATAGCGGGTTCGGGTTGATCACCTGACCGACGCCTACGACGGTCATAACCTCCCCTCCCGCTGTGATGTCCCACGGCGCCTCGCCCGGATCAGCCGTCCACACCGGTCCGGTGGTCGTGCCCACGGACAGAACCGTTGCCGTCGCTGAT
Source organism: Streptomyces sp. NPDC127117 (assembly GCF_042677325.1). Taxonomy (NCBI): domain Bacteria; kingdom Bacillati; phylum Actinomycetota; class Actinomycetes; order Kitasatosporales; family Streptomycetaceae; genus Streptomyces; species Streptomyces sp. NPDC127117. The sequence continues at coordinate 7,139 of NZ_JBHXTM010000069.1, forward strand.
ACTGCGGCGGTCAGTTGCGATTTCTCCGTGTCCGCCCGGCCGAGTGTCGGGTCATCCATCACGCCGACGGTCCAGGGCGAACCGGGGGCGCAGTTGAACGTGATGGTCCACCCGGTGGCGCCGATCTCCTCGGTGTAGCCGCGGACGATCAGATCGACGTCGTCGGGCGGGTGGTCGGCCGGCAGATTCGTGAGCCGGATCAGGTCGCCGACGTCGGCCCGGTAGATGCTGTCGATCAGGGCGTAGGCCCGGGGGTTGCCGAGGTTGATGGTGATCCTGGTGTAGCGCAGGCCGTCGTAGGTGCCCAGGTGCATCCGCCAGTAGGCATGGTCCGCGGTCTGGGCGTCGGTCTCCAGCGACAGCGTGCGTGCCACGTCGTACCGGCCGACACCTTCGGGCGGGTCCAGCACGGACATGCGCCCGGACTCCAGTACGGCGGTGGAGAACCCGCCGCCGTCCCGCACGACCGTGACGTCGTTCTCGGTGAGCTTGTCGTCATCGGTGGGCTTGAACGGGGCACTGATCAGGCCGGCCGAGTAGTCGAGGGTGAAGACCGGTTCCTGGTTATAGAGGGTGTCCCGCCCCCGGTAGATCAGCGCCCTGGCGTCCCGCTGCTCCAGCGCGTACCCGAGATCGGTCTCCGCCACGATCGCGAACGCGTCCAGGAGCTTGGCGCGCTTCTGGATACCGAGGCGCGTGGCCGCGGTTTCCTCCCCGGACATGGACGCCCGCACGCCTTGTTCGGCCGCGACGCGCAGCATCCGCGTACTGGCGTACTCACCGGGGAACCCGGAGTACGCCCGGTACATGTCCGCCGCGGTGGGCCCCGACGGGCCCCAGCAAGTGATGTAGCCCAAGGACACCGGGTCCTTGGCCAAGTCGTCGTCCAGGTCCCACAGGAAGTTGATGCGCCGCAGGGCCTGGCCCTTGACCGAGTCGACGCCGGACGTGTTGAGCGTGCCGTCGATGTACACCGACCAGGCGGTCGTGCTCGCCCCCACCTCGGTGGTGAAGCGGATGTGGTGGGGGCTGTCGTCGAAGATCCCGGGGGCGGCAATCGTCCCGAGGAACGTGGTGGTGAAGGAGTCCGTCACCTGCCGGTCCCGGAAGACCAGGATCTGGTTCGGAACCTGCTGGAAGTACAGCAGCCATGTGAGGCGGGGGTCTGCGTCGGTGCCCTGGCCCTGGTCCTGGATCTCCAGTCGTTCGGACAGGCCGCGGCCGGACCGGAACACGTCGACTGACCAGCTGGCTGTGCCCGTTGCCGGGGGTGTGGCGGTCAGAGTGCCGAACGTGCCGGTGGGGCAGAGCATCACCGGCTCTATCCAGTCCGCGAGTTCCCCCTTCGACCACTGCGGCTTCGCTTCGATCGCCAGGGGAACGGCGGCCGGGCCGCCGTGCAGGGATGCGCCCTGGGTGGCCTGCGCCCCGTCCGTGAGCGGCCAGCATTCCAGCGGGGCATTCCCCATGATGAACCGCCGAAGCGCGGAGTCCAGGGGCTTGTTGCCCGCACCGAGGCGGCGCATGATCCCAGCCGGGGCGATCGGCGTAGTGGCGTCAGCCCCGGACAGGTCCCGCGCCGGCGGCCAGGCAGGGACCTCCCCGACCATCCGTACATGCCGGTTGGTGAGCGTGACCGACCCGGCGGTGGACCAGGGACGGCCGCTCGCGTCGGTCCAGCTGGTGGCGCCGACAGCTGCCTGTGCCACGTCCAGGTTGACGGCGGCGGCGCCCTCGATGCCGTTGCGGAGACGGAGCCCGTACACCCGGCCGGCCAGTGAGTACAGGAAGCCGCCGTTGGGCAGCTGGTTGAACTCCAGGCAGCGGCCGACCTCGAGCGAGGCTGTGCCGCCGAGGAGTGCGGTGGTGCCGGTGGCGGTCCGGTCGGCGCCGAGCTGCACCCAGGGCCCGTTCATTGTCCGGGCCGTGTAGAAGCGGACCGTACGTCCGCCCGCCTCGTTGTTGACGTCCAGGGTGACGCGGACCGCCATGCGCTGCCCGCTGTAGGCGGGGACCGGCAGCGTGGAAGTCACGTCGACGCGGTTGGCGAACGTGCCGTCGGGCGACCACATGAAGATCAGGGCGCCCGACTCGGCCAGCTCGAAGATCCAGCACCGGTTGTTCCCGGTCGAGAGGGCGTATCGGGCCGCCAGCATCTGCGGCTTGCGCCAGTTGTCCGCGGCCAGGTCCATGGAAAGGTCCAGGTCCCCGGTCACGTCCAGCGCCGCGGCGTCGGGCGTCACGAGGCGGTCCGTGGCCCCGCCGGGCATGGCCGCCCACGGGGCGCCGGCCGCCACGGAGAACCGCCACGGGGTGTTCCGCCCGATCTTCCCGAACAGCGGGGAAAGCGGATTGCGCGGGGAGTACCGGCCGTGACGGTTGTCGAGTGTGGCGGTGGCCACGCTCGGATCGGTCCGGTTGCCCTCGGACGACACTCCGCGGGTGATGGTGACCGGGTCCGACTCCCGCATGTCGGAGCTGATGTTGTTCCACTGCCCGTCGTAGAACAGCTCCGTCATGCGGGGCGGGGGCAGGCTGGGCATGGGCTATCCCTCCGCGAATCGGACGATGTCGCCGCCGCCCTTGGTACGGACGACGTTCCGGAAGAACTCGGTGAACTCGTTCTCAGCGCCGACCACCTCGAGGACCAGGCGCTGTTCCCGGGGCTGGCCTCCTGTGCTGCGCACGGGGCCGGCGACGGACTGGAGCATGCCGTCGAGCTTGGACAGCGGGAGCACCGCCTCGTCCTCGCTGCCCTCGCCGATCATGGCGAGGGTCGGGCCGGTGGTGACGCCACCGTCGGCGAGGTAGGGGATGTCCGGGGTGGCCAGGGTCACCGAGGGGATGTCCATGCCGAGGATGGACCCGCCACCGATCGTCAACGAGAAGTTGTTCCACTTCCAGATCAGGAAGTTGATCACGTTGATGAAGTTGGTTTTCAGGCTGTCCCACATGCCCGCCGCGGCGCGGCCGATCCGTCCCGGCAGGCCGGCCACATAGTCGACGATGTCACCGAACCACCCGGCGACCTGGCCCGGGATTCTGGCCATGAAATTGATCGCGGTGAGGATCGCGATGATGGCGTCCTCGATCTTTCCCGTGATCCAGTCCCAGGCATCGCCCGTTTTCCCGGTGATCCAGTCCCAGGTGTCGCCGGCCTTGGTGGTGATCCAGTCCCACGCGTCGCCGAGTTTTCCCGTGATCCAGTCCCAGACCTCGCCCGTCTTCGCGGCAATCTCGTCCCAGTAGACGGCGATCAGCACGATGGCGGCGATCACCGCGATGATTCCGGCGATGATCCAGGTGCCGGGCCAGGCGAACAGGGCGGCGTTCCACACCCACTGGGCGGCCGCGGCGATACCGATCGCCACGGCGAGCCCGACCAGAATCGGCGCCAGGACCTTCACCAGGCCCGGGTTCTCGGTCATGAACTCGCTCAGCCACTTCAGCGCGGGCAGGAACAGATCGCCCAGCGTCGTCGCCATCGTCCGCCAGATCGCATCCAGCGACTGCGAGGCGGCCATCGAGTCCGTGACTTCCTTCGCCGACCCAGCCACGCTGTCCAGGCCCGCCGCCGCGTCGGCGCCGGTCGCCTTCAGGTTCAGCAGGCTGTTGCCCATGTCCTCGCCAGGGCCGCCGAACAGGGCCGCCTGCAGCTTGGTGCGCTCGGTCTGGTCCTCGACCCCGCGCAGCGCCGTGGTGACCTGGTCGAACGCCTCGGTTCCGTGCCCGGTGTTCATGAGCGTCTGGATTTCCTTGACGTTCAGACCGAGCGCCTTCAGCGGCTCCTCGACCGCAGACGTGTCCGCCATCAGGAGCGTGAACTCCTTCAGCGCGTCACCCATCTTGTCGATCTCGAAGGTGGGGTTCTTCGCGGCCTGCGTCAGCAGCCCCATCATCTCGGGCCCGGTGAAGCCCATCTGGTCGAAGAACTCCCCGTACTCCTTGGTCAGGGCCGGCAGTTCCTCGCGGAAGGCGGGCGGGAGCTTCTGCGCGGTCGCCGTGAGGAGGTCGAGGGCCTCGGTGCCGTCCTTCACGAGCCCGGTCTTGATGAGCGTCCCGACGGCGGCGGTGCTCTCTGCGACGTCGAACTCGAACGTGTCGGCCAGAGCGATGGCGCTCTTGGTCATCTGGGCGAGCTCGGCATCGGTGGCCTTGCCCATGCCGCCGATGTTCTGGGTGACGGCGCCGAGCGCCTCGTTGACGCCTTCGATGCTGTCGGAGAACCCGGCAGAGAACACGTCCCCGGCGATGTCACCGGCCCGCTGTGCCTCGTCGGCGTTCAGGTCGAGTTGCCGGACCAGCTTGTTGTTCGCGGCCGTGGCGTCCATGGCGTTGGACAGCCCGGCCGCGAACAGACCACCGACCGCGGCGCCGGCGGCCGCGCCTTTGATGCCACCCAGACTGGACTCGACCTCGTCGGCTGCGCCCTGCGCACCGTTGGTCAGGTCTTCGGTGTTGAGCCCGATCCCGACCAGAAGTTCCTCAAGCAGCGCCATGACCGGCCTCCTGTCTGGTGCGATCGTCACCGCCCATGCGGCGGTTCATGGCCTTGGCCGTGGCGAGCATCTGCTGCCAGTCCTGGCCCGCGTCCTGGTCCCACTTCGGTATGAAGTCGGCCGGCCCTTTCGGCTTCTGGCCCTTGCCGCGGGCGGCGTTGGACACCGTGGCGGCGAGGATGGCGTTCAGGACGTCGTGGCGTTCAGGGCCGAGTGGTCCGGTGACCCGCTCGTAGGCGATCCACTCGGTGAGCTCCTGCGAGGAGTGCGTGCGCAGGAGCTCGGCCACGGACATTCCCTTGGCGAGCGCTAGCCGGAAGTAGAAGCGTCGGTTCGGGTCGTCGCGGATTTTCCCGCCGCGTCCTCCACCGCACCCTCGGAGAGACCGGAGAGGCGCTTGGCGATGTCGGCGAGCCGGTCCAGGACCGCGCCGTTCTTCTTCCCGAGCTCCTTGACTTCCTTGTCGGTGAACAGCCGCTCGAAGTCCTCGCCGACGATGCACTTGGCCACCATCTTGGCCAGCTGGTCATCGAGGTTGACGCGCTGCGGCTTGCCGTTCGTACCGATCACGACGACGGACGCCTGATACGCGTTGCGCTCGGTGCCGGACATGCCGAGCACGCGCACGGTTCCGCCCCACTCGGGCACGGGCACGTCTTCCCACGACCGGTCGTCGGCCTCGGTGATCTGGGTCTTGGTCAGCAGCGCCATGTCAGGCCCCCGGGGCGATGGTCGGCTTGCCGGACACCTTCAGCGTCAGCGACGCCGACAGCTTGTCGTCGTAGGGCGCCGACGGCTCGAACCCGGTGAGCAGCGCCTTGAACGACCAGGTCGTCTTGGCCTCGTCCGGAAACACGATCTTGTAGTTGCGTGGCTCGTCGTCGTCGAGGTCGTCGACCAGGACGTCGTGCACGGCGGGCTGGTAGTTGATGTCGGCCGACACCTCGCCGCCGTCCTTCAGCCCGCCCACGAACTCCATGTACGCGTTCGGGCTGTCGTGGCTGGTGACGTCGACCGTGGTCCGGGACAGGCCCGGACCGGTCAGGTTCGTGATGTCGGCGATGGCGGCGAACACCTCGGTTGCCGCGCCGTCGCCGCGCTTCAGCGCGACGCCGAAGCCGTTGATACCGGCCATGGGTCTCTCCTCGCATGCGAAAAGCCCCGGCCGGCGGGCACGGGGCGTTGGTCTGGGGTGGGTCAGGGGTGCTGTTCGGTGACGACCCGGTAGCGGAGCACCAGGTGGCGGATGTCGCCGGGCGGTTCAGGGTCGGTGAGTGTCTGGGAGAACTCGTACCGGGTGACGATGTGGGCCAGGCCCGGGACGGTCAGCGGCTGGTGGTCCAGCAGTGCGGTGATCCGGGCCCCGATCCGCAGGACCTGTGCGTAGCCGCGGTACTGGGACCACACATGCAGCGTGATCGCGGTCTGCCGGCCGAATCCGCCGTGCCGGTTGTCGGGAGTCTCGACGGCTTCACCGAGTACGACGAACGGGTACGGGACGGTCTCGGGCAGGTAGTCGTAGATCTTGCTGACCATGGCAGACAGCGTCGGGTCGGTGGACAGGCGCTGGTAGACGGCGCCCTGGACGGGCAGCATCGGGGCCAGTGCGTCGGTCATGGCAGCACCTTCCGGACCTCGGTCCTGATGCGGTCTGCGAGCTTGCTGCGTTCCGCTTCGATTGCCGGTCCGAGCGACGGATTGGCGGGGATGCGGCGGGTGCCGTGCTCATGGAGCGCCGCGTACCAGTCGTGCCGGTCCTTCCAGCCGACCTCAGCTTTCAGGCCATCGTTCTCGTAGTGGATGGCGACCTTGTTGCGCAGGTTCCCGGTGTCGACGCGGACGTCTCGCCGGGCGTCGGCCTGGACGGCTTCGGCGGACTCGGCGATGGCCTTCTTCGCCGCTTCGATGATGACCGGGGCGAGTTCGTCCAGGCGCCTGCGGAGCCGGTCCATTCCCTCGATGCGCACGGTGTTGCGGGCCATGGTCGTCTCCGTTCCGTCACTTGCGGGCGCGGCGGATGGCGTGGAGCTCCCCGGCGATGGCGAGCAGCGCCCAGATCAGCCGGTCGGTGTCGTTGCGCTGGGTGTCCTCGGCCGCCTGTCGGCACTCCAGCGGATCCGCCGGTAGCGGTGCCGGCCGTTCCTCGGGCATCAGGCCCCTTCCTGCTCGGTCAGTTCGCACTCGGCCCGGCGGTAGAGCGGCGCGGACGGCTGGACCACGGAGATGACGCGCAGGGCCTGGCCGTCGCCGCGCAGCTCGTCACCGCGGCGCACGTCGGCACTGGGCTGCAGGTACACGGTGTGGGTGTGCGGGGAACCCGCCTGCTGGGCGAGCATCCGTTCGGAGGCCGACGGCTGGTCGACCTTCGCCCGGACTTCGCCGGTCTGCTGGTGGGTGGTCTCCTGGCCGCCGTATCCGTCGTCGGTCGTGACGGTCCGCCACACGGCCAGCCGCCGGTTCAGGAAGTGCGTGATGTCCATCCCGGCCCCCTCTACCGGCTGGCCGGGCCCCGGGCGTAGGGCTCCAGGATCCGGGTCTCGAACTCGGTCAGGGCCTGGCCGGTGCGGTCCTTGTCGTAGCTGACGGAGTAGTCACCCAGCGACTCGGAACTGATGGCCTCTTTCGGGTTCACCCACGCCCGGCCCGCCACCTGCAGGCAGACCTGCACCAGCAGCGGCGGGACGGAGTTGTAGCCGTGGGTGTGGGTGACCTCGATGTCGGCGTCGAGCGGCCAGCACCCGTTCAGGCGGGTCAGCGTCCCGTACCGGTTCCACCGGTAGTCCGTCCCCTGCGCCAGGACCTGCCCGTCGACCTTCACCAGCGTGACGGCGGTGACGGGCATCTCCGGCAGGTTCAGGATGCGGTGGCCGGCGCCGACGAGGTGCACGACGTCGCCGACCACCTCGTCGATGGTCTGTCGCAGGCTGCCGCGGATGACTTCCTCGGCTTCCTTGATGGCTCGCTCGGCCGCCGGTTCGTCGATGGTGTCGAGCCGAAGGTGGGCCCGCAGATCATTGGCCGTCGCCCATGGTGATGCCACGACTCCACCCCCTGGGTTACGGCTTCTGCTCGGCCTTGCGCGGGGCCCGGCGGGTCGCGGTCTGCTTGCCCTGGCCGCCCGTGCGCACGCTGTCGGACGTGGTCTCCTCGATGGCGTGTCCGGCCGCGATCCAGGACCGGGCCAGGTCGTCGTCGACGGTGACGACCTGACCCGACTGGACGCGCAGACCGGCCCCGTCCGAGACGGAGCCCGCCGCGGTGATCCGGATCCGCATCAGGATGCCTTCATCACCAGGATGCGCAGCGCCTGCGGGCGCACGACGTCGCCACCGACCCGCTTGCGGATCTTCCAGCCGATCAGTCCGGCTTCGGCGTAGAGCTGGTCCAGGACCTTCACGGTCATGCCCTGCCGGTCGTAGATCCGGTACCCGGCGTTGAAGTCGCCGAACGCGGCGACCCGGGCGGACGCGGCAACCGATGCGATGTCCTCCTGGTTCTCCACGGCGTACCCGAGGAACGTGTTCGGTCGGCCCGCCTGGTTGGACGGCTGCCACAGATACTGGCCGTTGCCGTCCTTCAACACGGATACGGCCAGCTCGGTGGCCGAGGAGAGAACGAACCGGCCGTTGCGCCGGTACTGGGCCGGGGTGGCGTAGATGAGCGTCTTCATGTCGTCGATCGTCAGCGCGGCCGCGGCCCCCGCGGTGACCGTGGGCACCCCGCCCTCGGCGGTCATGAACCCGACCGGCTGCTTGTTGGCGTGCCCGGTGCCGATGGTGAACGCGGTGTCCTCCGCTTCGGCGCAGGCCCGGGTGAAGCTGTCCCGCACGAACGCGTCCAGGTTCACGTCGCTGTCATCCAGCTCGTCCTCGCCGACCTTCGCCAGACCGTAGAGGTCTTCGACGTAGGTGAACTCCTCGGTTGGGGTCGAGGGCATGGAGTCGGTGAGCGTCTGGCCGCCGGTCTCCAGCTTGCCCCAGCCCACCGTGACCTCGTCCAGCGACCGCCGGCGGACCCGGTTCGAGGTGATGCTGCGCTGCGACGCGAGGCCCCGCATGATCGTCAGCTCCGGCAGCGACCGGTTGATCTCCGCTTCGAGGTCCTCGGGAACGAGGATCTCACCGGCGGTGTTCTCGACCAGGGCGCGCTGCTCCGGAGCCATCCGGGGCAGGCCGCGGCGCAGGGCCTGGAAGAACGCGGCGCGCTGTTCGCTGGCCCGCTGCTCCTGGTTCCTGCGGCCGCCGTCGTCCGGGCGGTTCTGCCCACGCTGGATCGGCTCGGCCAGCTGCGCGGCCCGCTGCTCCTCGGCCTCCTGGCGCTCGATGCGCTCGGTCAGCGACCGGAAAGCCTCCTCGTGGCGGTCATACGTCTGGCGCTCCTCGGCCTCCAGACCGCGGTTCGCGGCTTCGGCGGTCTCGGTGATGGCCCGCATCGACTCGACGACGCCGGCCCGCTGCTGCCGCAGCTCCACGCTCGTAGGCATGGGGTACTCCTTCGCTTGGTGAAACGGTGGGGTGGTGCATCCCCGGGCCGGTCGGCCGGGAAGTCTCAGAGCTGGGCGAGCAGCTCCAGTTCGCGCAGCCGGTGCCGGGCCCGCTCGTGCGGGTACGCCTGCGGTCCGGGTGCGCTGCGGTCGGCTGCCTCCAGGAGCGCACCGAGCGCCTCGTGGGCGTCGGCGACCAGCTGCCGGTTCGATGCGGAGAGGACCTTGCCCGCCCGGACTTCGGCGAGCGCCCGGGTCACCGCTTCCGGTTCCGGCGCGGCCTCCTGGCCGGTGTGGCGGGCTGCCGCGGAGCGCAGCTCGGCGGACGTCGCGGCGAACGCCGGATACGTGACCACGGAGACGTCTCCGCCATCAAGGTCGATACCGAACACCTCGTGGGTGTTGCCCGCCCAGCCGTCCGCGGTGACCCAGAACCCGAACGACATCTGCGTGATGTCGCCGCGCTCCAGGGACACCGCCAGGTCGCGCGCGTAGGACACGTCGGCCATGTCCGCCTCGACCATGACGCCCTGCTCGTCCTCGGCCAGCGAAGCGGTGCCGGCCGCTGTGCGGGCGAGCAGGAGGTTCGGGTCATGGTTGATGAGGAACCGCACGTCCGGGGACTGGCCCAGGGTCCGGGTCGCGGCACCGGGAACGATGCGCTCGCGCCAGCCGCCCATGTCCTCGGACAGCGAGTCGTAGACGATGGCCCGGCCCCGGAACTGGAGCCGGCCCGCCGCGTCGTCGACGGCGCGCACCTGCAGATCGGTCAGCGGGAAGGCCCGCACCTCACGTGTCCGCATTGGGGTCCTTCCGGTTGAACTGGAGTCGGCACGTACACCCGGCGATCTCGTCGACACCGAGCCGGTGATCGTGCGGCCAGCGGCCGCGTTTGGACCCGACCTTGAAGTCCTCGCGCATCCCGACGGTCTGCCCGTCCGCGCGCTGGTGCGTCTTCCTCGGGTTCGAGTCCCAGACCCGCCACGTCTTGCTCGCGGCCCCGGCCTGCTTGGCCCCCTCGTGAGAGCCGAAGTTGCTGAGGTAGACGACGCGGGCCTGTGACAGCTGCTTCGCGCGGGCCTCGGTCATCCCGTCGAACATCTGCCGCACGTCCTTCGGCGCGTTGGACACGGTGAACTGGTGGACCAGCTTGTCGACGGTGGTGCCGTTGATGTTCGCGGCGGTCGCGGCCGCGCTTGCCGCGAGTGCCGCGGTGGTCTCCTGCACGGCGAACGTTCCGCCGAGCGAGGCGGCCGTGGCCGAGCCGACCTCACCGACCAGGCCGGTTGCCAGCCGGAGCAGGATCTCGGTCAGCAGCTCGTCGTCGGCCAGGCGGTCGATCAGTTCCGTGGCCGGGGTCGTCGGGCTGAGGTTGAGCGCGGACAGGACCCGCTCACCCTGCTCGGCGAAGAACGCGCTGATCGCGTCGTAGTGCCGGGTGATCCAGTTGGGGAGCTCCTCGACCGACGGAGCGTCCACGGTGTCCTCGGCCCGCTGGTGCGGAGCGGCGGGGAGCGCACGCTGCTCGGGCGGTGCCGCCTGCCCGGCCGGGGACATGTTGAGCGGAACCACGTACTCGTCCCCGCCCTCGATCGGCGGCTCGTCCTCCTTGGCCCGGATGTCGTTGACGGACAGCCACCCCCACTGGCGGCCGAGCGCGTACCCGGCGTTCCGCTGCGAGGAGTCACCCCGCAGCAGCGCGTCCGGGTTGAACTTCATATACAGCGATGGGTCGCCGAAGAGGCGCTGAGTGGTGCGCTCCAGGCGGGTCAGCCACGGCATCAGCGAGTAGATGACGTACCCGAGGGACTGCTGCTCGATACCGGAGCCCCAGGACGTCGACCGCTCGACGTCGCCGATCATGTGCGGCGGCACACCGAAGATGCCCGCGATCTCTGCCCGGGTCAGCTTGTAGACCTCCAGGAACTGGGCATCGGCCGGGCTGAGAGTGGTCTTCTCCCACTTCGCACCAGCCTCCATCACGGCCAGGCGGTGCGAGCGGTCGAACCCCTCGTGTAGGTCGGTCCACTGCCGGGTGAGGCGCTCGTACTGGCCATCGGTCAGGGTGCCGGGCACGGACACGACGCCGCCCGGTGAAGCGTCGCGGGCAAAGAACCCACCAATGTACGAGGTTGCCGCCCACCCAGTGCCAACCGACTGACGGGCCATGCCGATAGGGGACAGGCCCTCGGGGCCGCCCAGGCCGAAGCTGCGGAAGTGAAGGAAGTTCTCCGCCCGGACCAGGCTGCCGTCCTCCCGGATCGGCGCCCACTCGTCGTCGTCCAGGGTGATCTTGTAGACCCGCTCACCGGATTCTCGGATCCTGCGCTGTTCCACGCTCGTCCAGGCGATCGGCCACAGGCCCACCGGGCGGCCGCCGTTGTTTCGCTCGACGTAGACGCCGGCGTTGCCGCGCACCAGCATCCAGCCCAGCACCTGCGCCCAGAACTCCCCGGCTGGCATCTCTGGGTGGGCCTGGTAGGACACCAGGGGCGCCAGCGGGTGATCGTCGATCCGGGACCGTGTGGTGCCGGACCGTTGGAACAGCGCGGTGGGGAGCATGCTGCCGGTTTCGGCGAGCAGCCGCACCGAGGAGAACACGGCGGCTACCTGCAGCGCGCGTTCGGGCGTCACGGAGACCCCTGCCGACGTTGCCCGGCCCGTCAGTGACGGCAGTACCTTGTGGCTCCGCTCCTGGCGTCCGTCCAGGAGACGGCGAATCAGCGGCATCAGCTGTCTCCTCTACGCAGATTTCCGGCGACGATCAGGGGAACGGCCGCGACCAGCAGGGCAAGACCGGCACCCAGCGCCCCCCAGAAGGCCGCGCCAACCACCACCAGCCCCGCCAATGCGGAGACCCCTCCTGCCAGCTCACAGAGCCACTGGGCGCGCTCGGTCATGGGCACCCCCTCGGGTCGTCAGCCGATGATGCGGATGTTCGGTTCGGGCTTCTCGTCCGGCTCGGGCAACGCCTGCACCGCCAGCGCGTTCAGACCGCTGGCCACACCGTCGATCCGTTTCGCGGACACCTGCCGGTCGGGCTTGACCGGCTTGCGGTAGCCCTCGGAGTTCGTTTTGATGCCGACGCAGTCGATGTGCCAGCGCAGGATCGGATGCCCGCCGTGCGATACCCGGCGGGACAGAACGAGTCGTTCCAGGTCCTTGCACGGCTGGTTCAGCCCTGCGTAGCCCTGGGATACCTGTTCCATCTCCTCGCCTGCGTCCATCAGTTCGCTGACGGTCTCTGTGGCGTTCCACCGGTCGTAGCCGATGGCCTTGATGTTGAATCGCGGCGCCAGAACGTCGGTGACCAGCGAGCGGACCGCCCGGTAGTCGACGACATTGCCCTCCGTCAGCCGCAGCGCCGGCCCCTCGTGGGCGGCCGTCTTCGCCCACCGCTCCAGGGGCACCTTCGTGCGCCGCTCCAGGTCCCTGATGTTGTCCTCGGGCAGCCAGAAGAACGGAACCCAGATGTGCGGCTCGTCCGGGTCGTCGGTGACCGGGGGGAACCACAGAGAGAACGCGGTCATGTCAGTGGTGCTGGACAGGTCCAGCCCGCCGTAGCAGTCCCGGCCCTCCAGCTCGGCCAGGTCCACCGGGATCGGCAGGTTCGATACGGGCCCGCGCGCACAGGCGTCCCAGTGGTCCATAGAAAGCCACCGGGTCGTCTGCTTGGTGCGGACGTTCAGGTGCAGTCGCAGGTACCGGTTCAGTTGCTGCGGGGACCGCTCAGCCTGCCGTGCCTTGCCCTGCAGGTAGTCGGCCAGCACCGTGACGCCGTAGCCCGGATTCGCTGTCCGCAGCGTGTCCTCGGCGAACGGGTCGAACCCGTCGGCCTGGTCGTCGACACCGAACACCACGCCGTACACCGTGGCGTCCTCGGCGTGCCCGCCGGCCAGCGCCTCGATCTCCTCGCGCTTGGTTGCGTAGATGGAGCCGGTCTCGGCCCCATCGTCCGCGGTCGTGATGAACACGATCAACGGCTGGGACCTGCTGCCGGTGCCGGTCTCCAGCGCGTCCACCACGTCCGGGTTGCGGTGCACGTGCACCTCGTCGATGACGCCGCCGTGCACATTCAGGCCGTGCGCGCGCAGGCCCTCGGACGACAGGGCCCGGAAGATGGAGTGAGTGACCGGGTGCTCCAGCAGCTTGCGCTGGATACCGCGCCGGCCGAGCTTCTTCTTCAGTGGAGGCGACCCGGATGCCATGTTCGCGGCCGCACGGAAGACGATGTTCGCCTGGTCTCGGTCACCGGCCGCGGCGTAGACCTCGGCCCCGGCCTCCCGGTCCGCGAACGCCAGATACAGGCCGAGCCCCGAACAGATGGTGCTCTTCCCGTTCTTGCGGGGGATCTCGAACCACACGGTGCGGATGACCCGGTTGCCGTCCGGCCGCTTCAGGCCGAACACCGGGGCGATCAGGTACCGCACCTGCCAGTCCATCAGCCGGAACTGGCGCCCTGCGTGACGGCCGATCAGCTGGGTGAGCAGCAGGAAGAACTTCAGCACCCGCTCGACGGCGACCAGGTCGAACCACGTACCGGGCTCGGCCGGGATCGGCGTGACGAGCAGCGGCCGGCGGCCCTGCGCCATCCATTCCGTCTGCTCGACCAGGCCCTCTTCAACCCATCCGGCCACCGCCTGGTCGATGTCCGCGGTCAGCTTGGCGCGCAGGCGCTCAGTCGAGGATGTCCTCACCCGGGTTGGCATCGTCGTCCTCCGGCTTCACCGAGCGCAGACGGGAGCTCGGAGTGATGAACAGCTCCTTCGCCAGCGCTGCCACCGTCGTCGCCGCCTCGCGCCAGATCTGCCAGCCCGGATGCTTCGCCGGGCCGTTGCCCGTCCGGCGCTCCGCCACCAGGTCGTCCTCCTGGAGCAGCTGCTCAGCCTTCACGAACTTGGACCAGGCCGCGCAGTACGTCGACAGGGCGGCCCGGTCGACCAGGGCCAGCACTCCCAACCGGTCCAGCTCGGGCACGATGCGACCCCACTCGGCCACGGCCTCCTCGTCCAGCCAGTCCGGCGCCTCGGGCACACCTGGCCGGGCAGTGACTCGCTTCGGCGCTGGCCGGCTGCCAGGGTTGCCGCGCAGGGCACGGACGTTGTCAGGCTGAGGGATCGGTCCACGGGTTCCCATGAGGCCACCTCCCAGGCACAGCAAAGGGCCGGCCAGGGGGCCGGTTCTCAGAAATGCGGTCGAAACTCGCGGTCGGGTGCGCGGCACCCCCGCCTGCGCTCGGGATCCCCCCCACCGGCAAGATCCACAACCCCCCTGGGGTCGGGATCACCTCGATGGGAGGTGGTGTCAGTGCTGGTCGGCTCGGTGCGTGCGCCACCAGGACTCGATGGCTTCGATCGTACCGCCCGGCCGGCCGTCGTGTCTGGCCCTTCGCACGCACTCGTCCTCGGGCGTGGCCAGCACGACGACTGCAGCGCCATGAGGGGCGAGGCGGGCGCGGTCGGCCTGGCGTGGCGCGGTCGCGATGATCCAGGCTCGCTCGACTGCGTGGCTTCGTGCGAGTCGTGCGGTCACTGCGTCGCGCGCTTCGGCGATGAACGGGGTGAGGGGGGCGGGGTGGCCCCAGGGGTGGGGGGAGCCCAGGGCCTGGGCCAGGGCGTCCCAGTCGACAACGAGGTCGCCGGGCTTGGCGCGGTCGCGGACGTATGTGGTCTTGCCCGAGCAGGGCGGCCCGCAGACGAGCGTGACGTGGGCGGTGGTGAGGCGCTTCGGCCCGTGGCCGGCGAATCCGGTCTCGTGGGCGGTCTTGGCGTCGTGGCAGGGCTTGCACATGGCCTGCAGGTTGGCCCGGTCGAACGCGAGTTGCTCGTTACCGCGGTGTGGTCGGATGTGGTCGACGACGGCAGGTGGGCGGCCGCATCGTGCTCGGCACAGGGGTTCTTCGGACAGGACCTGGTCGCGAAGGGGTGCCCATCGCTTGTCGTCGTACACCCAGCGCCAGTCACTACGCGTCTGTCCGCTCTTGCGCTGCTGGACCGGCCGACAGGCAGGGCAACGGCCTCGGTCATCACGGCGGTTGCCACAGCTGGCACAGCGTGACGGAGCGCGCCGGGGGGACACGGCTGCCTCCTTCGAACATGCCGAAGCCCGACAGGAATCGTGAACGATTGGCGGGGTGCTGCGCTGGACGTTAGCTACCAGCGATGATTCCGCGCGTTCTCAGAGCGGCGAGCAGTGCGTTGAATTCGGCCTGAGTCGGTGCGGCAGCCGAGTTGTTGACCGCAGTTGCCGTGCCGGTGAGGAATCGGGTGTCGTTGCCCGCGGCCGCCGTGGTGGCCGTGGTGCCGAGGGCCCGCACAGTGGCCGTTCCTGCGGCGCCGGCCGTCAGCCTGGAGTCGTTGCCCGCAACGGCGGTTGTGGCGGTGGCGCCGATCGTCGGCGCGAACGTGGCTGGCTTGCCGGTGATGTCGGCCCATGCCGTAGACCCGCCACCGAGGTCGCCGTCTACGACGACGATGTCGACGACGGCTTGGGCGGGGTCGTCTTGGGTGCCGGTGGTCAGGCGGGCGTACTGCGGCAGCTGCGTCATGGTCACCATCTCCGTAAGGCTGGGCACGACAAAGGCCCTGACCGGTGGCCAGGGCCTTCTTGTTCGTATGTCTGGACATGCAGAACGCCCCTTGAGTGTGACATTGGGGTTTGTGCTGGTCAAGCGGCCTTGACATGTGTGCCGTTGAGTAGCTGATTCAGGTCGATCAGGACACGGCCCTGACGGTCGTAGCCGTGGCGGTCGAGGGTGCCGCGACTAAGGCGCTTCCGCAGGGTGCGGGCACTGATGCCGGTGGCGGCTTGAGCGGCGTACACGTCGACGAGGAGCGGGGCGGTCATGGCTTCATTGTGGCGTGGGTGAGCCCCACCGCCGGGTTTTGGCGGTGGGGCTCGATCGAGTATCAGCGCCGCAGCCATGAAGCGCGGATAGATGCCTTCACGGTACGGGCGCGGTCTGACAGCCGGTGGTCTCAGGCGGGGTTGGTGGGCTTCTCAGCCTCGCGGGCCTGCTTGCTCTCCTCGTTCCGGCGGGCGAGGTCCTTGATGGTGATTGTCTCTTCCAGTGCCATGATCACGGTCCTGTCTCTGTGATGGGAGCGGGGCGGCCGATGTCTTGGCGGATGCGGTCGCCCCGCGTCATGCAGTGGGTCAGCCGAGGAACTCGGTGCGCGGGTCGGCGACGGCGCGGGCGAGCAGGTCGACGGGGTCGATGGGCGCGGGGGGCGCGAAGTGGTGGCCCGTGGGGCACATCAGGGTTCCCGCGCCGCCGTCGGGACCGTAGACGGTCAACTCCTCGCTGGTGCCGCAGTCGGGACAGGCGACGACGTCGCCGACGGGCAGGGTGATGCGGCCTCGGATGGTGATGTCGTGGTGGGCGCTAGACATGGATGTCTCCTTTGGTGGGTTGGTAGAGGGTGGTCTACGGGGCTTCTGCGCCTGGTCTACAGGCCGGTCTACAACGCTCTGACCTGCGTCTACAGGACAGGGCGGGGGCAAAGACGGAGTGGGGGAGAGGAGGGCTTCGACATCGACGGCCTTGATGCCGATGCGCCCGCCTTGGTCGCCGAGACGGATCTGCTGGGTGGGCACTTCGCATCGGACGAGGAGCGCCCGAAGGCGGGCGTCGTCGAGGTGGGCGGCGGCGGGGCGGGCCTGGAAGGCTGCGTACAGCTCTCGCACGTGGATGCCGGGCCGGTCGCCGATGAGGTGCTGGATGCCTAGCAGGAACTGACGCTCTAGGTCGGCCTTGGTGAACTCCTCTGGGTGGTCGGTTGGTTCGTCTTCGGGGTCCGACCCGGCCGGGGATGGCTGCTCACCTTTGGCGACCGAGGGCACCCGGCCTGCTTTCCATGCGGTGACGGCGTAGGCGCCGGCCGCGATGGCGAGAAGGCGGGGGTCCTGGTGAGCGGCGCGCCATGCGGCAAGCGCTCCGACGCCGAGCCCGGCCACCCGTGCGGAAACGGCGAGCCCGCGGGTGGGATGGTTCTCGGCGATAGTCCAGGCACGGAGCCGGGCCCACTGTGTGAGGTGGCCGCGCCCGAGGCGGCGAGGATGGATGCGTTGGGCCGCCCACCTGGGCCGCCCATTCCCGAAGTCGGGGACGGGCGGCAGTTCGAGGGTGTCAGCCTCGGACTCGGCCATGGTCAGACGTTGCCGATGAGTCCGGCGACGGACTCGGCGAGGCCGCCGAACATGGTGCCGATGGTGGTGCCGATCTGGGTGCCGGACAGGGACAGGCCGAGAGCGAGGCACACGAAGCCGGGCAGGAGGTGCAGCTGCTTCTTGTCCTTGCCGTGCTTGTGCATCTGCCAGGCCCACATTCCGAGAGCGATGATCAGCAGCACGCTGATGGGGACGGATCCGGTCTGGCCGGTAGGGGGCGCGGCCATGGTGTGCTGGCTGGCGGTGTCGATGGCGGCGAGCAGGGTGGTCTTCACGACGGGGTCCTTCAGTACGAGAGGCCGACGATGGCGGCGGTGACGAGGAGCGCGGCCAGGAGTGCGCGGGAGAGCATGCGGTGCGCGGGAGAGCCATTGGGCAGCAATGCCAGTAGGGCGACGGCGCCGAGGACGACGAAGAGCCCGAAGTAGCCGATGCCGTGGAAGGTCATGGCGCACCTGTCTCGGTGGTGGCGCATGCGGTGGCGCTCGGGTAGTAGTCGGCGAAGTCGTTGGCGTGCGCCATGAGCCGGTCGGCGGTGGCGAGCAGCTCGGCGTACCAGCGCCGCGCTGTCTCCTCGTCAACCGGCGTGTACGCGGGTTTCGCGTCGGCGACGGCCTGAACTGCGGCGCCGAGTTGGCTCATGGCGCTTTCGGTCTGCGCCACCCGGGCGGCGAACCGTTCGGCGCGGGTCTGCGTCGGCGCTTCGGGGGTCGCAAGGTCGCGGCGCACGGTGTCCTTGCTGATGCCGAGCTGCGCCGCGATCTGCCGATTGGATGAGCCGGTCTGCGCCAGCTGGCGCACCTGGGTGCGCCGCTGCGCCACGGTGAGTGCGCCGGTCATCGGGCGCCCTCCTCGTCGAGGGCGGCGACCAGTTCGCGGAGGCGGAGCTCCAGGCTGACGGCGGCGCGGAGCATCGCCTCCGGGTCATGGATGTTCGCGGTGGACTTCTCGTCGAGGACCTTGCGGGCGAGACGGAGAGCCGTGTCGAGGGATGGAACCCAGGCGGTGCCGTCCCTCTCCGGGGCGTAGAGCGGGGTGTGCATGGCGCTGGTGTCGACGCTCATCGGGAGGTCACCCCCTGCGCGATCAGCCGGAGCAGGGCGGCGTACTCGCCGCGCGTCTGTCCGGGGCGGACCGGCGGGGCGGCGGCAAGCAGGTCCTGCTCGGCGGCAAACGCAGCCTCGGGCTTGTCGGGGTACAGCTGTTCGGCGAGGACGAGGGCGCGGGCGAGGCGGATCGGCTCGCGCATCTCGGCGGCCGGCCGCTGGGTCTGGAGCGTGGCGGCGAGGTGTCCGAGAAGGATGATCGTGTCGTCGCTGAGAACGAGGGGCGTGTTCACCGGGTCACCGCCGTAACGGTTCCGGTGGTGCCGGCCTCGGTGCGCACGGTGCGGACTGTGCGGCCGTTGGTGCGGCCGAGGATGCCGACGGCGATCAGACGCCGGTCGGACGGGGAACTTGCGGGCGCGCTGGTGCGCGGGAAATGATCGGCCATAGCCGAGTCCTCCTGGTTGAGTCAGGGGGTTCTTCGGTCAGGGAGTCGGGCGACGCGCGCGCCTTCCCGGTGTTCGAGCACCGGGGAGAGCTGTCGGCCGGCTCCCGCTCTGCGTTATGGGGTTGTGGTGGGGCCTGTTCGAGCGGGCCCGTTCTTCTTGATCGCCTGGTCCACGGTGGTCCAGCCCTTACCGAGGTCTTTGGCGACTGCGTAGACGCTTCCGAGTTCGGCGACACCCTCAGCGAGAGCTGCCGCCCTACGTTTGGCGGCGTCGGCCACCTGGGCTTGGAGCTGTTCGAGCAGCTCTTCCTCCAAGCGCACCCGTTCCCGCCAGGGTTTCGCTTCCATCCCGAGGACCGTATCACTGGGGGGTAGTGATAGGCCAGTGCTACGCCGCATCCTGGGCTGTTCTCTCGTCGTGGTCGATGAGCAGTTTCAGCCCCACCCAGGTCGCGGGCGGGTATGTACATCCGCACCACTCGCAGGTCACCACCCGCTCGCCCGGCTTCAGCCGGAGCTCGGCGCCACAGATCAGCCCGTTCGCGAACTCGGCAGGGCATCGGCCTACGCGTGTACCGCGTTCCGTAGGCGCGGACGGCGAAAAGATCGACCGCACCGACTTTGTGAGTTCCCGGATCTCCTCGGCGAAAGTGCCGGCCTGCGGCCAGGACACCGAGATCCACGGCATGTTGGCCAGCAACCCGTTCACCGCGGCTTTCAACCGGGCCTCAACCGATCCGCCCGGGGCGGGCTGCTGCATCCGGCGGGCGTCGTGCACGGAACTCAACCAGTCCTCAACGACGCCGACCATGCCGCCGGGGCCGCGCAGGTCGAGCACGGCCCCGGCGACGGGAAGCGGGGCGTGGGCGGGCTTGGAGCTGCGCTCGTGCCCGGTGCTGGCGGCAGGGGCGAGGAAGGCAGCCAGGCCGTCGTACAGGGCGGGAAGGCATTCCAGCCGGACGATGGTCGCCTTGGTGCAACCGGGGCAGAGGTAGCTGCCGGTGTCGTCTGGCTGCTCGCACAGTAGGCACTGGGTCATAGGTAGCTCCTGGTGGTACAGCGGGTCAGGTGGTGAGCTGCTGCTTGTCGAGGGCGGCGCGGAGCTCGGTCGCGGCGCTGCCGTAGGCCCGGAGGACAGCCCACCGGGTGGCGAGGGCTCGCACGCGGGCGATGGCGGCTTCAGCCTTGGCGAGGTTGGTGCCGTCTTCGCGGTGCCAGCGGACCAACTTCGCGGTCTCGGCCTCCAGCTCGGTCACGCGAGCCTCGGCCTTCTCCAGCTCGGGCACGATGAGTTGGACGTGCCGCCGGTTACCTGCCGCGATGTGTTCGAGGGTGGTGATCCGGGCGGCCTGCTCGGTGATCCCGGCGGCCAGCTGGTCAAGCTCGGCGGGGAGTGCGACGCCGCGTCGGGCGCGGTCGACGAGGTGGAGCAGCTGCTGCTCGTGGTCGCTCATCGGGTTGTTTCCTCGGTCACGGCGGGGCGCGTGCATTGTTCGTGGGTGTCGCACCGGCACTGCCCGCAGTCCACGCACCGCTCGATCACAGCGGTGTCGCATGCCGGGCACATGCCGGGCTCATCGCCCTTACAGCTGGGGCACAGGTCGCCGGCCTCTCCGCAGTCCCAGGCTTCGTTGTCGGTGAGGTGCCGGCGGGCGACGCCGAGGCGCTGCGCCTTGGTCATCCCGGTGTGGACGAGGTAGTCGTGGGACACGACTACGCCGCAGTCGTCGCAGCACACCCCGATCTGGCAGGGGAACGCCCCGGTGCCGGGCGGTACGGGGGTGGCCGCGAGCAGTTCAGTGAGGCTGAGTGGCTGGTCCATGGGTCTTCTCCTTGATGACGTGGTGGGATGGGCAGGCGCCCCGGGCCTGATAGCGACAGGCCCGGGGCAACTACGCGGCGGGCAGGATGAGCGAGCCGAGCACGGACGAGACACGGTCCGTATCGATCAGGTCGGCAACGTCGCCCGCGGTGCTCCCCCGGGGGACCTTGAGGCCGAGGCGCCGGCACAAGCCGATCTGCTTCGGCGACGGCTGGGCGCTCCGCCAACTGGCCTGCCGTGCGACAAAAGAACCGGGGGCCATGCGGCGGGCCTGGTGCTCCAGCCACGCAAGCGCTTCGGGTAGCTGGCGTGCTGTGTCATCCCGGGGCGGCTCGACACCGCCGAGCGTCGTCCACCGGCGCATCCGGTACAGACGGGTATCCGGAACGCGGACGAGAAACAGGACCTGCGCCGACGTGAGCCGGATGAACCAGACCCCCGTAGCGGTCCGCAGCCACCGGACGGACGATGTCCCGAAGAGGTTGATCTCCTCGGCCTCAACCCGCGCAACGAGCGTGCGGCGCTCCTCGGCGGCCACGGCCTCCTCGGCGACTTCCCGCAGGCTCTTTCCTTCCTCGGCCGGTGCGAGCTCGCGCGCGGTGAGGTCGACCATGCTCGCGAGCTTGTGGCGGGTCGCTGCGCCCATGACGTCGAGGAGCAGCGCGTCGCCCTTCCCCGGTGCCGGCCGGAGGCCGCGGCCGACCATCTGCACATACAGGCCGGGCGACTTGGTGGGGCGGGCGACCACGATGCAGCTGGTGTGCGGCGCATCGAATCCCTCGGTGAGCACCATGCAGTTGGTGAGGACCTGGAGTTCCCCAGCGTTGTATCGGGCGAGGGTCTCGCGGCGCTCGTCGCGACCCATGTCGCCCCACACGGGGGCGGCTTTGATGCCGACGGCCATCAGGGCCTCGGCAGCAGCCTGCGCCGTCGCCACGGTCGGGGTGAAGACGACGCCGGGCCGGTCCGGAGCGTGGTCGAGGTAAGCCTTGGCGATGGCGTCGAGGGCGCCGGAGTCTTCGAGGGCCTGGCCGAGCTGTCCGTCGACTAGGTCGCCGCCGCGGGTCTTCACCTTGTCGAGGTCGAGGGTGTCGACGGTGATGCGCTTGCCCCGGACATCGCACAGGTAGCCGTCGCTGATCATGTCGAGGATGTCGAGGGTGAACACGACGTCCTGCCAGACCTCGGCGAGGCCGCCGTCAGTGCGGGTCATGGTCGCGGTGAAGCCAGCCGTCGGGACGTCGCGCCAGGCGCCGAAGTGCTCCAGGACTTCCATGTAGGTACGGGCCGCGGCGTGGTGGCACTCATCGACGATGAGGAGGCCGACGTTGCGGATGGCTTGGCGACGCTTCTCGACGGCGAGGGTCTGGACGCTGGCCACGATGACGTCCGCGTCCTGGTGCTCGTCGCGCTCGGCCTTGACGATGCCCACCCGAAGGTCAGGGCGGACGGCGCGGACTTTGGCCGCGGCCTGCTCGATGAGCTCCTCACGGTGCGCGATGACAAGTGCGCGCTGCCCGTTCAGCTCTGGCAGGACTTCGCTGATCAGGTTGGAGAACACGATGGTCTTTCCGGCCCCGGTGGGCAGGACAACGGCCAGCCGGTTGAGGCCGGCGGCCCATCCCTCGCGGAGGGCGGTGATGGCGTCGCGCTGGTAGGGGCGGGGGGTGAAGGAGTGGTTCATGGGTCACCTCTCTTCGGGTGCTGGGGTTTTGCGGGTAGTGCGGGGATGCAGGGGGTGCGTTGCGGGGAATCCCGCAGCGGTGTGCATGCGTTCTGATCTGCTGTTTTGCGGGGTTGCGGGGAAGTGCGGGGAAGTCTCTTTAGGCCCTCATGTCGGGGCACTTCCGGTTGGTGTGATTGCTGCGGCGCATGTGTGATGCGCGATGTGTGTGTTGCGCGTGTGCGGTATGAGTGGCGGTGCCGGATCCCCGCAGATCCCCGCATCCCCGCCGTCGCGCTGGTCAGAGCCGGTGCGCGGGTCCTGCGGGAATCCCCGCAGGACCCGGCGAGATACCCGCAGATCCCCGCATCGGCGGCCATCGCTATGCCTGGTGTGTGCCAGTGCCGCGAGCGGCGTGGACATCGACCCGCCAGAGGTTTTGCTTGCGGTGGGCGTCGTACAGCCGGACGACCTTGTGCGTGCCGAAGTACCGGCCCTCTCGGGCCTTGAGCCAGTGGCCGAGCTGCTTGGTCGACGGCGGCTCGCCGTCGCGCAGGCGCGGTACGTGCTCAGGCAGGCCTGCGATCACGGCGCCCACCTGGACCGGATCGGCGCCGAGAGTCTCGCGCCACATCTCCAGGAACGCGGTCCACTCCTGAAGTTCGTCGTCCTGGTCGCGAGCCTCGTCGCGGTCGGCGTTGAACCCATCGACGCCGAGGTAGGCGAGGAGGCCGGCCAGCATTGAGGCCCACTCGGAGTAGTCACCTTTTCGGATGCGGACGAGGGGTTCACCAGCGGCGACCCACGCGCGGACGAGGGTCACCAGGGCGGCGACGAGGGTGGAAGCGTTGGCACGGAGCCACGGCCGAAGATCGCCGACGGTGAAGCCGTCCCGCTGGTCGGGGTCGGGGCAGTTGGGATCGAGCCGGACCCAGAAGACGCGTCGGCCGTTGTCCGCGCTGGTGCGCAGGCCGTTTCCGGTGACGAGCCACAACCGGTCGTTGCGCATGGTCACCTTGCCGGTGGCGCCAAGGATGCGGTCGCCCCAGTGCTCGTTCGTGAGCAGCGCGGACAGGATGGGGCTCTTGATCACGTGGCCGTTCGGCAGGTTGTCGAACACGACGACCGGCTGACCGGTGGTGTGGAGCTGGGTGGTGATGCTCTTGCGGAGCTCGGTGTCGTTCTCGGGCCAGGCCGTATCCGCGATGCCGTAAGCGGCCTTGAAGATGTCCTTCAGCAGGGATTTGCCCGAGCCGGGCGATGTGGCCGTGAAGACGAACATCGGTGTGGGGCCGTGGAAGTGAGGGCGGATGATCGGGGTGAGCAGGGCGGCGAGGTAGTGCGCGCGGTCGCTCGCGGACACCCACGGGAAGTCGGCGAGGACCTGGTGCAGGACGATCTCTTTTGCCCGTTCCAGGCTCTCGGCGGTGACGGTTGGCTGGAGGCGGCGCACAGGCACGCGCGGCTCAAGGTAGAGGCCGGTCGCCGCGTCATACCCGGGGTCCTTCAGGAGGGTTCCGTCAGGGCGGACCACGGGCGACGTGACAACACCGCGCAGCGGCGGAAGGGCCCAGTCCTTCCGGCCGAGGATCGTGCCGCAGCTCTTCGGCATCAGGAGCTCGCGCTCCTCGTTCAGGACACCGTCGCTGTCCTTCTTCACCACGTAGGTGGTGACGTGGTCAGCAAGGTACGCACGCAGGTTGTCGGTTCCGAGCTGCTGCACCACCGGGTCCTCGTTGTCGTCGCGGTACACCCAGCACGGCCCGCTCGACCTCTTGTAGAGGTCTGGCAGCCGCCCGGTGGCCATGAGCGCGAGCACGCCATCGATGGCATCGGCCTCGTTGGTGATGTCGAGTTCCGGACGGTCCGGGACGGCCCGCAGGTGTGGGACGGCTCCGGGCACCTCCTCCGGATCGGCCTCCGGTTCGAGAGCCGAGGAACCGTCGGTGAAGTGCTGCGGCTGCCCAGCCACGTTCAGCCGGCGGCGCGTCGGTTCGGAGCCGTACCCGTCCCGCCGGAGCGCGGAGGCCGCAGCCTTGTGGTTGCCGCCGTGCTGAAGCAGCGCGTAGGCGCCGAACTTGCTGTAAGGCACCTCGGCCTGAAAGTCCGAACTGGTGGTGAAGACGTACAGGCGGTCGGCGTCGCCGCGGCCGGTGGTGGCCTTGACTCCGCCCTGCCCGTCGGCCCATCCCCAGTAGGTAGTACCGCCGCGGGTGATGACCGGGCGGAAGGTTCCGCCGAGGATCTCGGCCCAGTCCGCACGCGCCTCGAAATCATCACCGGGCCGCAGGCCACCGTCTGGCAAGGGCGGCAGAGACTTGCCTGCCGTTTTCGGAGTCTCCGGCTTTGGCAGGTCGTCGACCATCCGGCAGATTTCGTGCATGGCGCCGAGGACGTCCGCGCTGATGGTGGGGATGGTGGCTGGACCGCCCGCGACCCGCAGGTAGGGGCGGCCCGTGGCGTGCACCGTGCCGCAGCTCGGTTCGACGAGTCCGTACCCCCCTTCGCCACGCGTCTCGATCTGGACGCGGACGATGCGGGCGCTGGGCTTCTCCGCCAGGCGCTGCTTCTCCTCCGGGGTGTACTCCTCTGGGCGGGCGAGACGGGAAGCGAGCTTGGTGTTGCCACGTACCGGCGCACCGTCGACACGAACGCGGAAGTGCCGGCCGCCGGAAGGCGATTCACTGGCCCAGCCAGTGAGGACCGTCTGCCATTCCTCGCCGAGCCCGGACGCGGCCATGATCTCGGTGACGTCGTCGAGGAGGCCATCAGCGATGGCTGTGCCCTCGAACTCGATCAACTCGACACCGCCGGATACCGCGCCGTAGGCCACGGCGATACCGGCGGCCTTCCCTGGGGGGAACCAACTGTCGTGCTCGGCCGGGGCGGAGCGGTTGACCTTGTACGGGGTCCAGGAGCGGACGGCCGGGGCCTTGGTGCCGTCGGCCTTGATGGGGAGTACGCACAGCCCGGCCTCGTCGTACTCGCGGGCGGCGGCCCGCATGTCGGGGGTCTGCGCGTCGATCACTGGTTCTCCTGGAGTGCGGGGCAGACGATGCGGTGTGCGTCGGCGGCCGTGGCGGTGAACGCGGCGACGGCGGCCGGGCCGGTGACGATCTCGCTGCGGTAGTTGCAGCGGACGCACTCGTAGCGGGCGCGGGGCGGCCGGCGGTCGTCGCCGCGGGCGTCGCCGAAGTCGACGAAGAGCGCGGCGACGACGCGGCGTCGGGCCGGGCCGCGGCGGCCGGAGGACGCGCCCCCGACCGCCGCGGTGCTGTGCTGCTCGGTCACGCCTGCTCCGTCCACGCGGCGTGGATCTGCGCGAAGCGGGAGTACACGGCGTCGAGCTGGTCGCAGTGCTCGCGGATCGTCGCGATGATTCGTGCGAACTCGTCCGGGGTCAGGCACTCCATGACCTCGTCCTGGAACGGCTCGAAGTGCATGTGAGGACGACGACGGCGCGGGTCGCGGCTGTACGGATCGAACTGGACGCGACCGCCGAGGATCGGGACGAGAGCGGTGCCCTGGTCGGCGTCGAAGACGGGGAACTCCGGGCCGGTGAAGCAGAACCCGTGATTCAGGTCATCGACCCCGATGGCGGTTTGGTCGGAGTCGTGATCGTCCGTGCAGAACTCCGGGCACGTCTCGACCAGGTACCCGGTCGAGCCCACGACTCGGGCCCATGTGCGCGTCCCGACGATGGGCTTCGCCTGCGGGGTGTCAGTGGTCTCTCGTACAGTTGTCATCGAGCGCTTCCGATCTGCTTCGCGGCTGTTTCGTTGTTGCGTTCGCTCGATGCCGTCAGGGCTAGCCCCCTGGCGGCATCGCTGTTCTCCAGGCCGAGAAAGGCCAGGAGGTCCACCCGGCGCACGCGGATAGCGCGGCCGAAGGTCTCGACACGGATGGGGAATCGCTCCTCCCGAATCAGCTCGTATCCGAGCGCGGAGGAGATCTGAAGCGCGGCGAATGCCTGCTGTGCCGTCGCCATGGCGGGGAGGTCGAGAACCTCTTTGGTGGTGAGGGCCTTCATGCCGACACCGCCTCGGGGGCGGAGACGTCGATGTATGCCCGACCGGCCCGCTCGCACGGGACGAAAAGGATCATCAGGTCAACGCCGATGGCGGAGGCGATGCGCTCGGCCTTCTCGCGGGGGATGAACCGCTGGTCTCCAGAGAGCAGCGAACCGATGGTGCCGACGGACAGCGTGGTAGCTGCCGCCAGTCCCCGGGCGGTCATCCGCTCGCCGGTTCCCGTCCGCTTCATGAGCTGCGCCAAGAGGGCGCGGTCATGCATCCGGCACATGTGTACCTGAGTCACGTTCACCTCGCTGAGTGCCCCATTCATTTCGCTGAACACCGCGAGCATTACATGATCTGAACGGCATGTCCAGATAGTTGAATACCGTGCACCACAGGTGCCGATCCGCCCTGAATCGCCCCTAGCGCTCGACCGCGTTTGGCTGAACAATCCGTTCAGGCCGATTGATGAGACGTGCCGTTGGCATGGTGTGATTGGTGTGCGCCCGATCTTGGCGCGCTGAACAAACAGCCCCGTCGGGACTTACGCAGGAGTGGCAGGATGAGACTCATGGTCGACAACGACGCACCTGACGCGCCCGAGGAGCAGACGACCGAGTTGGCAGACCTCATCCGGGCTCGGCGTGCAGAACTGGGGCTGTCGCTTGCCGCTTTCGCGGACCGGGCGATCGATCCGCGCACAGGCGAGCAGGCGGTTAAGTACGGGTGGGTCCACAGGCTGGAATCAGGGGAGCCCGTCAATGCTCCGAAGCTGGGCCAGCTCCGGGCGATTGCAGCTGCGGCCAGGGTGCCCTTCTCTGTGGTGCAGGACGCTGCCGGCGCTCAGTTCTTCGACATCCGTACGGTCTGGTCGGCTTCCGGGGAGGCGCGGGCTCTCGTTCAGCAGGCCGAGCAGCTTACGGAGCGGCAGCGTGAGCAGCTCCGCCTTTTCCTCGCTACGTTCGAGCCTGACAGCGGCCCGTCGGGCGAATGAGCTGCGGCTTTGCCCTGATCTTCACGGTGAGTGAAACCACCGCAACCCCGTAGTGCGCAACGCTTTGTAGTGCAAGTATGTCGGGAAGTGACCGGAGCTACATATGCCGGAGGGGTACGCTCCGTAAATCGAACAAACTAGCGAACGGGGCGTGGGCATGCGTTCAATGACGACGGCACTCACAGCAGCCACAGGGGTTCGGTACGTGCTCCGATCGGACTTGCCAGGTGATCGTCTCGTTGTCCCCGTCGTGACCCCCCACGGCATCGTCATGGCAGTTCGCGAGGGATCCATGACACAGCAGCTGGTCGACGAACTCAATGGCACCCTGGACTGCATGGCTGACATCGGACTTTTCGAACTGGGTGAGTGACGTGGCCACTTCGCGCCGCGCGGGCGGCATCACCAAGCGCTGCGAATGCCGCGGCCCGGATGGAAAGCTGCTCAGCAGCTCCTGCCCGCAGCTCTCGAAGAAGAGCCACGGGGCGCTGCAACTTCGGCAGGAGCTGCCATTGGATGCGGACGGGAAGCGCCGGCCCTTCCGGCGCACGGGATACGCCACGGTCACAGCCGCACAAGCCGACCTGGACAAGCTGCGGGCCATTCTCGACCTTCCAGGAGACGATGAAGATGCCGCCCGACGAGTAGGCGATCTCCTGCAAGGGGTGATGCGGGACCGCAAGGAGATCCCGGCCGCGGCCGAGGTCTCGCGACGACTCGGCGTCGGCGTCGACCTCGAAGGCAAGATGACCATGAGCCAGCTGTTCGAATCCTGGCTCGGCTCGAAGAAGACGCGCGCGACGACGACGAACGGGTACCGCTCGCATGTCCGGGTCCACCTTGACCCGGGGGTGGGCCACTACCGCGTCGACCGCTTCGGGGTCGGCCAGGCGCAGGTGTTCTTCGACAGCATCGCCGACCGCAACGACGTGATTCGTGCCGAGAATCAGGCACGCCTGGAACAGGCGCAGCGGGCGAAGTGGGCAAAGGGCGGCAGGCCGCCAGCAGCCGAGCGCCAGCGCCTGGCCGAAGAGCGCGCGAAGCTCGCGGCCATGCCGCCGTTCCGGCGGATCACCGGACCCGCCACCGTGCAGAGCATCCGGCGCACGCTGCGGGCCGCCTTGAACTACGCGATCAAGAAGCAGGCCACCACGTTCAACGCTGCACAGCATGTCGAGTTGGCTCCTGCGGCCCGGCCAAAGGGCCTGCTCTGGACAGACGAGCGGGTGGCGCGGTGGCGGGAGACCGGCCTGAAGCCGAGCCCAGTCATGGTGTGGACCCCGGCGCAGCTCGGCGCGTTCCTGGACGCCGCCGAGGAGCACCCTCTCTACGCCTTCTTCCATCTCGTTGCGCACCACGGGTTCCGCCGCGGCGAGGGGGCTGGGCAGGACTTGGAGAACGTTTCGTTCGAGCGGCGGACGGTGACGGTCGCGAAGGAATTGGTCGTCGATGGCTGGACGCCGACCGAGACGGAGCCGAAGACGTCCGGCTCGGCTGGCACTGTGAAGATCGACGTTGGCACGGTCGAGGTACTGCGTGAGCACACGGCGCGTCAGGAGGCGCGGCGTGCTGAGAGGTTGAAGGCTGGGAAAAGCTGGAAAGACACCGGGAAGCTCTTCACCCAGGAAGACGGTTCGTGGGTGCACCCGGAGACATTCAGCGACGTGTTTCGGGAGATCCTCGCGACGACCGACCTGCCGCCGATCAACCTGCGCGACCTACGGCACGGTGCTGCCGCGCTCGTGAAGGCCGGCGGTGGCGACCTGCACGATGCGAAGGTGAAGTTGCGGCATTCCACCATCGTCCTCACCTCGGATACGTACATGGAGTTGTTCGAGGACTACGAGGATGAACTGACCGAGCGCGCCGCAGCTGTGGTGCCCCGGGCGAGGAAGAAGGCCGAGCCGGAGGCCCCGGAGGCCCCGGAGTAGTAATCTGAGTGTGGAACAGCCAAGGCTCCGTCACCGCAGGTGGCGGGGCCTTTCTGCTGGCCCGCTGCTGGCCCGAACGCCATCTAACGGCACCACACGAGGGCGCACGGAACCACACGAGCGGCCGACTTGAGTGGATGTGAAATACCGTTGACCTGCACTGGAACGCACTAGGCGCTCATGGGATAACGGGAGCACACGAGACCGCATGAAGTGTCCACAGACTTTTAATCCGTTGGTTGTGGGTTCGAGTCCCACACGGCCTAC
>NZ_JBHXTM010000070.1:0-34324 GCF_042677325.1 Streptomyces sp. NPDC127117
GACCGGGCCGAGCCGGTCACCGCGCCGGCGCGTTTCGACGCGCGTCCACCGGGGCGTCCTCCCGCGCGGGCCTCGCGTCCGCACGGGCCACCACCCTGGACGCCTCCGGTGTGCGTTCCCGGTCCAGCAGGCCCGCCGTGACCGCGACCGCCAGGCCCGCGACCGCGAGGGCCGCGCCGACCGGGGCCGGGGAGGTCCAGCCCCAGCCCGCCGCGATCGCGGCGCCGCCCAGCCACGCGCCTCCCGCGTTGGCGAGGTTGAACGCGGAGTGGTTGGAGGCGGACGCCAGGGTCGGGGCGTCCTTGGCCTTGTTCATGACCAGCATCTGGAGCGGTGTGGTCGTCATGAAGCCGACCGCGCCGAGCAGCACCACCAGCACCGGCGCGGCCCACCGCACCTGGACGGCGAACGGGAAGACCGCGAGGACGACGGCGAGCGCGCCGAGCGATCCGTACAGCGTCGGCCGCAGCGCCCGGTCGGTGAGCGGTCCCGCCGCGAGGGCGCCGAGGGTCATGCCGATGCCGAAGAGCGCGAGCACCGGCGTCACCGCGGACTCGCCGAAGCCCATCACCTCCGTGGTCATGGCCGAGAGGTAGGAGTACACGGCGAAGACCCCGGCGAAGCCGAACACGGCGGTGAGCAGGCCGAGCAGCACCTGACGGTCGCCGAGGGCGCGCAGTTCCCGGCCCAGGCCCTGGTGGGCGTCGACGGGCACCTGCGGTACGAGCCGGGCGAGCGCCGCCAGAGCGCACAGCCCGATCGCCGCGACGACCAGGAAGGTGGCCCGCCAGCCGAGGTGCTGGCCGAGCAGGGTGGCCGCCGGGACGCCGACGATGTTGGCGACGGTGAGCCCGAGGAACATGGTGGCCACGGCCCGCGCCCGGCGCCCCTCGGGGACCAGCCGGGCCGCGACGACCGCGCCGACGCCGAAGAACGCCCCGTGCGGCAGCCCGGCCAGGAACCGGCCGCCGAGCAGCCAGCCGAAACCGGGGGCGAACGCGGAGGCGAGGTTGCCGACCGTGAACAGGGCCATCAGCAGCAGGAGCATCCGCTTGCGCGGGATCCGCGAGCCGACGGCGGTGAGCAGCGGGGCCCCCACCACGACACCGATCGCGTACGCCGAGACGAGGTACCCGGCGGTGGGTACGGAGGTACCCAGGTCGTCCGCGACATTGGGCAGCAGGCCCATCATCACGAACTCCGTGGTACCGATGCCGAAGGCGCTCACCGCGAGTGCGAGCAGGGCCAGGGGCATGTGGAGAGACCTTTCCGCAGGGAAGCCGGGGAGCCGGGCGGACCGGCGCGCGGCCGGGCCGGCTCCATCGCCGGACGCCCTTGGTTCCCAAACGGAACAAATTCTCTCAGACGGTTTGTCCCGACGGGTGAACGGACCGTTTCATCGGCGTTCGCCCGGGGTGACGGAACGGCTCACCGCGTCACAGCTCGACCCGCGCCACGATGGGCAGATGGTCGCTCTCGGTCGCTCCGAGCGTCCAGGAGGACATCGGCTCGACGCCCTTGACCATGATCTGGTCGATCCGGGCCATCGGGAACGAGGCCGGCCAGCTGAAGCCGAAGCCGTCGCCGGCCGCGCCCTGGGTGGAGCGCATCTGGGCGGTGACCGCGTTCAGCGAGCGGTCGTTCATCGTGCCGTTGAGGTCGCCGAGCAGGATCACCTTGCCGAGGCGTTCGTCGGCGATGGCCTCGCCCAGGGCGTCCGCACTGTCGTCGCGCTGGTTGGCGGTGAATCCGGCGTGCAGCTTGACGCGCACGGACGGCAGATGGGCCACGTAGACGGCGACCTCGCCCTTCGGGGTGGTCACCGTGGAGCGCATCGCCCGGGTCCAGCCCATCTTGATGTCGACCGGCCCTGTGTCGCTCATCGGGTACTTGCTCCACAGGCCGACGGTGCCCTGCACCGAGTGGTACGGGAAGCGGTCGGCGAGCGCCGCCTCGTACGTCGCCACCTTGCCGCTCGGCAGCTCCTCCAGGGCGATCACATCGGCGCCGGAGGCCGCGACCTGCCGGGCGGTGCCCTTGGGGTCGGGGTTGTCGGCGTTGACGTTGTGGGTGGCCACGGTGAGATCGCCGCCGCTGCCGGACTTGTCGGTGAGCAGGCCGCCGAACACGTTGAACCAGACCACGGCCGGCAGCAGCAGGGCGATCAGCGCGGTCGCCGAGCGGCGCACCAGGCCCAGGACCAGCAGCACCGGGACGAACACCCCGATCCACGGCAGGAACGTCTCGGAGAGGCTGCCCAGGTTGCCGATGGTGTTCGGGATCCTGGAGTGGAAGGCCATCACCAGGGTGATGAGCACCGAGCACAGGGCGAGGACGATGCCGCGCCGCCAGATGCCCGGGTCACGGGTCCACCGCTCGCGCAGGTTCCGGAAGCGGGATCCCGTCCCGGTGCGTTCCGGTTCCGGCTCCGCACGGTCGTTCCCGGTGTCCGCTCCGTACGCCTGCACCATCGCGCTGTCCTCACTGCCTTGCCGTGCATTTCGCCGCGCCCTCGACCCTAGGCGATGCGTGGCGGGTTTCCTGCCGTCGACGACGGCCGTACTGCCACGAGGACGAAGGGCGGGGTCCGTGGGGTTCCGGCCACGCGGGGTTCGCGGGGGCTTGTGACAGAACGATCACACTCGGGCGGGTTCGGGCTGCGGCCGGGTCCGGGATCGTCAGGCGTCGCCGGCCGGGCGGGGTGCCCGGCCGGGCCCCAGGCCCTCGACCAGGACCTGCACGATGCGGTCGGCGAGGTCCTCGGGCAGCGGCGCGTCGGGCCGGTGGATGGTGCGTACGAGCATGGGCCCCAGGAACAGGTCGTCCATCAGCCCCACGTCCAGGTCCGCGCGGAGTTCGCCGGCGTCGACCGCGCGCCGGACGGCGGCCAGCATGGCGACGCGGCGGGGCGCGATGACGCTGTTGTGGTACTCGGCCCACAGCTTGGGGTGGCTCTTCATCTGCGCGAAGACGTTGTGCAGCAGCACCGAGGAGCGCTGGGCCAGGCCGCGCCTGCGCAGCGACTCCAGCAGCAGTCGCAGGTCGTCGAGCCCGGCGGTGCCGGAGACGGCGGGCTCCGGCGGCTCCATGTCCCTCAGTACGTCGACGAAGAGTTCTTCCTTGCCGCTCCACCGCCGGTAGATGGTCGCCTTGCCCACCCCCGCGGTCCGGGCTATCCGCTCGATGGACAGGGCCGCCAGGGGCTCACCGGCCTCCAGCAGCTCGACGACGGCGTCCAGGATCGCCCGCTCGGCCGCCGCGCTGCGCGGCCGGCCCCGGCGCGGTGCCGGGGCCTGTACCCGTACGCCGGTCCGGCTCTCGTCCTGATGGGTCGCCGCTCTCATCGGCCCGCCCCCGCCGCGCGCACCGACCGGTCGCCCCGGCCCGACCCGTCGGGGCCCTCCTCGGCGGGCGGCTTCCCCGGCAGGAAGAGCGCGACCACCAGGGCGCCCACCAGGGCGATGGTCGCCGAGCCGATGGCGGTGACGTGCATGGCCTTCAGGAACGCGTCGTTCGCCGAGGCGATCAGCGGGGCGCCCGCCGGGCCCATCTTGTCCGCGATGCCGAGCGTCGCCTCGATCGACTCCCCCGCCGCCTCCCGGGCGCCGGGCGGGACCGCGCCGAGGTGGCCCTCGATGTCGCCCCGGTAGACGGTGGAGAGCACCGATCCGAGCACGGCGACCCCGAGCGCCCCGCCGACCTGCCGGAAGGTGTTGTTGACGGCCGATCCGGAGCCGGCCTTCTCGCGGGGCAGCGCCTGCATCACCGAGACGGTGACCGGCGTCATCACATGCGCCATGCCGGTGCCCTGGACGAAGAAGAGCAGGCACAGCACCCAGACCGGCGTGGTGTCGTCGAACATCGCGAACGCCGCCAGCCCGATGGCGACCAGCACCATGCCCCCGGTGCAGGTGGCGCGGGCGCCGAAGCGGTCGACGAGCAGCCGGGCGCGGGGGGCGAAGATCATCTGGGTGGCGGCCAGCGGCAGCAGCATCATCCCCGCCTGCAGCGCGGTCCAGCCGCGCACGCTCTGCATGTAGAAGGCGGAGAAGAAGGTCACTCCCATCAGCGCGAAGAAGACCAGCGCTATGGCGGCGACGGCCGCGGAGAACGACGGCTCCCTGAAGTACGAGATGTCGATGGCCGGGTGGGTGCTGCGCTTCTCGTGCCAGACGAACCCGGCCAGGACGAGCAGGCCGCCGAGGCTCGACAGGAGGACCACGGGGTCGGTGAAGTCGGCGAGCTGGCCGCCGCGGATGATGCCGTACACCAGCAGCACCAGGCCGACGATGGAGAGCACCACGCCGAGCGGGTCGATCCGGCCGGGGTTCGGGTCCTTGGAGTCCGGCACCAGCAGCATCATCGCGATCAGCGCCACGATCACCACGGGGACGTTGACCAGGAAGATCGAGCCCCACCAGAAGTGCTCCAGCAGCAGCCCGCCGGTGATCGGGCCGATCGCGATGGCCACCCCGACGCTGCCGGCCCATATGCCGATGGCCCTGGGCTGTTCGTCGCGCTCGAAGACGTTCATCAGGACGGCGAGGGTGGCAGGCATGACGAACGCGGCGCCGAAGCCCATCAGGGCGCGCCAGGTGATCAGCTGGGCGGGCGAGCCGGACATGGCCGCCAGCGCGGAGCCGGTGCCGAAGAGCAGGATGCCGAAGAGCAGCACCTTCTTGCGGCCGATGCGGTCGCCGAGCAGGCCGGCGGTGAAGAGGAGTCCGGCGAAGACGAGCGTGTAGGCGTTGATCGCCCACTCCAGCTGGCTCTGGGTGGCGCCCAGGCCGGTGGGCGCGGGGCTGGCGATGGTCTTGACCGCGACGTTCAGGATCGAGTTGTCCAGCACGACGATCAGCAGGCTGAACATCAGGACGACGAGGATCGCCCAGCGGCGACGGTGGACCGCCTCCGGGATCTGGGACGCGTCAGCGCGAGCACCGGACGGTATCGACATGGAACGGAGCTTATCCGATTTCGATACGAGACCGTCTCGTATTGGAAAAGCGTCCACCGGTGGAGCCTCGGTCAAGGGTGTGCGCGGGCCCACTTCCCGTGGACCGTCGCGGGATGCCACCATGGAACCGGTCCGGGGACGCCGTCAGGGCGCCTCGAGATGACGAAGGAGCCGTTGGCAATGTCGCTTCAGGCTGCGCGGAATCAGTCCGCAACAACCCCCGCGGGTACTCCCACCGACAGCAGCAAGGCGCTGTACGGAGGCAAGAGCACCCGCCGCATCTCCATCCATGACATCGCCGCCGCCACCGAGCGCGGCGAGAAGTGGCCCATGCTCACCGCCTACGACGCGATGACCGCGTCCGTCTTCGACGAGGCCGGGATCCCGGTCATGCTCGTCGGCGACTCCATGGGCAACTGCCACCTCGGTTACGAGACCACCGTGCCCGTCACGATGGACGAGATCGCGATCCTCTCCGCCGCCGTCGTACGGGGCACCAGGCGTGCCCTGATCGTGGCGGACCTGCCCTTCGGGTCGTACCAGGAGAGCCCCGTCCAGGCCCTGCGCAACGCCACCCGGCTGATCAAGGAGTCGGGCGTCGGTGCGGTCAAGCTGGAGGGCGGCGAGCGGAGCCACGAGCAGATCAAGCTGCTCGTGGACGCCGGCATCCCGGTCATGGCGCACATCGGCCTGACCCCGCAGTCCGTCAACGCGATGGGCTACCGGGTGCAGGGCCGCGGCGAGGAGGCCGCCCAGCAGATGCTGCGCGACGCCAAGGCCGTGCAGGACGCGGGCGCGTTCGCCGTGGTGCTGGAACTCGTACCGGCCGAGCTGGCCGCCGAGGTCACCCGCACCCTGCACATCCCGACGGTCGGCATCGGTGCCGGCCCCGACACGGACGCCCAGGTGCTGGTCTACACCGACATGGTCGGGCTGACCGGCGGCAAGGTGCCGCGCTTCACCAAGCAGTACGCGAACCTGCGCAAGGTGCTGGGCGACGCGGCGAAGGAGTTCGCGGAAGAGGTCGTGGGCGGCGCCTTCCCGGCCGCCGAGCACACCTTCCACTAGTTCCAGCGGTTCCACCGGCTCGTTCCGTCTGAACCACTGCCCGCACCACCGACAGCCCGCCGACATCCCCCATCGGCGGGCTGTCGGCCCTCTGTCGGCGGACTGTCGGTGGCGGCTGGTCTGATGGTCGGCATGACGCGAATCGACAAGAACCCCAGGAGCGGCTCGAACGCCGTCGAGGTCCGGGGGCTGGTCAAGCACTACGGCTCGACCAAGGCTCTGGACGGCGTGGACCTCGATGTCCGCGAGGGCACCGTGCTCGGTGTCCTCGGCCCGAACGGAGCGGGCAAGACCACGCTCGTACGCTGCCTCTCCACCCTGATCCTCCCCGACGCCGGGCACGCCACCGTGGCGGGCTACGACGTGGTGAAGCAGCCCCGGCAGCTGCGCCGCACCATCGGTCTGACCGGGCAGTACGCCTCGGTCGACGAGAAGCTCTCCGGCTGGGAGAACCTCTACATGATCGGGCGGCTGCTCGATCTGTCCCGCAAGGCCGCCCGCTCCCGGGCCGATGAGCTGCTGGAGCGGTTCTCGCTCACCGACGCGGCCAGGAAGGCCGCGATGGACTACTCCGGCGGCATGCGGCGCCGGCTCGACCTGGCCGCCTCGATGATCGGCAACCCGGCCGTGCTGTACCTGGACGAGCCGACGACGGGGCTGGACCCCCGGACCCGTAACGAGGTCTGGGACGAGGTGCAGCGGATGGTCGCGGAGGGGGCGACCGTGCTGCTCACCACCCAGTACATGGAAGAGGCCGAGCAGCTCGCCGACGAGCTGACCGTCATCGACAAGGGAAAGATCATCGCCCGCGGCGGTGTCGACGAGCTGAAGGCGAAGGTCGGCGGCCGCACCCTGCAGCTGCGGCCGTCGGACCCGGCGCAGCTGTCCGCGATGGCGCAGGCCATCCGGGAGGCCGGCCTGGACGGCGTCGCGGGCGCGCAGGCCGTCCCGGACGAGGGGCTGCTGTACGTGCCGATCC
The DNA here is from genome assembly GCF_042677325.1 of Streptomyces sp. NPDC127117. NCBI lineage: Bacteria > Bacillati > Actinomycetota > Actinomycetes > Kitasatosporales > Streptomycetaceae > Streptomyces > Streptomyces sp. NPDC127117. The sequence continues at coordinate 7,005 of NZ_JBHXTM010000070.1, forward strand.
TCAGCGACGAGCAGCTGACCTCCGTCATAGGCCTGCTCGGCACCCGGGGCTTCTCGCTGGCGCACGTCGCCACCGCGCTGCCCAGCCTGGACGAGGTCTTCCTGGCCATCACCGGCGAGAAGTCCGCTTCCGCCACCGAAACGATTCCCGAGGAGGTCGCGGCATGAGCACGGCGACTCTGACACCCACGCCCACACCCACCGCGTCCGCCCGGGGCGGGGCGGTCCACGACGAGGGCCGGATCGGGCTGCGGAACAATCTGCGCCACATCGGGGCGCTGGTGCGGCGCAACATGCTCCAGATCAAGAAGGATCCGGAGTCGATGTTCGACGCGCTCCTGATGCCGGTCATCTTCACGCTGCTGTTCGTGTACGTCTTCGGCGGATCGGTCGGCGGCAGCATGGGCGGCGGCCGGCAGGAGTATCTGAACTACCTGATCCCCGGCCTGATGGCGATGATGGGCATGAACATCGCCATGGCGGTCGGCTCCGGTGTCAACGACGACTTCCGCAAGGGCGTCATGGACCGGTTCCGGACGATGCCGATCGCCCGTTCCTCGGTGCTCATCGCGAAGATAGTGGTCGAGCTGGGCCGGATGATGGTCGCCACCCTCATCCTGCTGGCCATGGGCTTCGCCCTCGGCATGGAGCTCCAGGAGTCGGTGCTCGGGCTGATCGGGGCGATCGCGCTGTCGGCCGCGTTCGGTGCCGCCATCATGTGGATCTTCATCCTGCTCGGACTGACCATGAAGACGGCCCAGGCGGTGCAGGGGATGGGGATGCTCGTGCTGATGCCGCTCCAGTTCGGCTCGTCGATCTTCGCCCCGACGAAGACGATGCCCGGCTGGCTCCAGACGTTCACCGACTACAACCCGCTGTCCAACCTGGCCGACGCCGCGCGGGCCCTGATGATGGGCGGCCCGCTCGCCCACTCGGTCCTGGTGACGCTCGGCTGGACCGTGGTCATCACCGCGGTGATGGCCCCGCTCGCGGTCGCCAAGTTCCGCAAGAAGAGCTGACCCGGCGCGGGTTCAGCACCGGTACGCGTCCGCGAGGGCGGTGGCCTCCTCCAGGGAGAGGCCGCCGCCCTCGGCGTACGCGGCCTCGTAGCCGGCCCGGCCGAGCACGGCGACGGCCAGCTCCTCCGCCCGCGCCCAGTCGTCCAGCTCCATCGTCGTCCGCACATGGCCCTCGGGCAGCAGCCCCCGGCCGGCCCCCAGCAGCCGGGCCGCGGTGGTGGCCCGCTGCTCGCCGCCGATGCCGGCCAGCGAGCGGGCGATGGCGACGAGATGCATGACGGACATCTGGGGCGCCATCATCTGCGACAGCCGGTCCTTGGACCGCTCCAGCGCCATCAGGCCCTGGGGCAGGGCCTGCTCGTACAGCCCGTCCTGGTTGTCCAGCCAGGCCCTCGCGCCCAGCACCACCCCTTCGAAGACCGCCCTGGTGTCGTACTGGAAGTCCTCGCGCAGCGCCTCCAGTTGCTCGCGCGCCTCGCCGATGCGGCCACTGCGGCCCAGCCACATGACCAGATGGAGCCGGGCGAAGGGCACCGCCCCGTGTCCCGCCCGACGCCCCTCGGCGAGCACCTCGCGCAGGACCTGCTCGCCCTCGGCGCCGCGCCCCAGTTCGGTGAGCACGGCCGCGTGCCGGGTGCGCAGGACCGCCACCTGGGACTGGGCGCCCAGCTTCCGGGCGTAGCCGATCGCGGCCCGGAAGTCCTCGGCCGCCAGGGCGTACTCGCCCCGCCGCTCATAGGCCTCCCCGCGGGAGGAGAGCGATTCGGCGGCGCCCCAGTCGTCACCGATCCGGCTGAAGATGCGCAGGCTCTCGTCGGCGTCCGTGCGTGCCTCGCCCGCCCATTCGGGCCGGTTGGCCAGCACGTTGGCGCGCATCTGGAGGGCTTCGGCGAGCTCCCATTCGTAACCGAACTCCCGGCAGGCGCGGACCGTTTCGTCCAGCAGTCGCGGCAGGTCGGCGACCTCGCCGGTGAGCACGACCGCGAAGAACCAGAGCGATGCCGGAACCCGGCAGGTCTGCGGCTGGCCGGCCCGGTAGGTGCTCGCGATGACCCGCAGCCGGGCCATGCTCTCGTCGTCGGCCCAGGCGTCCTTGGAGTGGTCCGTGCTGACCAGTTGGACCAGGGCCACCTGGCGCCGTGCCTCGCCGAGCAGTTCGGGCCCCATCGGCGGCGGCGCGTCGGTGCAGCGTTCGTGGATGGAGGGCGCCGGTTCGACGGCCGCGGTCCCGACGGGCGGGGCGAAGGGGTCGGGGCCCAGCGCGGCGGCCGCCTCGGCCCAGTGCAGGGCGTCGGTGCGCAGTTCGCGCATCTGCCAGTACCAGCACAGCGAGAGCACCATGCAGAGCACCTCCTGCTCGTCGCGGGTGGCGACGGCGTGCCGCAGGGCGGTGCGGATGTTCTCGTACTCGCGCTCCAGGAGCGCGATGGCGGGCCGCTGTCCGGCGCCGCGGAGTTCGGGTTCGGTGGTACGGACCAGCTCCCGGTAGAACACCAGGTGGCGCCGGACCACGGGTTCCCGCTCCGTCGCTTCGTCGAGCCGTGCGGCGGCGTACTCGCCGACGGTCTCCAGCAGCCGGTAGCGCATCTCGCCGTCCTCGGCGGGCGCGGCGACGACGAGCGACTTGTCGACCAGGGAGCCGAGCAGTCCGGCGACCTCTCGGGCGCCCTGCGGCCCGTCCGCGCAGACCGCCTCGGCGGCTGCGAGGGTGCAGCCGCCCGCGAAGACGGAGAGCCTGCGCAGCACGGCGCGTTCCGACGCGTCGAGGAGGTCCCAGGACCAGTCGACGACGGCGCGCAGGGTCTGCTGACGGGGCAGTACGGTGCGGGCTCCGCTGGTGAGCAGGCGGAACCGGTCGTCGAGCCGGTCGGCGATCTGGCGCGGGGTGAGCATCCGCAGCCGGGCGGCGGCGAGTTCGATGGCGAGCGGCAGTCCGTCCAGGCGGCGGCAGATCTCCGCCGCGGCGGCCGCGGTCTCCTCGTCCGCGTCGGTCCGGAAGCCCGGCCGGGCGGCGGCGCCGCGGTCGGCGAGCAGGCGCAGCGCCGTCGGGTCCGGCAGCGGTTCGACGGGGCGGACGAACTCGCCGGGGACGCCGAGGGGTTCACGGCTGGTGGCGAGCACGGTGAGGTGCGGGCAGTGGGCGAGCAGGTGGTCGGCGAGGGCGGCGGCCGCGTCGATGACGTGTTCGCAGTTGTCCAGGAGCAGCAGCATGTGGCGCCGGGAACAGTGCTCGGTGAGGCGTGCCAGGGGGTCGTTCACGTTCCCCTCGGCGACCCTGAGCTCCTCGGCGCCGGCGCCGCGCAGCACGGTCTCGCGGGCGCCGAGCGCGGTCAGTACGGCCTCCGGCACCGACTCGGGATCGTCGACGGGGGCGAGTTCGGCCAGCCAGACGCCGTCCGGCCAGGCGTCCGCGACGGATTCGGCGGTCTCCTGGGAGAGCCGGGTCTTGCCCGCGCCGCCGGGGCCCAGGAGGGTGACGAGCCGGGCGTGCGCGAGGTCCTCGCCCAGGGTCGCGATGTCGTCCTCGCGCCCGACGAAACTGGTGAGCCTGGCCCGGAGGTTGCCGTACGGTGCGGCGGCGGCCGAGGGGGCCGCGGGGCGGGAACCGGCTGATGGAGCGGCGGGGGCGGCCACCGCGTCCGGTGCGGGCGGGGCGGGCGGGTCCTGGCGGAGCAGTTCGGCGTGGAGTGCGCGCAGTTCGGGCCCGGGGTCGGTGCCGAGGCGGTCGGCGAGGACGGTGCGCACCTCGTCGTAGGCGGCCAGCGCCTGGGCGGTGCGCCCGGCGTCGCGCAGGGCGCGCAGCCGCAGTGCATGGAGGGGTTCGTCGATCGGATGCTCGGCGCACAGCGCGGCCAGTTCGGGCAGGGCCTCGTCCGGGCGGCCGAGCACGAGGACCGCGCGGAGCCGGTTGCGGCGGGCGTCCAGCCGCCGGGCCTCCCAGCGGGCGGCGGCGGTCAGGCGGTCGGGCAGATCGGCCAGGACGGGGCCGCGCCACAGGGCGAGCGCGTCGTCGAGCAGGGTCCGGGCCTTCACCGGGTCGCTCTCCTCCAGTGCCCGAGCACCCTCCCCCGCGAGCCGCTCGAAGCGGTGGAGGTCGATGGCGTCCGGCTCGGCGGCCAGGCGGTAGCCGCTGTCCGCGGAGACGATCGCGTCGTGGCCGAGGGCGCGCCGGAGCCGGCCGACGAGCGCCTGGAGGGCGCCCACCGCGTCGGCGGGCGGCTCGCCGTCCCACACCTCGTCGACGAGGACGGTGGCGGGGACGACGCGGCCGGGTCGCAGGGCGAGGACGGTGAGCAGGGCGCGCAGCCGCGCACCGCCGATGGTGACGGCCGTGCCGTCGTCGCGGAGTGCCCGGGTGGTTCCGAGGATGCAGTAGCGCACCGGCCCATTCTCCGTGAATGGGATCGACAGGCGCACACCTGTCCGCCCGTACCCCTGTGCGCGGTGTTCCGGATCGCTCGTCATGCCCCCACCCTTTCCGGAACCATCGCCCGGACGCGAGACGTTTGTGACGTGTCGGCGGTACGGTCGGGCTCGCCGCCCGCCGCGCCGTTCTCTTCCGGCCGCCCGTCAGGAGTTCGCCGATGACCACCGCAAGCGCCCGCAGCGACCGGCGGATCAGCCCGGTCTTCCTCGGGATCGCCGCCGTGACGGCGGTGTCGGGCTGGGCGGTGTGGACGGACACCGGGTATCCGTACGGGCTCGCGGTCTTCGTCTTCGTCACGGCGGCGTGGGTGGTCTCGCTCTGCCTGCACGAGTACGCGCACGCCCGCACCGCGCTGCACAGCGGGGACCTCTCGGTCGGTGCGAAGGGCTACCTCAGCCTCAATCCGCTCGCCTACACACACGCCCTGCTCAGCATCGTGCTGCCGGTGCTGTTCGTGATCATGGGCGGTATCGGTCTGCCCGGCGGCGCGGTCTTCATCGAGCGGGGACGGATCCACGGGCGGTGGAAGCACAGCCTGATCTCGGCGGCGGGCCCGCTGACGAACGTACTGTTCGCGCTGGTGTGCACGGCTCCGTTCTGGCTGCACGCGCTGGACGGTGTCCCGAGGGAGTTCCGGTACGCGCTGGCGTTCCTGGCCCTGCTCCAGGTCACCGCGGCGATCCTGAACCTGCTGCCGGTCCCCGGGCTGGACGGGTACGGGGTGATCGAGCCCTGGCTGCCGTACCGGATCCGGCGCCGGGTGGAGCCGTTCGCGCAGTTCGGGCTGCTCGCGGTGTTCGGCGTGCTGTGGATCCCGGAGATCAACCACGTCTTCTTCGACGCGGTCCGCGGCCTGCTGGACTCACTGGGCGTGAGCGGAACCCAGACGGAGTGCGGCCGCGCGGCCTATCAGTTCTGGGAGAACTGGAACCGGGAGTACCCGGTCTGTGCCTTCGCCGCGTGACCGGCGGGCCGGCCCTCAGCCCGCGGTCTGCGCGCGGTGCCGCCGTACGTAGAACCACGCCATGTTCGACGAGAGCCCGGCCAGCAGCACCCAGACGATCCCCAGCAGGTTGCCCTGGGCGAACGAGATCACGGCCGCGACGACGGCCAGGACACAGACGGTGATGGCGTAGAGAGCGAGTCGGGGCATGGGGGCGGCTCCTGTCGGGGGCGGTGCGCGGTCCCGTCCAGTGTCCCCCATGCCCCTTTTCGCTCGCCGCAGGGTGGGCCCGGGAGCGGCCCGGGCCCGGACGGCCGGTGGCGGGTCCGGCTCAGACGTCGGTGGTACGGAGCCCCGCGTGTGCCTTGTAGCGGCGGTTGACCGAGATCAGGTTGGCGACCAGCGACTCGACCTGGTGCGCGTTGCGCAGCCGTCCGGCGAAGATGCCGCGCATGCCGGGGATCCGGCCCGCCAGCGCCTGTACGAGGTCGGTGTCGGCGCGGGCCTCGCCCAGCACCAGCACATCGGTGTCGATCTCCTCGATGGCCTCGTCCTGCAACAGCACCGCCGAGAGGTGGTGGAAGGCGGCGGTGACCCGGGACTCCGGCAGCAGGGCGGCGGCCTGCTCGGCGGCGCTGCCCTCCTCGGGCTTCAGCGCGTAGGCGCCCTTCTTGTCGAAGCCGAGCGGGTTGACGCAGTCGATGACGAGCTTGCCCGCGAGCTCGTCCCGCAGCGACTCCAGGGTCTTGGCGTGGCCGTCCCACGGCACGGCGACGATCACCACGTCGCTGCGGCGCGCGCACTCCGCGTTGTCCGCGCCCTCGACGCCGTGGCCCAGCTCCTCGGCGGCGCTGCGCGCGCGGTCGGCGGCCCGGGAACCGATGATCACCTGCTGCCCGGCGCGGGCGAACCGGTAGGCGAGGCCGCGCCCCTGCGGTCCGGTGCCGCCGAGCACGCCGACGGTCAGCCCGGAGACGTCGGGGAGGTCCCAGGGGTCCTTGGCGGGCGGCTTGGCCGCGCTGTCACTGCCATTCGTGCCATTCGTAGTCATGGCTCCGACATTACTGCCCGCCACGGAAGGCGACCCGGTGTGGTCCCGGGCTTCCCGTTCGGCTGGTTCGGGGCCGTTCTCCGGTGCCGGGCCCGGGGCCTGGGGCATGATGCCGGGCCATGGATGCCGTACGCGTCGCCCTGCTCCGTGAAGTGCTCGCCGGGACCGAGTGGCCCGCCGCGACCCGGCGGTTCGCCGGGGCGCTGCGGTCGTCCGTGGTGCCGCACGGCGGCGGGCTGCTGCTGGTGGGGACGGCGGCGTACGAGCCATGGCATCTGGCGGCCCATCTGGTCGACGAGTCCACCTGGTCCGGGCTGCCGGAGCTGGCCCCCACCCTGGTGCGCCACCGGGTGGAGCCGGGCGGCCCGGCGCATCTGGCCGTGGGCCTCGGACGGATCGAGGCGGCGGGGCGGGGCGAGACGCTGCTCCTGGTGGCTCCGGAGCGGCCCGGCGCGGGGCTGCTGGAGCGGGTGCACGACGCGCGGCGCGCCGGGGCCACGGTGCTCTCGCTGAGCGACGGCGATCCGGAGGTGCGGGGGCTCGCCCACGAGACGCTCGCGGTGACCGGCGCCGACGACGTCGATCTCGACACCGTGCAGCATCTGGTGAGCGCGGCGGCCGGGGAGAACAGCGCCCCCGCGCCGCGCGGCCGCCGCGGCTTCCGGGACCGGCTGTCCCGGCTCGCCGACCAGCTGACGGCGCCGCCCCCGGCCCGCTGGTGAGGCCGGCGGCGGTGCGGCCCGCAGCTGTGGGCCCGGTGGTGGGCCTCCGCTGATGCCCGGCGCCGGCCGCCGCGAAAATCCATTGCGGTGCCGGTGTCGGCGTCACAGCATGGCCTCCTGTGACCTCTGCTCCCTCCCCGGCCGCCCGGCTGGCCGCTCTGCTGCCCGACCTCACCCCCCTGCGCTCCGGCGGCGACTTCCGGCTGCTGTGGATCCAGGGTCTGGTGACGTACTTCGGCAGCTTCATGGCGATGATCGCGCTGCCGCTCCAGATCAAGGAGCTGACGGGTTCGCCGCTGGCCGTAGGGGTGATGGGCGCGGTCGAGCTGGTGCCGCTGGTCGTCTTCGGCCTGTACGGCGGGGCGCTCGCGGACGCCGCGGACCGCCGCAAGGTGATCCTGGCGACCGAGGCGGGGCTGGGGCTGCTCGCCGTCGTACTCCTGGTGAACGCGGCGATGCCCGCCCCGATGCTCTGGCCGCTCTATCTGGTCGCGGCCGGGGTCTCCGCGCTCGCCGGGCTCCAGCGGCCCGCGCTGGACTCGCTGATGGCCCGGATCGTGCCGCACGAGCAGCTGACGGCGGCCGCCGCGCTGAATTCGCTGCGCTGGCAGTTCGGCGCGATCACCGGCCCGGCGGTGGCGGGGGTCACGGTGGCGTACGCGGGGCACGCCACGGCGTACGCGGTCACGGTGGCCACGTTCGCCGTCTCCGTGCTGCTGTGTCTGCGCCTGGCGCCCGCGCCGCCCGCCCGGGACAACACGAAGCCGTCGCTGCGCGGCATCGTGGAGGGCGCGAAGTACGCCTGGAGCCGGCCGGTGCTGTTGGGGACGTACGCGGTCGACATGGCCGCGATGTTCTTCGCCTTCCCGAACGCGATCTTCCCGTTCCTGGCGGACGATCTGCACGCCGACTGGTCGCTGGGCCTGATGTACGCCGCGGACTCGGTCGGGTCACTGGTGCTGGGGCTGACCAGCGGCTGGACGTCGCGGGTGCGGCGGCATGGGCTGTTCGTGGTGTTCGGGGCCGCGGTCTGGGGTCTGGCGATCGCGGCGGCCGGCTGGTTCGGCAATGTGTGGCTGGTGCTGGTCTGCCTCGCGGTGGCGGGCGCGGGCGACATGCTCAGCGGTCTGGGCCGCTCCACGATCTGGAACCAGACGATCCCGGAGGAGCTGCGGGGCCGGCTGGCGGGCATCGAGGTGCTCTCGTACAGCATCGGCCCGCAGCTGGGTCAGGTGCGGGCCGGTGCGATGGCGGGCTGGACGGGGACCAGGCCGGCGATCTGGAGCGGCGGGGTGGCGTGCGTGGCCTCGGTCGCGCTGCTCACGGCCGCGCTGCCGAAGCTGCTCACCTACGACTCCGAGACGGACGAGGACGCGCTGCGCAGGCGGGAGGCCAGGGAGGCCGGGAAAGCCGGCGAGTCCAGCCCCTCTGCCGCCTGAGGAGCGGGCCCCGGGGACGGGGCCCGGCCTCCCCGGGTCAGGACTCCGGACCGGGCGGGGTGGTGCCCCCGTCGTGCCACTTGGGGTCGTTCTCCCACTCCAGGTTCCGCTCCCGCGCGGTGTCCATCGCGTGCTGCGCCTCCTCGCGGGAGGTGTACGGCCCGAACCGGTCCTTGGCCGGGCACTCGGGGCCCTCCTCGACCTTGTGGTGTTCCAGGCAGTAGTACCACTCGCCCGGCTTGCCGACCGTGCGCTTCTTGAACAGGGCCATCTTCGGCTCCTTCCCTCGGGGCCATGCTGCCCCAAGCGCGCTGGTTAGACTCGCTGACATGTCTGGCCAGTCGCTGCTCGTACCCGGGGAGATCACTCCCATCCGCTCCGTGCCCGGAAAGATCCGGCGCCCCGAATACGTGGGCAAGCCGGCCCCCACCCCGTACACCGGTCCGGAGGTCCAGGACGCCGACACCGTCGAGCGCATGCGCATCGCCGGCCGGATCGCCGCGCAGGCGATGGCCGAGGCGGCGAAGCACATCGCGCCGGGTGTCACGACGGACGAACTCGACCGGGTCGCCCATGAGTTCATGTGCGACCACGGCGCCTACCCGTCGACGCTCGGTTACCGCGGATTCCCCAAGTCGCTCTGCACCTCGCTCAACGAGGTGATCTGCCACGGCATTCCGGACTCCACGGTGCTGCGCGACGGCGACATCGTGAACCTCGACGTCACGGCGTACATCAACGGTGTGCACGGCGACAACAACGCCACGTACCTCTGCGGCGACGTGGACGAGGAGTCCCGGCTGCTCGTGGAGCGCACCGAGGAGTCGCTGAACCGGGCCATCAAGGCGGTCCGGCCGGGCCGCCAGGTCAATGTGATCGGGCGGGTCATCGAGTCGTACGCCAAGCGCTTCGGCTACGGCGTGGTGCGGGACTTCACCGGGCACGGGATCAACTCCTCGTTCCACTCGGGTCTGATCATTCCGCACTACGACAGCCCGCGCGCGACCACCGTGATGCAGCCCGGGATGACGTTCACCATCGAGCCGATGCTGACGCTGGGCAGCCACGACTACGACATGTGGGACGACGGCTGGACCGTGGTGACGAAGGACCGCAGGCGCACCGCCCAGTTCGAGCACACGCTGGTGGTGACGGAGACGGGCGCCGAGATCCTGACGCTCCCGTAGCCGACCGGACAGCTCCTCCTCGGAAGCGGCCGCCCACCAGGGCGGCCGCTTTCGCGTACCCGGTGTGCGGAACCGGGCGTATCGTTTTACCGACAGACCGTCGGGAAGCTGTTGACTTAGGTAAGCCTAAGTAGGAAGATCGGGGTTGTCGACAGCGGTTCCGCAGTGTGCGGTCGCTGCCGATATTTCCGTCTCTTTCTGGACTTCCCGTCCCTCTCCCGGTCCCAGGAGGCCCGCCTTGGACGCAACCGCCGCCACCCCCTTCTCGACGCTCATCCGTACCGCGTCGCACGAACAGCACACCGAGGCGGAGACCTCGACCTTCATGAGCGACCTGCTGGGCGGACGGCTCGGAGTGGACGCGTACACGCGCTACACGGAGCAGCTGTGGTTCGTGTACCGGGCCCTGGAGGAAGGCGCGCAGGCGCTGCGGGGCGACCGGGTCGCCGGTCCGTTCATCCGGGCCGAGCTGATGCGCACCGCCGAGCTGGAGCGCGATCTGGCCCACCTGCGGGGTGCGGACTGGCGCGGGGGCCTGGAGCCGCTGCCGGCCACGGCCGCGTACGCCGCCCGGGTCGCCGAGTGCGCCCGCGACTGGCCGGCCGGATACGTCGCGCACCACTACACCCGCTACCTCGGCGACCTCTCGGGCGGCCAGATCATCCGGGACAAGGCGGAGCGGACCTGGGGCTTCGCGCGCAAGGGCGACGGGGTCCGGTTCTACGTCTTCGAGGGGATATCCAACCCCGCCTCGTTCAAGCGGGACTACCGCGAGCTGCTGGACGCGGTGGACGCGGACGACCTGGAGAAGCAGCGCATCGTCGATGAGTGCAAGCGCGCGTTCGCGCTGAACACCGCGGTGTTCCGGGAGCTGGGCGAGGTGTTCCCGCTCAGCGCGTAGTGCCTCGTCCGGCGCGGCGGGGTGACCGGTTTCGCCGGTCGCCCCGCCGCGCTGTCGTGTTCCGTTCCGTGCTCAGCCGGCGTACGGGGCGGGCTTTCCGCGCAGGGCCAGCACGACGCGGCCGCCGATCTCCACCGTGCCGTCGGGCGCCGGGGCGGTGAGGATCTGGGAGCCGCGCCCCTGCCTGATGTTGAGGGCGCGCCCCAGCTCCGCGCTGAGCAGCAGCGCGGCCGCCCCGGTCGCCTCGTCCTCGGTGATGTTGTCGTCGCGCCGGGGGAACGCCCGCGCCCTGACCCGGCCGGCCGCCTCGTCCTCCCAGGCCCAGACGTACAGCCAGCCCTCCCCCGGCGGCGGCCCGGTGAGCGCCTCGACCTCGGCGACGGACCCGTACCGCTCCAGCCTGCGCGGGGGTGCCCATTCGGGGCGGGCGGTGATCCAGGTGAACTCGCCGTCCTGGCGGGCGAAGACGTCCCCGACCGCCAGTTCCAGGATCTCCAGATCGAGCAGCCAGGCCGTGCCGACGAGCGGGTGCCCGGCGAACGGCAGGCGCAGCCCCGGGGTGTAGATGTCCACCCGGCCGCGCTCGGGGTCGTCGACGAAGACCGTCTCACTGAAGCCGAGCCGGCCGGCCAGTGCCTGCCGGGACGCCTCGTCCGGGTGGCCACGGCCGTCGCGGACGACGCCGAGGGCGTTGCCGTGCCGGCCGTCGGGGCCGCAGAACACGCGTAGTACGTCGATGCCCGCGGGTACGTCGAATTCGCTGTCGCTCACGTGGGCATTGAAGCACCGCCCGGGCGGCGGCCGTACGGCCGGGCCACCCGGGCGGTGCTGTCACGCCAGGAGGCGGAGGGGTCAGACGGTACGGCGACGGCGGGCCGCGATCACGACCCCGGCGCCGGCCGCCACGACCACGCCCGAGGCGGCGAACAGGGCGCCCGCCGGGATTTCGGAGCCGGTCGCGGCGAGGGAGCCCGCACCGCCGACCGAACCACCGCCGACCGAACCACCGCCGGCGCTGCCGCCGCCCACGGTCGCGGAGCCGCCCGTCGTACCGGTGCCGCCCGCCGAGCCGGAACCGCCTGCGGAGGCCGGGAGTTCGGCGTCCTTGTCGAGGGCGACCGCGACGGTCAGCGCGTCGAGCTGCTCACCGGCCGGGTACATGCCGCCGAACGCCTTGGTGCCGTCGGCGGTGAGGGTCGCCGGGACGGCCGAGAGGTTCACCACGCCGTTCTTGACGGCGAGCCGGCCCTTGGGCAGCTTCAGGTCCGCGACGGTCAGACCGGTGTACTCGGAGACCTTCCTGGTGGCCCGGTCCTTGGTGGAGACGTCCGCGATCAGCTTGCCCTTCGTGCCGTTCACCTGGATCTCCATGCCGGTCAGGGAGAGATCGAGGGTGTACGCGCCCTTCTCCTCGTGGCCCAGGAAACGGACCTTGCCGTCGAATTCGGCGTTCAGGGTCTGCTCGGCGGCGTCGAAGTGCCCGGTGGCGTCGGGGAAGCGGAAGCCGTCGCCGGACGCGGTGGCGCCTGCCGTGGTCTCGATCTTGCCGTTGGCGATCGGACCCGTGACGTACGAACGGAAGGACTTCTTGACGCCCCAGTCCAGGGTGCCGTCCTGGATGTCGCCCGCTTCGGTGCCGGCCGGCCGGCCGGTGGACGGGGTGGAGGGGGAGGCGGGCGAGGTGGGCTTCGTGGAGGGCTTGCCGGACGGCTCGGTGCCGGGTTCCTCGGTGGGCTTCTCGCTCGGCTTCTCGCTCGGCTTCTCGCTCGGCTTCTCACTCGGCTTCTCACTCGGCTTCTCGCTCGGCTCCGCGACGGCCTTCACCGAGAGGGTGGCCGGGTCGAGCGCGTCGCCCTCCTTGTACTGGCCGTCGAATGCCTCGGAGCCGGCCTTCGTCAGGGTCGCCGGGATGTCCTTGAAGACCATCGCGCCGCCCTCGCCCCGGCCCGGCTTCACCGCCGAGAGGTCGAGAGCCGCGAACTCCACGTCGTCCTTGGTGCCCTTCGGGGTCGTGACGTCGACGGTGATCGCCCCGCCGGTCCCGCTCGTGGCGAGCTTCACGTCGGAGAGCGTGATGTCGAGTACGCCGCCGTGGGCGTAGAAGTTGAGGCCGCCCTTGAAGGCGGTGTCGGTGCCGTGCGTGGCCGTGTCGTACGTGCCCCTGCCGTCGGTGAAGGTGAACGCACCGTTGCCGGCGGCCTGGGTGGCCCCGTCCTTGACGGTGATCCTCCCGCCGGAGAACGGCGAGGCGAGGTACTTGCGGAAGGACTCCTTGACGCCCCATTCCAGCGTGCCGTCCGTCAGTTCCAGCTTCGGTGCGGCGGCGGCCCTGCCGCCGGCTGCGGCGCCGTCGTCGGCGAGCGCCGGAAGGGCGAACACGGTGGCGCCGAGGGCGGCCGCCGTGGCGACTGCGGCGGTGAGAGCTATGGGACGGCGGTTGGCTGCCATGGTTGTTGGTCTCCTCAGGGACAGGGGTGGTGCAGGGGGGTCAGTTGTTGTTCTGCCGGGTGGCGCGGCGGCGGACGAGAACGAAGGCGCCCGCGGCGGCGACGAGCAGGGCGGCGCCGCCGAGGACCGGGTACAGGACGGTGCCGGTACCGGTGCCGGATGCCGCGGCGGCGGGGGCGGGCTTCTCCGTGGCCGGGGCGGACGGCCCGGACGACGGGTCGGGGTCGCTGCCCAGGTCGGGCAGGGCGGGCAGTTCGGCCCCGGAGCCGACGGCGACGGCCAGTGAGACCGGGTCCATCGCGGTGCCCGCCCGGTAGAGCGAGCCGAACGCCTCGGCGCCGTCGGCGGTGAGGGTGGCGGGGGCTTCGGTGAGGACGGCGAGACCGTCCTTCGGGGCGAAGTCCTTCGCGGTGAAGGTGACGAGCGGGACGGCCCTGTCCAGGTCGCCGTCGCTGCGGACGTCGGCCAGGAGCGTGCCCCTGCCCGCCGCCAGCCGGACCTTGACGGCCGACAGTTCCAGGTCGAGCCCGTCGGCCCCGGTGAAGTGGACGCTGCCCGCGAAGCCGGCGTCCAGGGTCTGCTTCTTCGGGTCGTACGTGCCCCTGCCCTTCGGGAAGCGGAAGAGGGCCCCGCCGTCCTGGGCTCCTTCGGCCAGGGTCCACTTCCCCTTGCCGATCGAGCCGGTGACGTACTCGCGGAAGGTCCGGCGGACGCCCCAGTCGACGGCGGCGTCCTCGAAGCGCCCGGCGGCCGGGCCGGCCTTCTTCGGTTCCTTCTTCTTCTCGGGGGACTCGGTGGCGGCCGGCTTCCCGGCCGGGGCGGAGGTGTCCACCGAGAGGCTGACCGGGTCGAGCGGGGTGCCTGCCGTGTAGTAGCCGGCGAACGACTTCGCGCCCTGTGCGGTCAGGGTCGCCGGGACGTTGCGAAGGGCGATGGGGGTGGAACCGCCCTTCATGTCGATCCCGGACAGACCGAGCGTGGCGAGCGGCACCTGGGCGGCCGAGGTCACACGGCCGGTCCCCCGGTCCTTGCTGACCATGTCGGCGTACAGGGTTCCGCTGCCGCCCGCGATGCGGACGGCGGGTCGGCTGATGGTGAGGTCGAGTTCATGGCTGCCGTCGGTCTTGCGGTGGCCGAGGAAGTGGACCCCGCCCGCGAAGGCCGAGCTGAAGGCGCCGGTCGCCGGGTCGTAGGAACCGGTGGCGGAGTGGAAACGGAACTGGCTGCCGCCGACCGTGGCGGCGCCGCCGGTCAGGCTCCAACTGCCGTTCGCCACGGGTCCGGTGACATAGCTCTGGAAGGAGGACTTGATGCCCCAGTCCAGTCGGCCGCCCTGCACCGTGCGGCCCGCCGCCTGCGCGGCGGTGGCCGGGAGCAGAGCTCCCAGCACGGCCGCGAGAAGCGCGACGGCGAGTGCGCGGGCATGTCTGGACGACAGCATGGACCCCTCCGAGGTCTCGAAAGTCAGGTAAGGCTAACCTAAGCCATATGAGTTCCGCGGTGGCCCCCTACCCCCGCATCGCTCACATACAAGGACCAACTGCCCCTCGCAGACGACAGGAACGACAGGACGGTGCCCCAGTGCGCTTCTCGCAGGACTTCGCCCCGACGGGTGCCGACCGGTGGCCGGGGCGCGGACGGGCCGGGGCCCGTGGACCGCTCGGCATCCTGACCGCCACCCTCGCCCTGACCCTCGCCCTGACGGGCTGCGGCGCCGGCAAGGACCAGGGCGCTCCCGCCACCAGGACCACTCCCGAGGCCGCCGCCGACCGGATCGAGCCGCTGGCCACCGCGCCGCGGCCTCAGCTGCCCGTCACGGTGAAGTCGGCGGACGGCGCCGAGGTCACCGTCGCCTCGACGGACCGGATCGTGCCGCTGACCGGCGGGCTGAGCGAGATCGTCTTCACGCTCGGCCTCGGCAAGCAGGTCGTGGCCCGGGACATCACCGCCACCTTCGAACAGGCCGCGGAACTCCCGGTGGTGACCCGGGCCCATGACGTCTCGGCGGAGAGCGTGCTGTCGCTGAAGCCGACCGTCGTGCTCGCCGAGACCACGACCGGTCCGGCGGAGGCCATCGACCAGATCCGGGACGCCGGCATTCCGCTCGTCGTCGTCGCACCCGCCAAGCAGCTCTCCGATGTCGGCCGCCGGATCGGCACCGTGGCGGCGGCCCTGGGCGTGCCGGAGTCGGGCACCGAACTGAAGTCGCGCACCCAGTCGCGTATCGACGCGGTGCGCGAGTCCGTGCCCGCCCCGGCGGACGGGCGGAAGAAGCCCCGGGTGGCCTTCCTCTATCTGCGGGGCTCGGCCTCGGTATATCTGCTGGGCGGCCGGGAGTCGGGGGCGAGTTCGCTGCTCGAAGCGGCGGGGGCCGTCGACGCAGGCAAGGCGTCCGGGCTGACGAAGGACTTCACCGCCATCACCAGCGAAGCACTCGCCAAGGCCGCCCCGGACGCCATCCTGGTGATGGCCAAGGGGCTCGAATCGGTGGGCGGCGTCGACGGGCTCGTGAAGATCCCGGGCATCGCCGAGACCCCGGCCGGGATGGACCGGCGGATCGTCTCCATCGACGACGGCGTGCTGCTGAACTACGGCCCGCGCACCGACCGGGTGCTGAGCGAACTGATCGCGCAGCTCTACCCGCGGGACGGGGCCGGCAAGTGACCACCTCGTCCCCGGAACACATCCGCGCCGAAACCGCCCCGGACCGCGCACCGGCCCCGAAGCCCCGGCGCTCCCCGTCCTTCGCGCTGACCGCCGGACTGCTCACCGCCCTCCTGGTGTGCTGTCTGCTCTCCGCCGGGCTCGGCGCGTACAGCATTCCGCTCGGCGATGTCCTCGGCTCCGTCCAGCACCGGCTCGGCCTCGGCGGGGCCGAGCTGGACCGGGTCGGCGAGAGCGTGCTGTGGAACGTACGGCTGCCGAGGGTGGTCCTCGCCCTGTTGGTCGGGGCCTCGCTCGGCTGCGCCGGCGCCCTGATGCAGGGGGTGTTCGGCAATCCGCTCGCCGAACCCGGGGTGATCGGGATCTCCTCCGGCGCCGCGGTCGGCGCGGTCGCCTCGATCGCGCTCGGGCTGAGCTTCTTCGGCAACTGGACCGTCACCGTCTGCGCGTTCGTCGCCGGTCTCGCCACCGTGCTGCTGGTGTACGCGCTGTCCCGGTCGGGCGGCCGGACCGAGGTGGTGACGCTGATCCTCACCGGGATCGCGGTCAACGCCTTCGCGGGCGCGCTGATCGGGCTGTTCATCTTCTTCGCCGACAACGCGCAGGTCTCACAGATCACCTTCTGGCAGCTGGGCTCGCTGGCCCAGGCGACCTGGCCGAAGGTGCTCGCGGTGCTGCCGTGCGCGGTGCTCGGGCTGCTCGTCGCGCCCTTCCACGCCCGGAAGCTGGACCTGCTCGCGCTCGGCGAGCGGCCCGCCCGGCATCTGGGGGTCGATGTCGAACGGCTCCGGATCGTGCTGGTGCTCGTCGTGGCGCTGCTGACCGCCGCCGCGGTGGCGGTCGCCGGGATCATCTCGTTCGTGGGGCTGCTGGTGCCGCATCTGCTGCGGATGGCGAACGGCCCCGGCCATCGCTTCCTGATCCCCGGCAGCGCGCTCGGTGGTGCGCTGGTGCTGGTGGTGGGCGATCTCGCGGCCCGTACCGTCGCCGATCCTGCCGAGCTGCCGCTCGGTGTGCTGACCGCGCTCTTCGGCAGCCCGTTCTTCTTCTGGCTGCTGCGCAGGACCCGTCGCAAGCAAGGTGGTTGGGCATGAAGGCGCTCAGAAATCCGTTCCGGGTACGGGGGCGGCTGCTGCCCGCTCCCGCCTCCCCCGGCTCCCCCGTCGCCGAGGCGCGCGGGCTGCGGGTGCGGCTGGGGCAGCGGCCGGTGCTCGACTCCATCGATCTGACCGCGCGGGCGGGCGAGGTGCTGGCGCTCGTGGGGCCCAACGGGGCGGGCAAGTCGACCCTGTTGGCGGCGCTGGCCGCCGATCTGCCCGCCGAGCACGGCGAGGTATGGATCGACGGGCGTCCGGTCACCGACTGGTCGGCCGCCGAACTGGCGCTGCGCCGGGCCGTGCTGCCGCAGTCCGCCGCGCTGTCGTTCCCGTTCCCGGTGGCGGACGTCGTACGGATGGGTCGGGCCCCGTGGGCCGGTACCGAGCGGGCGGACGAGGACGATCCCGCCGTCGCCTCGGCGATGGCGGCGACCGAGGTCACCGGGTTCGCCGAACGCCCCTTCTCCGCCCTGTCCGGCGGCGAACGGGCCCGGGTCGCGCTGGCCCGGGTGCTGGCGCAGCGCGCCCCGCTGGTGCTGCTCGACGAGCCGACGGCCGCGCTCGACCTGCGCCACCAGGAGCTGGTGCTGCGGATCTGCCGGGAGCGGGCCGCCGCCGGGGACGCGGTCGTCGTGGTGCTGCACGATCTGGGGCTCGCGGCGGCGTACGCGGACCGGGCGGCCGTGCTGCACGACGGGCGGATCGCGGTGGTGGGGCCGCCCGCCGGGGTGTTCACGGGCGAACTGCTCGGCGAGGTCTACCGGCAGCCGGTCGAGGTGTTCCCGCATCCGCGGACCGGGGCGCCGCTCGTCGTACCGACCAGAGGCACTTGACCATCGCTTGACCTTTCCATGGGGTCGCCATGGGTTGCCTGTGATCAGCCCGTTCCCGGGTCGCCGGGATGAGAGCTGAATCACGGCACAGGTGGGTATCGCTCAGGTAAGCCTCGGTTAAGTTAGGTCCGCCTCACCTGCCTTTGTCCGAATCTTCACCCGCTTCTCCTTCGTCCTCATGTGGAGCCCGTATGCGAGCCGTTCGTTTCTCCGTCGTCACCGCTGCCGCCACGGTGGCCGCCCTGACCGCCGTCACGGGCTGCGCACAGAAGAGCGACGGCAAGGGCGACGGTGCCCTCCAGGTCGTCGCGAAGGACGACTCCTGCGAGGTGTCGAAGAAGAAGGTTCCGGCCGGTCACATCGAACTGGCCGTGCAGAACAAGGGATCCAAGGTCACCGAGGTCTACGTCCTGTTCCCGGACGACCGCATCGTCGCCGAGCGCGAGAACATCGGCCCCGGCACCAAGGCGAACATCACGGCCGAGATCAAGGCCGGTTCGTACGAGATCGCCTGCAAGCCCGGCATGAAGGGCCACGGCATCCGGCAGAAGCTGGAGGTCACCGGCGGCAAGGCGGCCAAGCGCAGCCCCGAGATGGACAAGGCCGTCGCGGAGTACCGCACCTACGTCCAGGCCCAGGCCGACGAGACGCTGCCGAAGGCCAAGAAGTTCACGGACGCCGTCGCCGCCGGTGACATCGAGGCCGCCAAGAAGATCTACGCCGACTCCCGGCTCGGCTGGGAGCGCACCGAGCCGGTCGCCGAGTCCTTCGGCGACATCGACCCGAAGGTCGACATCCGCGAGGACGGCCTGGAGGACGGCCAGAAGTGGACCGGCTGGCACCGCCTGGAGAAGGCGCTGTGGCAGGACAAGAAGCTGGGTGCCGAGGAGAAGGCCCTCGCGCCGACCCTCTACAAGGACCTGCTCGACTGGCAGAAGCGGGTCGGCACGGCGGACATCACCCCGACCTCGATGGCCAACGGCGCCAAGGAGCTCCTCGACGAGGTCGCCACCGGCAAGGTCACCGGCGAGGAGGAGCGCTACAGCCACACCGACCTGATCGACTTCAAGGGCAATGTCGAGGGTGCCGAGAAGTCCTACGAGCTGCTGAAGCCGATCGCCTCGAAGAACGACGCGGCGCTGACCACCACCCTGGACAAGCGGTTCGCGGAGCTCAACACGCTGCTGGACAAGTACCGCGAGGACAAGGGCTCCTACGAGTTCACCTCGTACGAGAAGGTCGGCAAGGCGGACCGCAAGGAGCTGTCGGACGCGGTCAACGCGCTGGCCGAGCCGCTGTCCCGGCTCGCCGCCGCGGTGACGAAGTAACGAGCGGGAAGGCTCCGGTCATGTCCGACCAGACACAGGCCGCCGAAACCCCCGAGGCATCCGGCCCCGCGCCGTCCCGCCGGGCACTGCTCGGCTGGGGCGGTGCCGGGCTCGCGCTCGGCGCCGTCGCGGCCGGCGGCGCGGTCGCCGCGGTGGGCACCGGGAACGACGCGGTGCCGGCCGCGGACAGCGGTGCGGCCGTGCCGTTCCACGGTGCGCACCAGGCCGGCATCGCCACCGCCGTACAGGACCGGCTGCACTTCGCCGCGTTCGACGTGACGACGAAGGACCGGGCCGAACTGATCGCGCTGCTCAAGGAGTGGACGCGGGCGGCGGAGCGGATGACGGCCGGTCACGCGGTCGGTGACGGGGCGTACGGCGGTCTCGCCGAGGCCCCGCCGGACGACACCGGCGAGGCGCTGGGGCTCAAGCCGTCCCGGCTCACCCTCACCATCGGCTTCGGCCCCTCGCTCTTCGCCAAGGGCCGGTTCGGCCTGGAGGACAAGCGCCCCGAGGCGCTCGTGGACCTGCCGAAGTTCCCCGGTGACAACCTCGACGCGGCGCGCAGCGGCGGCGACCTCTGTGTCCAGGCGTGTGCGGACGATCCGCAGGTCGCGGTGCACGCCATCCGCAACCTCGCCAGGATCGGCATGGGCCGCACCGCGATCCGCTGGTCCCAGCTCGGCTTCGGCAAGACGTCCTCGACGACGCCGGACGCCCAGACCCCGCGCAACATGATGGGCTTCAAGGACGGCACCCGGAACATCTCCGGCACCGACACCGCCGCCCTGGACAAGCACGTGTGGGTCGGCGGGAAGGACGACGCGGGCTGGATGACCGGTGGTTCGTACCTGGTCGCCCGCCGCATCCGGATGCACATCGAGACCTGGGACCGTGCCCCGCTCCAGGAGCAGGAGGACGTCTTCGGCCGCGACAAGGGCGAGGGCGCCCCGGTCGGCAAGTCCAAGGAGCGCGACGAGCCGTTCCTGAAGGCGATGCTGCCGACCGCGCACGTACGGCTCGCCCACCCGGACAGCAACGACGGTGCGACGATCCTGCGCCGCGGCTACTCCTTCACCGACGGCACGGACGGCCTCGGCCGGCTGGACGCCGGGCTGTTCTTCATCGCCTACCAGCGCGATGTCCGCAAGGCATTCATTCCGCTGCAACGGCGCCTCGCGGCGCACGACGCACTCAACGAGTACATCCAGCACGTGGGTTCGGCGCACTTCGCCGTCCCGCCGGGCGTCCGCGACAAGGACGACTGGTGGGGCCGGGCGCTGTTCTCGTAACGGGACTCGGAACAGAAGGAGAACCGAAACGTGTTCAGCAACTTCTTGATCGGCCTGCGCGAGGGCCTTGAGGCCAGCCTGGTCGTCTGCATCCTCATCGCCTATCTGGTGAAGACCGGCAACAGGAACAAGCTGGTGCCGATCTGGACCGGCGTCGGCATCGCGATCGTCGTCAGCCTGGCGTTCGGCGCCGGGCTCGAATTCGGTTCGCAGGAGATGACGTTCCAGGCCCAGGAGGCGCTCGGCGGTTCGCTGTCGATCGTCTCCGTCGGCCTGGTCACCTGGATGGTCTTCTGGATGCGGCGCACCGCGCGGCACCTGAAGACGGAGCTGCACGGCAAGCTCGACGCGGCGCTCGCGATGGGCACCGGCGCGCTGGTCGCCACGGCGCTCCTCGCGGTGGGCCGGGAGGGTCTGGAGACCTCGCTGTTCGTGTGGCGTGCGGTGCACGCGGCGGACGACGGCTGGCACCCGATGATCGGCGCGCTCCTCGGGATCGCGGCGGCCGTCGTGCTGGGCTGGCTGTTCTACCGGGGTGCGCTGCGGATCAACCTGTCGAAGTTCTTCACCTGGACCGGCGGAATGCTGGTGATCGTCGCCGCGGGTGTGCTCGCGTACGGCGTGCACGACCTCCAGGAGGCGGAGTTCATCGGCGGTCTCCACAACCAGGCGTTCGACATCAGCGCCACGATTCCGCCGGACAGCTGGTACGGCACGCTGCTGAAGGGCACGTTCAACTTCCAGCCCGACCCGACCGTTCTCCAGGTCACGGTGTGGGCGCTGTATCTGATCCCCACCCTCGCGCTGTTCCTCGCCCCGGTAGGGTTCGGACGGTCAGTGGGGGCGACGGATCAGAAGGCGCGGAAAGCAACGGATGAGAAGCCTGAGGCCGATTCGGCTGGCGACGGGGCTCGCGACGGCGACGGTGCTGTCGGTGACGGCGAGCGGTTGCGTGACGGTGCACGGCGAGCTGGAAGTGGTACCGGCGGCAACCAGGTCTGAGGCCGCGCAGGCCCTGAATGCCTTCACCTCCGCGTACAACGCGGCGGACAAGGCGTACGACCCGGCCCTGGACGCGGACCGGGTCACCGGGCCGCTCGGCGCGATCAACCAGGCCGGGCTGAAGGCGCGGCAGAAGAACCATCCGGACGGCAACCCGGACCACTCGCCGCTGGAGCTGACCGACGCCACCTATCTCATCCCGAAGAAGGCCGGCTGGCCGCGGTGGTTCCTCGCGGACACCGACTCCAACCGCGACCAGGACGGCGGGGAGACGGACACCCGCTGGCTGGTCGTCTTCGTCAAGTCCGGCCCCGGCGCCGGGTGGAAGGCCGCCTATCTCTCGGTCGTCCGCCCCTCCCGGCTGCCCGCCTTCGCGAAGGACGGCGACGGCCTGGCCAGGCCGGTGACCGGGGACGGCGCCGGTCTGGCCGTGGCGCCGAAGGACCTGAGCACCCAGTACACGCAGTATCTGCAGAAGGGCACCCCGGACGTCTTCGCCCCCGGCTCCGCCACCTCGGGCTGGCGGGAGACGCGCCGGACCACCCGGCGGGCGGGCTTCTCGTACCAGTACATCGACCAGCCGCTGGACAGCGGTTCGTTCGGCCCGCTCGGTCTGGAGACGGACGACGGCGGGGCGCTGGTCTTCTTCAGCAGCAAGCACTTCGAGCGGCAGACCGCGGCGAAGGGGCTGCGCCCGCCGCTCAACGCCGACACGGAGGCGCTGCTGACCGGTGAGGTGGAGTCCACCCTCACCAAGGAGCGGGTCTCCGGCCAGCTGGTGTACGTACCGAAGAAGGGCTCGACGAAGGACGGCGGCAAGGTCGTCCTGCTGAACAGGCTGCCGGGCCTGACGGCGGCGAAGGGCTCCTGACGGAACCGGGGCCGCCGCCCGGCCGGCCCCGGCCGTGATCCGCCGGAGGGTTTTCTAACGGCTCAGCGGCCACGCCACCGAGTCGTGGTCGAGATCGCTCTGGTCCGCCGCGTCCGCGTACTGCGCGCACGCGTCGGTGAGCGTCTCCAGCAGGGTCAGCGGATCGGGCAACGGGTTCTCCGGCCCGCGCACCCACCGCACGTCCAGTTCGCCGGGGAGCATGGCCGGTGGCAGGAGCACATAGCTGCCCCGGCAGTGCCACCGCAGCCCCGGGTGTTCGTCCATGGTCTCGGGGTGGCAGTCGAGCTCACAGGGCCACCACTCGTCCTCGTCCTCGGGCGTGCCGCGGGTGGCGGTGAAGAAGAGCATCCGGTCGTCGCCGGAGCGGGCGACGGGGCCGACGTCGATGCCGGCCGCGAGGAGCCGCTCCAGCGCCTGGCTGCCCGCGCTCAGCGGCACGTCGAGCACGTCGTGGATCATGCCGGTCGCGGTGATGAAGTTGGCCTGCGGCTGGCTGCGGGCCCAGCGCTCGATCTGTGCCCGGTCGGTGGTGGACTGCGTCTGCCAGGCGAAGGAGATGGGGTGCCGGGCGGGCGTGGGACAGCCGATGCGTTCGCACGAACATCGGTACCCGACGGGATGGGCGGCCGGCGCGATCGGCATTCCGGCCTCGGCGACGGCCAGGAGCAGCGCCTCCCGGGCGGTGTCGTCGACCTCGCTCTGCTGCGGTTTGGGTCGGCGGCGAAGCCATTGGGAAAACTTGCTCTCTGAGCCGCGATAACGGCCGAAATCGGCGCCCATCTATCCCCTTACCTCAGCGTTGCCCCTGCCCATGGTCCCACCATCCTGCGCCTCGGGTGGCCGGACTTCGGAAGCGGGGTACGCGCGGCCATGCCGTGAGCTGGGCACTATGCGACTTCTTGTCATGAAATGACGGGTGCGTCTCGGGGCGCCGGACCGCGCATCGTGCCTCAGGGCGCCAGCCCGCGCACCACGTGGTCGACGACGGCGTCCGCGTACTCGTGGGTGAGCGGGAGGGTGCGCAGCAGCCAGCGGTGGGTGAGCGGGCCCACCAGGAGCTCCAGGGCGATCCGCGGGTCCGCGTCGGCGCGCACCTGGCCCGCTTCCTGGGCGGCCCGCAGCCGGGCGACGTACAGCCGGAGCCCGGGGTCGAGCAGCTTCTGGACGAATTCGGCGCCGACCTGCGGGTCGACGATCCCGGCGGCGGCGAGCGCCCTGGTCGGCGCCTCGAAGGCGGGGTCGTTCAGCTCGTCGACGGTGGCCCGCAGCACGGTCTTGAGGTCGGCGGCGAGATCGCCGGTGTCCGGGATCCCCTGCGCCGCGTCGGCACCGCTCTGCCCGGCGGTCCGCTCACCGAGGGCCACGAACGCCTCCAGGAGTACGGCCGCCTTGGAGGGCCACCAGCGGTAGATCGTCTGCTTCCCGACACCGGCCCGCGCGGCGATGGCCTCGATGGTGGTACGCGGATAGCCCACCTCGGCGACCAGTCCGAGCGCCGCCTCATGGATCGCGCGGCGCGAGCGCTCGCTGCGGCGGCTGGAGTCGGGCACCCGGTTCTCTACCATGGCGGCCAATCTAACAGCGGGTCGAGCCGGTACGTATCGTCTCCCGGCCCGACGGAACCACCCGATCGGATCACTGCGCACCGGCCCCGGAGAGCGGACCATGGGCTCACGCACACACCCGTGCGATGTCCCCCCGGCAGGCAACCCCTGCCTTTCGTGAGGAGCCTTCATTGCCTCGTGAAGCCACACCCCGCCGCTACCTGATGTGCGCCCCCGCGCACTTCAGAGTGACGTACTCCATCAACCCCTGGATGGACCCCAGCAAGCCCGTGGACCTCCCCCTGGCCCAGACCCAGTGGGAGGACCTGCGCGACCGGTACCGCGCCCTCGGGCACACCGTGGAGCTGCTCACCCCCCGCCCCGAGCTGCCCGACATGGTGTTCGCCGCCAACGGCGCCACGGTCATCGGCGGCCGGGTGCTGGGCGCCCGCTTCGCGTACCGGGAGCGGTACGAGGAGGCCGGGGCCCACCGCGAGTGGTTCCGGGCCAACGGTTTCACCGAGATCCATGAGCCGGACCACGTCAACGAGGGCGAGGGCGACTTCGCGGTCACCTCGTCGTACGTTCTGGCCGGGCGGGGCTTCCGGTCCAGTCCGCTCTCGCACGGCGAGGCTCAGGAGTTCTTCGGGCGCCCGGTGATCGGGCTGGATCTGGTCGACCCGCGCTATTACCACCTGGACACGGCGCTGTCCGTGCTCGACGACGCGGGCGACGAGATCATGTACTACCCGGGCGCGTTCTCGCCGGGCAGCCGGTCGGTGCTGGCGCGGCTCTTCCCGGACGCGCTGATCGCCCAGGAGGCGGACGCCGCGGCGCTCGGTCTGAACGCGGTGAGCGACGGGCTCCACGTGCTGCTGCCGCAGGCCGCGACGGGACTCTTCGATCCGCTGCGGGCGCGGGGCTTCGAGCCGGTTCCGATGGACCTGGGTGAGCTGCTCAAGGGCGGCGGCAGCGTGAAGTGCTGCACTCAGGAGCTGCGGGGGTGACCCGGCGGGTGGCCCTCAGGCGTTCTCGCCGGGCGGCCACTCGTCGCCCCACGCGACGTCCCGGGCGGCCCGGTACAGCTCGCCGTGCCGCTTGGTGACCGTGGCTCTCCGCAGGGCCTCGTCGCGGGTGCACAGGTCCAGCAGCACCTGCCCCTTGCGGATCTGCGGCTTGCGGGTGACCCGCGCCGTCACGGGCTCCGTCCCGAAGCGGGTCGCCACCACATAGCTGAACTTCTCGTCCTCGTAGGGCAGCGAGCCGCCCTTGACCTGCCGGTGCAGCGAGGAGCGGCTGACCCTGGCCGAGAAGTGGCACCAGTCGGTGCCCGGCTCGATCGGGCAGGCGTCGCTGTGCGGGCAGGGCGCGGCGACCGTCAGCCCGGCGGCGATCAGCCGGTCGCGGGCCTCGATGATCCGGGCGTAGCCGTCGGGGGTGCCCGGTTCGACGACCACGACCGCCTGTGCGGCGGCCGCCGCGCTGTCGACGAGGGCGGTGCGGACGTCCGCGGTCAGTTCCTTGAGTACGTAGGAGACGGTGACCAGGTCCGCGGGGGCGAGTTCGAGGCCGGCGCCGATGCGGGCCCGGCGCCACTCGGCGGCGCGCAGCGCGGGGATGCCGGAGAGCCCGGCCAGTTCACGGCCGAGGGCGAGCGCGGGTTCGGCCCAGTCCAGCACCGCCGTCCGCGGCCCTTCCGCCTCCCAGGCCCCTGCCACGGCCCAGCTCGCCGCTCCGGTGCCGCCGCCGACGTCGGTGTGGGTGGCGGGCCTCCAGTCGGGGGCGGCCTCCCGGAGCGCGGCGAGTGCGGACCGTACCGCTTCGAAGGTGGCGGGCATCCGGTACGCGGCGTACGCGGCGACGTCGGAGCGGTCGCGGAGCACCGGCGCGTCGGTCGGGGTGGTCCCGCGGTAGTTGGCGATGAGCCGTTCGACGGCCCGGGCGGCCTGCTTGGGCGGCAGCCCGTCGAGCAGTCCGGCGAGCGTCGCGCGCAGGACTTCCGCGGTGGGGAGGGTGGCGTTCACCGACGAATTGTAGGCAAAGCCGACGGACCCGTCCCCGCCCCGGTATCCGCGCGGAACTGCACGGAATCCGAACTGCCGCGATGCCCACCCAAGTTGCTACGCTGACCGCCGCGAGGTCGGGATTGCCCATCGAGGGGAACCATGAGACAGAAGATCGTGCGCCTGGTTCTGGTCGGCGGAGTGCTCGTGCTGGCCATGCTTCTTCTGCTCGCCACCTGCGGCAGCGGTGAGAAGAGCACGGACAAGCCGGAGAAGCAGGCCAAGAAGAGTCCGGCCGAGGTGACACAGCTCACCGTCCCGTCCGCGTACGCGCCCGAGCGCGGCTGGGAACTCATCGGGACCTCGCCCGACTACGCGATCTCCCGGACCACGGGCCGTCTCGCCTACCTGGTGCGGGAATCGGAGACCAAGTACCAGCTGCGGACCATCGACAACAAGACGGGGCAGGCCGGCTGGCACGGCGAGAGCTGGCGGCCCCCGTCGCCGCACCAGTTCCCGAGGCTCCTGTCGGTCACGGTCGACGACCACGAGTACTTCGTGACGTGGGCGTACGGGAAGGTCGGCGAGAACGCGCTGACCCCCGCCGACACGATCGTCTCGCTGGACGTCTACGACGTGGAGGACGGCTCCCGGCGGCGCGTGGAGGTGCCGTGGAACTCGGTCCCGACGGTCTCCACCACCGGCCCCGGCATCCTGATCAGTGACGGCCGGACGAACAGCGCGGTGGTCGACCCGGTGACCGGCCGGGTGACCGATGTCGCGGCCCCCGCGCTCAAGTACCCGAAGGGCTGCAAGACCTGCAAGCAGCTCACCGAGGTGCGCGGGCTGACGCAGAAGGGGCTGCTGGTCAGCGGGGCCAAGGAATTCTGGGTGCAGGGCGGCTGGTTCAGCCGCAATGTCGCGCCCAAGGGAACGGACAAGTACAGCGGGATCCCGACCTCGGTGGTCCCGGGCCTGATCCTCGCGAAGTGGCAGCTGGACAAGAAGGCGAAGCGCGCCGCCACCCACGACATGTGGGTGGTGCACGACGTGGAGACCGGCAAGCCGCTGGCCTCGGTGGAGTGCAGCAAGCCCGCGATAAAGCCGGGCCAGTACCCGCAGCTCATCTCGGCGCCCTCGGGCTCCTACCTGGTGGCCGGACCGCTCGCGTTCGACCTGGCGACGAAGCGGGGCTTCTGCTTCGAGGGCGCGGACGGCACGAAGCCGCTGACCCTGGCGTCGGTGAACGACGAGGGCACCGCGTACGGCGCGGCGAGCGCGCGCAACGCGGCCGATGTCCTGGCCGGCGGCGGCGCCCCCGTGGCGGTCGCCGTCCGCAGCGGCTCGACGGGCGCCCTGCCCTCGAACGTACGCGTCCCGGGCATGGAGACCGCGGACGGCGTGGGCCTGTTCCGCTGGACCGACGAGAAGGACCGCCCGCATCTGATCGGGTACCCGAGGTCTTCGTAGCGTCGCGGAGCGCCGTGCGGGAGGGGCGGCGGGGTCCGGGGGGGAACACACCCCGGACC
>NZ_JBHXTM010000071.1:0-33631 GCF_042677325.1 Streptomyces sp. NPDC127117
ACAGCCTCACCGACCCCGTCGCCAACATCACCGCGGCCGCCAACTACGCCGCCGACCGCTACGGATCCATCGACAACGTCAACTCCGCCTACTGACGCCGGATGTGTTCTGCGGCACGCAACGCAACGCGACGAAACGGATCGGTCCTGGTGGCCGGTCCCGCGTCGGGCGTGGGCGTGAGGCGTGAGGCGCTGCACATGAACGGGCCTGATACCGTGCGGGCTGTTTCGACGGGTGAGGCGGGATCGTGGGAATGATCGAGCAGTTGTGGGCGGCCGGCGAGATGCCGTTCCACGACGGGCTGTACCGGCCGGACGACACGGCCTTGGAGCTGCGCGTGGAGGGCCCTGGGGCCTACCACCCGGACGCCGGACAGCCGATTCCCTTCCGCCTCGCAGGACCGCTCGACGTGGCCGGTGCCATCGAGGAGGACGGCACCACCGAGGTGGACACCTGCTTCGAGACCCCGTTGCCGGACGGATCGGGCTGGACTTCCGGCGGTGGCAGCGGGATGGGCAACATCGGCTACCTCGCCCGCCTCGACGCCGACCGCTCCCTGCGATGGCTCGCCGTGATGTTCTGCTCCAACCCGTTCGTGGGCGTGTACCACGAGGGAACGACCGCGGTCTTCACCAACGACTGGAACAACCGGCTGACCCTCGACCTCACCGCCCCCGAACTCGCCTGACACCAATCGGCCCACCACTCCCGCGCGTTGGCGCCGATCGATCCGATCACGAGTTGCGGTCCGCCGCTCCGACGAGTGCCCACTTGTGGCACAGTCATGCCGTGGATGCACTGAGACCTCAGGACCCCGTGCGCATGGGCGCCTACCACCTGCTCGCCCGGCTCGGCGCGGGTGGCATGGGACAGGTGTATCTCGGCAGGTCACCCGGCGGACGGCTGGTGGCCGTGAAAGTCATCCGCGACGAGATCAGCGATCACCCCGAATCGCTGGCCCGCTTCCGGCGCGAGACCGCGACCGTCGAGGCCGTACGCAGCGCCTACACGGCGCAGTTGATCGAGGCATCGCTCGACGCACCCCCTTACTGGCTGGCCACCGAGTACGTGGCCGGGCCCACGCTGCGCGGCGCCGTCGGCGCGAGCGGCCCCTTCCCGCCCGACAGCGCCCTGAGGCTGCTCGCCGCGCTCGCCGAAGGCCTGGCCGCAGTCCATGCCCATGGAGTCACGCACCGGGACGTGAAGCCGCACAACGTCATCCTCTCGCCGCAGGGGCCGCAGCTGATCGACTTCGGCATCGCGCGAGGGCTTGAGCAGACGATCCTCACCCGGGACGGAATGGTCTCGGGAACCCCCGGCTACACGGCCCCCGAGGTCCTGCTGCGCAACGAGGTGGGCCCGGCGGCCGATGTCTTCGCCCTGGGCGCGACCCTCGCGTACGCGGCGACGGGCCGGCCTCCGTACGGCACGGGCGAACCGGCGGCGGTGAGCTACCGGACCGTGCACGAGGACATCGATGTGGAAGGGGTTCGGCCCGCGCTGGCCGATCTCATCCGGCAGTGCGTCGCCAAGGATCCGGCGAACCGGCCGGATCCGGCCTCGGTGATCGCCCGGTGCGCGGTGGACTCGCCGCTGGCGGCGGACGCCCACTACCGGATGCTGGTACGCACCGCCGAACCCGTCCCCATACCCCTGCCGGAGAGCGAAACCGGAGCCGGAGCCGGAGCCGGAACCGGGGCCGAGGCCGAAGCGGAGACGACGCGGTTGCCGGGGACGGAGGAGCGGGCGCGGCCCGTGAACCATGAGCCGGACGTCCACGTGGCGGACCGGGCCGTCGGCGCCGCACCCACCGGGGCATCGGGCACCACGCCGGACGACCGGCCGGGTCCGGACAAGCGGGCCGGTCAGGGGTCGTGGAGCAGGGCCTGGCTCGCCGTCTGCGCGGTGGCGCTCGCGGTGCCGGTCACGGTCTGGCTGCTCCCCGAGCCGGACGGGCGGGACACCGGCGCCGGCCCCAGGACGGAGGCGACCGTGTCCGATGAGCCGGGCAGGTCACAGCCGGCCGAGTCGCAGCCGGCCACCAGGGACTCGGACGGCCGGCCGCCGGACCACATCGTGAACGATCGTGTCTCGCAGGACCGCTGGACCCTGTCCGAGGACCCCCAGCAGGCGTCACAGGGCATGGGATCCTGCGACCTCTCCAGCATCGTCGATTCCTCGCCGCCGACAGGCCTGCAGTCCTCCGTGTCCCACACCACCGGCTGGGACACCGCATCGCTGGCGATGCGCCCCAAGGACGCCGGAGTGGGCAAGCGGCCCGCACCGTACTACATATCCGTGGGGGTGCGGCCCCCGCACGAGACGGACCGTGCCACCGGACGGCCCCTTCGAACGCTGAGCAAGGGCATCGGCTTCACCAGCAAGCCCGTAGACCTTTACTCCCGTTGGAACTCCGGTGGAACCATCAAGCTCAAGTACCCCGACGACTTCCGCGCCCATTTCGGCGAGCGCACCGTGGACGCGATCCCGGTCGGGGACGACAGGGGCGACTGGACCGTGGTGCTGTACCACGTCGAGGGCGGGCCGACGAAATACACCTCCGTCGTGTGCAACGGCTTTCACGCCTGAGACACGACGCGCAGTGCGCCCGGGGGAGAGCAGGCCCCACCCTGTTCCGGCGGGCTGTGTACGTACGTGCCGGTGTACGGCCGCCGAGCCGCCGCGCGCCCGGTGGGCCACGGTCCCGGCAGCGGTCCGCGGCCAGTCCTCAGCGCTGCCGAAGGTGATCACGCAGTGCGCGGGCCACCTGCGCCATCAGCGCGTCGGCGCCGGGCTGCGCGCTGGCCGGGACGAGTGACTCGGTCAGGGCGGCGATGGCGAAGGACTGGCCGTCGGAGTGTTCCACGACACCGATCTCGTGCCGCAGGTTGAGGAGGGTGCCGGTCTTGGAGGACCAGGTGGAGGCATCCGAGCTGAAGTCGGGGGCGAGCCGGTGCCGGATGAGGTTGTGGGCCATCAGGCCGCGTACGCGTTCGGCCACTTCGGGATGGATCGCCGACGGAGTCCACAGAGCCTGCAACAGCTCGACGTACGAGCGTGCGCTCCCGGAGCTGGCGCGCGTGGTGTCGAGCTGGGGCACCCGGTGCCCGCGACCGCCGGTGCCGGCGTCGATGGCGAGGGAGAGCGCCAGATGGGCCTGGGAGGCGTCGAAGCGTTCCAGCGGGGTGTCGGAGAGCTGGTCGAGGCCGTGCCGGACGGTGATGCCCCGGAGCCCGAACTCACGGAGCATGTCCGTGACCTGGGCGGGCGGGGTGAGATCGAACAGTACGTCGGCGGCCACACCGTCACTCACACAGGTGCTCATGTAGAGCAGGTCGTCGATGGCGATCCGTACGGGGTGGCGGAACCGGCTCAGCCCGGTGGGGCCCGGCGTGGTCGTCCGCCCCGGCCGCACATCGATCATCGTCGCCCCGTCGAGCTCGCCCCGCCGGATGCGCTCGGCCGTCGCCAGCGCGAGCGGAACCTTGACCAGGGACGCGGAAGGCAGCTGGGTGTCCGGCGCGATCCCCACTTCCTCGCCCGTGCCGAGGTCCCGGACGAGCAGACAGCCGTGCAGTCCGCCGTCGTGCAATTGCCGGCGCATCTCGCCCAGCAGCGTTTCGGCGTTCATGCCGTGGCCCTCTCCGTACCGTTCTCCCCGCTGCCCCTCCCGCTGGGCGCGCCCAGGCAGCGGCCGATGGCCGTGCCCAGACGTGCCTCGATGTGTTGTGGATTGCCGCCCGCGGCGGCGACGAGGGCGAACCCCCGGCTGAGCGCGACCTCGCCGATCGGCCGCCAGTGCAAGGCGAGTTCCTCGGCCTGCGCGGGGGAGCACAGCAGCAGGTCACGCGTGCAGAGCACCTCCGCAGCCGCCGTCGTGAGATCGGTGGCGGCGATGAGCTGCGCGGGCCGCAGCCCCACCGCGTCCCGCAACCGGGTCAGCGGGTCACGGATGTGCGGCACGTCGTCCTCCGGCTGGATCCAGATACGGCGGGCCGGACCCGGCGACACCCGCCCCATCCGCAACGTCTCGATGTAGACGCGCCGCACACCGGGATCCTGGACACCGGCGAGTCCGAGCGGCACGGACCATGTCGCCTCGTCCGAGGGCACCGCGAGCAGCGCGGCGCGCACCAGCTGCGCGTGGATGAACTCGACGCGCTGCGCGGGCGCGGCGATCCGGAGATCGAGCGTGATGCCGTGCTCCCGTGCCTCCGCGATCAGACGGGCGAGACCGGCCGTCGAACAGAGACCCGGCACCGCGAGCCGCCAGGGCTTGCCCTTCGCGGCCGCGGCCTCGTTCAGCAGCACATCGGCGGCCTGGACGAGCTGTCTGGCCGCCGGAAGCATCTCCCGGCCGAAGGGTGTGAGGACGGCCCGCCGTGACATGCGCTCGAACAGCTGCTCACCGAAGCGTTCCTCCAGGGCGGCGACGCGACGGCTGGCCACCGGTTGGGACATCCGGGCGGCGGCTGCTCCTACGGTGAAACTGCTGTGCTCGCTCACGCTGATGAATGCCCGACACGCTCCGACCAGATCCACAGCCCGCACCCTATGTCAGATCGGCATGAAACCGCGCCCGAGAGTATTGGACCGCATGGCTGCCGGACGGCGAAGGTGGGCCCGGTACTCAAGAACGCCCCGGGACGGGGAGTTGCCTCCCCATCCCTTATGCGCCCCTGCCTGCGGGCGCCCTGGAGGTTCGGACCCATGCAGAAGCACAGCAGCGCCCGGCGTGCCCTTCTCGGTGCGCTGGCCGCGCTCGCGCTCGTCCCGCTCACGGCGTGCAGCGCAGAGGTCGCCCGTCCGGGGGCCTCCGCGTCCCCTGTGGCATCCTCCCCGCAGACCGGGGCGACGGCACCGGCCGCGAGCGCGAAACCGTTCGCCCGGGAGCAGTTCGCAAGGCAGTTCAAGGACCTTGAGCGCAAGTACGACGCTCGGCTGGGCGTCTATGCCATCGACACCGGTACCGGACGCGAAGTCACCCACAACGACCGTGAGCGCTTCGCCCATGCCTCCACGTTCAAGGCGCTGGCCGCCGGTGCCGTACTGCGCAAGCACTCGCTGGGCGGAATGGACGAGGTGATCAAATACTCCAAGGACGACCTGGTCAGCAACTCTCCGGTGAGCGAGAAGCATGTCGGGACCGGGATGAGCCTGAGCGCGCTGTGCGACGCCGCCGTCCGCTTCAGCGACAACACCGCGGCCAACCTGCTCCTCGACCGGCTGGGCGGTCCCCGCGGCCTGGACACCGTACTCGCGGACATCGGTGACGACGTCACCCGGATGGAACACAGCGAACCGGAACTCAACCGGTGGTCCCCGGGTGCCACGTCCGACACGACCACACCGAGGGCACTCGCGGGCGATCTGCGCGCGTTCGTCCTCGGAGACCTGCTCGGCAACGGCGAACGCGCGCAGCTGACGAAATGGCTGCGGACCAACACGACCGGAGCCGAACTCATCAGGGCCGGGATGCCCAGGGGCTGGGTGGTCGGCGACAAGACCGGCTCCGGCGGCACCTACGGCACGCGCAACGACATCGCCGTCGTGTGGCGCCCCGACGCCGCTCCCATCGTCGTGGCGATCCTGTCGAACCGGTTTCAGGAGGACGCCGAGTACGACAACGCACTCATCGCGGAAGCGGCCTCCGTGGTCGCCGGGGCGCTGTCGTAGCGGGGAGTGTGCTGTCAGGCGGTCCGCGGCTGCCCGCCGTGCCGGATCCAGACGTTGGGTTCGACATATACGGCGTGATCGTGCGCGGTGTCGCAGCGCACGGGTACCAGGGCGCCGGGGACCTCCACGTGGCCGTCCCGGTCGAAGGGGAGCCCCGTCCACTGCCGCCACCGGGCCAGCGAGCCGCTGACCGTCATCGACGCGGGAGCGACCTTCTCGACGGTGCCGCCGGCCTTGACGTGCACCCGCACCCAGGGGTCGGCCGGCAGCCCGTCGTCCCGGCGCCTGCGGAGGTACTCGGGCATGGGGACATGCGGATCCAGATGCTTGGCCGTCGGCCGGACCGGTGCGAGCAGGGCGTCGTGCCCCTGCCGGCCCACCGCCCTGCGGAGCGCGGCGAGCATCCGGTAGGACAGGCCGCGGCCGAGGTAGTCGGCGTCCACCGAGATCTCCAGCGCACTGGCGGCCGTCGGAACATTCCCGTACTGCCGGTCGAGGAAGGCCCACGCCAGCACTCGGTCCCAGCCCTGGTCGGGCATCTCCTCACGCCCGTCGAGCACGGAGTTGAACGGCACGGCGAGCCCGCGCGCGACGACGCGGTCGCCGTCCGTCGCAGCCACGCAGTATTCCGGGAAGTCCTCGGGAACCCGGCTCAACAGGGCGCTCGCGACCATGTCGTGGGGCGTGAAGACGGGCCAGGAGTCGTTGATCTCGTACACACGGGATATCAGCGACGGGTCTTCGGCGAGCGGGAGGATCCGGATGTTGTCTTTCTCTGTCACGACGCAGCACCCTGCCACAGGACGGCACCGTCGCCAAAGGAAAAAGACGGGTGGACGGTGCGGTACCGGGAACGGTCCGCCCGCACCGAAACCTCCGTGCGGGTGCGGCGCTCCGTCGCCTACGGTTGACCACCGGCGCCCGCCGCCCTGCCCGGATCGCCGAGACGGGCACGCCACGCGACACAGCACATACGGAAACGGTTGGTCGGATGGTCCACAAGTCCGGGAACGGGACGCCGCGGGGTGCCGAGGACGCGCGAGCCGCACACTTCCACAGGCTGCTCACCTGGGCCGTCTCACTGTTGCCCACCGACACGCGTACGCCCGCCTCGGCAGAGTTGAACGGCACCGCGCTCGCCGCCCGCGCCCGGCGCTTCGACGCGCTGGTCCGCAGCCGCAAGGACGAGGCCGCGGCCCGCGCCGCGCCCGCGCCGCCGCAGGCCGGCCCGCAGCACGTGATCGTCGCGCTGCGCGCCGCCGACACCGTGTTGGACGCCGACGCCGTGCTCGCCGCCGGCCCCGTGGACTGGCCGGCACTGGCCGCCGCGCACCGCGAGGAACCGTTCGCGCGCACCCAACGACGGGCCCTGATCGCACGCACGGACTGCCCGGACGAATTCACCGCCGCCCTGCTCACCCCTTGGGATCCCAGGGTCGCGAATCGGCTGGTCGCCCGCCGGCAGGAACTCCCGACCTCCGCCTGGTGGCCCTGCCTGCACCGGATCGGCGAGACCCGGCCCGCACTCCTGCGCCACGTGCTCACCGAGGCGAACCTGCCCGAGGTACTGCGATCGGTGCGGCACATCGACGCACTCGTACCGGCAGTGAACGGCTACGACCACAACAACGTCCGGGCAGGCAATGCGTTCTGGATGGCGGTCGGCACGGTGCTGCACGCCCGGCTGGGCGACGATCCGAGTAAGTGGTACGCCGCCGCCCGGCGCTTCCCCGTACATCACGGCACGCTGGAGGAGCTGATCAGGGGACTCGGCCGGCCGGCGACGGGCGCGGAGCGCCCCTTCCCCGACCTGCGGGTTCTGCTGAACGCCCCGGCCGAGGTGGTCGTAGCCGTCGTCGCCGGACTCGGAGACGAGGAACTGCAACAGGCGGCCGAGGACTCCTGGCGCGGCGTCCGCAACGAGCCCTCGTTCCGGTCGGCCGTCACCCTGCAACTGCGCGCGGCCGGCGTTCCGCCCAGGACGCTGTTCGCGCGCTGGGCCGCACCGTACCGAAGCTCGGCCGACTGTCTCTGGCTGTACGGCCTGGACGAGGGGCTGGACGAGCGCCTCGTCCAGGCGGCGGATCGTGACCGGGAACTGCGCCAGGGGCTCGCCGCCCTCAGACGGCCCTTGCCCCGCAGCATCGACCTGGTCGCGGAGTTGCGTGACTGCACCGACGCCGTCGCGGCCCAGACCGTACTGGACGGCGGCTGCGGCGACACCACGACTCCGTGGCCCGAACTCGTCCGCGCCCATGCCGCCGAGCCGTTCCCGCTGTCCGTGCTGGGCACGCTGGCCGCGCGCCCGGGGTTTCCCGATGTGCTCGCACAGGCACTGCCGAGCTGGACCCGGTTCTACTGGTCGACGCACAGTCCCGCGGCCGCCCGGGCGACACTGTCGGCCACCAGCAGTGCGCAGTTGTCCGGTCGCGTGATCCACCGGATCCGCGAGTCCGGTGTGCTCGACGACGAGTCGGTGCTGGCCGCCATCCGGCCCGCGCGTGCTGCACTGCGTCACGGTCACGAACTCCCTCGGGACACGGCCGACTACGACGCGTGGCGGGACGTGTGCGCCCGACTGTTCCGGGCGGCGGCCGAGCGGGGTGGGCCCGGTCTGTGGCGCGTACTGGCCGCGCGGCTGCCCGATCATGGCGGCTCTCTGCCCGAACTGCTCGACGCGGCCACTGCCGAGGCCGCAGAAGAAGGTCGAGCCATCGGATAGTGCCGGTGCGCGCATGTCGTGGACCGTTCGGGGTCCGGCTCGACCCGGCTCGCTGTCCGGGCCCGTGACCAGGGTGCGGACCCAGCTCCGGACCCAGGAACGATAGGTCCGGACCTGGGTCCGTCGGCCCTCTCGGAACCGGTTCCATCACTTCTACGCTGCCACGGCAGACGGGGGTCGAGAGCGAGGCGTGGGGGTAACAGGCGTGCGCACAGGGAACGGTACGAGCAGAAGGACCGAACGTGGTCAGACCGGGGTCGAGTATCTCGGCCTCATCACCGCGGTGACGCTGCTGATCGGCGCGATCGTGACCGTGAGTGTGGCGGCCAATCTGAACGGGGGCTTCGAGCAGGCCCTGTGCCGGCTGATGCAGGTCGCCGGAGGTGGCGGCTCCTGCGATTCTGACAACGTTGCCAGTGCGGGGCATGGCTCACCGGCAACTCGGCCTCCCGGTGCGGGGGATGAGGAGTCACCGGGACCAGGTGCGCAGGAGCCCGGCGGAGACGTGGTTCCCGCGCGGTCACCGGGACCGGACGAACCGGAGGCGAAGGACCCGTTCCAGCCCGCCCGTTGTCTGGTGGCCGCGGACGACACGAAGGACACCGTCGTCGTCCAGATCCTGTTCATCAAGATCAGCCACTCGGAGCAGGTGAAACTCTCCCAGTGGTCCGACGGTTCGGTCACCCTGGAGCGGATGAGCACCACCGGCGGCGGAGTCTCGGGTTCGATCGGCGCGAGCATCCCCGGCCTGAAGAAGTGGGGCGGCGGCGCGTCGCTCAGCGGCAGCTACATACGTGGCAGTGGCAGTGGCGGGCAGTGGATGTTCAACACGCACAAGTCGGACGACCCCAACGCCGACCTCGCGGCCAACCTCGAAGAGGCGAAGCAGTTCTCCGAGTACCTCAAGAAGGCGGAGAAGTGCCGCAACAAGACCGGCCCGCGCGCCTCCGAACTGGGCATGATCTGCAGCTACCACGCGGACAAGGACAAGCCCGACGTGGAGCCGGAACGAGCCCCGGACATCGACATCACCAGGACCACCACCGAGGCATCGGGCAGCGTCAGCTTCGGCGGCAAGTACGCCAAGAACGACAAGGAGGTCGCGGCCCTGCGGAAGACCATCGCCGACGAGGTGACGAAGAACAACCAGGGCGCCAAGGGCGAAGCACTCGACAAGCTCATCAGGAACGCCCAGTCCAACAGCATCATCAAGGACGTGCCGGAGACCAAGAGCGTCGGCAACATCTCCGCCGAGGGGGTGTCGGGGGCGCTCAGCAAGGACGTGGTCGTCATGCGCCACAAGACCGGCCCGGACTCCGGGAAGATCACCTTCGTCTACACCTTCTCGCTCAATGGCTCGGTCGGCCCGGGCGGTCAGGCCGCCGGGTCGCGGATGCAGCAGGTCGCCGTCACCTACGACGCGGAGGCGTACGACCGTGAGGAAAAGGCCGGCGAGTCGCACCATCCGCAGAAGATGAAGATCACCACGAGCCAGGAGAGCGGTGGCAATGAGGGTGCCTCCTTCGGCGGTGGCGCCAACGCGGGCCCGGTGACGATCGATGTCGGCGGCGGCGGTGGCGAGACGGAGTCCGATCTGCACACCGAGGCCGCCGAACTGGACCTCTCCGACGACAAGGACAGCACCACCGCCGAGGACTGGCTGCGCGGGCGTGGCAGCAACCCGGCCGACGAGGCGATGCCGTCACCCTCCTCGATGGCCGAGCCACCGGCGGATGACGCTTCCGCGTTCCGGCGACTGCTGCACGACAAGGGGCAGCTGCAGCGGCTGGACTACAAGGTCAACACCGACTGGTGGAACGCCTCCCTCGGCATCGGATTCGGTCTCTCCGCCGGGCAGTTCAGCATCGGCTTCAAGCTCTTCGGCATCGACATCACCCACGAGCACCGTCAGCAGACCCTGACCGGAAATCCCACCTACGCCGGCGCACCGGCCCCCGACGGCACCCGCCCCTGGAAGGACTTCACCAACTGCTCCCGCACCAGGCCCATCACGGACTGAGCGGCACCGGACCGGCGCGCGGTCCGCGGGGTCAGGAGCGTACCGACCCCGAACACATGGTGTCGCCGGTGACCGGGCGAGCACGTGCGGGCGGAGCCCTATCCCGCCGTTCGTCGCATGATGAGGGCCAGGTGCACCTGCAACGCGTGGTCGCCGTGGCGCCACTGCGGGCCGAGCAGCACCGAGATCCGGTCCATGCGCTGGCAGAGCGTGTCGACGTGGACGTACGGAGCGGCGGAGGTACGGCTCAGGTTGCCGTCGCAGGCGACCGTGACCGGGTGCCCGATCCCGTCGGTCAGCAGTTCGGCGAGGGTGTGCCCGCCGCCGCCGGGGTCGTCGGCGGGCAGGACGGCAACCGTGTTGCCGCCGTACCCGCCCGCGATGCCGCCGAGCCGGGTGGCGTGCCCGCCCGCCGAGGCGAGCGGCCGGTCCTGTGCGTAGAGGACGAGGACGCTGCCGCGCGGTACGTCGGCGACTTCCGACGCCGGCCCTGCCGGTCCGCCGCTGTCGAGTGCGACGGCGGTGAGCCGTTCGTGGACGGCGGCGGCCTTGCGGACCTCTTCGAAGAGGGTGGCGTTCTCGACGGCGAGGGCGGCGTGGTTGGCGAGCGAGATGAGCAGGTCGACCTCGTCAGGGGAGAAGGGCCGCACACGGCGGTCGGCGGCGAACAGCACCCCGTACATCTGATCCCCGAACTTCAGCGGTACGCCCTGGACGGCCACCAGACCCTCCGCACCGATGACACCGTCCACGTACGGGGTGTGCTCGAAGCGGGCGTCGTTGGGGTAGTCGGCGGTGTGGTACGGCACGGCGGTCGCGGCTACCAGTCCGCCGAGACCGGTCCCGGCGGCGAGCCGGCCGGTCTTGAACCCGTCCGTCGTGATGCCGTCGGTGACGCGTACGTAGGTGTCGCCCTCCTCCGGGGCGGAGAGCAGCAGATACGCGACACCGGTATCCACGAGGGTGCGGGCGCGGCTGACGATCGCCTGGAGGATGCTCGGTCACTGGCTGGGCCAGGTGAACGCACCGGCCGCCACCCGGTCGGGCACCGTCACCCGGCACGACCAGGACCGGTATGTGCCGGGGGCCCGGCCCAGTGGTACAGCATGGGCAGCAGCAGCTTCGACCGCAGACGCGCGCCATCCTGAACGAGGTGCACGCGCTGGGAGCCGCCCCGCAATGATCACGCGGACCGATGCCACGGACGGTTGCCGACCGGCTGTGGCGTCGGTCCGGGACGGTCACCGATGCCGTCGTCGCCTCGAAGCCAGTGGTGACACGGCCTCGTCGGGGGCCGTCCGTCCCGGCACAGCAGGGGGACACCGCGCTCGGTTGTCCTGTTCCTGACGGTCGAGCCGGGTGGTTGCCGGTTGCGCGGGAAGATCCTCCGGCGCCCGGGGCCGTCAGCTGACCGCCTCGGGGAACCTGCCCGTGTCCTGCGCGAATCTGTTGCGGGTGAGCCGGCGAGGAAGTTCCGAGCGGCGCTTGATGCGCAACTTCCGGTAGATCCGCGTGAGGTGTTGTTCGACGGTGCTCACCGTGACATGCAGCTTGCGAGCTATCTCGCGGTTCGAGCTGCCCAGCGCCGCCAGTTCGGCAACCCGCCGCTCGGCATCGGTGAGCAGTTCGCTGCTCGTCGGGTCACGCATCAGGGGCGCGCAGAGCGCGGGCCCGGAATCCGAGGCGGCGTCCAACTCGCCGAGCAGTGGGCTCGCGCCGCACTCGCTCGCCCTGAAGCGGGCCTGATGGGCCACCATCTCCGCTTTGGAGTGGTCCCCGGAGTGCCGGTAGCTGTGGGCGAGCGCCACGAGGGTCCGTGCCAGTTCCAATTGATTGCCGCTGTTGCTGAGGTGCGTCGCCGACTCCCGCAGCAGTGCCAGACGGTCACCGGCCCGGCCGGCCCGGGCCAGAGCCCTCAGCCCGATGCCCCGGACGGTGCACGAGGCGCCGCCCGGCCGTTGCTCCTGTTCGTGTATCAGACGACGAGCCTCGTCCGCCTCTCCCATCTCCAGGAGCGCGAATGCCGCATCACTGCGCCATGGAAGAAATGTCGGGACATCGAACCCCCACGCCATGGCCGTCTCCCCACAGGCCAGAAACGCGTCGAGTGCCGCGTAATGCCGGCCCGTCCCCAGGTAGTGGCGGCCGCGGGCGTGCTGGTGCATCAGGCCGAACCGCGTTCTGGCCACCCCCGACAGCCGCTGGCGCAGCAGAAGCGCCTGGGCCTCGTCGTGTCGCCCCGTGTCCGTGTATGCCTGGAGGAGCGTGGCCACCGGAAGCCCGACCCCCAACCCCCACAGCTCCGGGGACAGTGCCTTGAGCGCCGTCTCCGCCATGGTGAGCGAGGCCGGCGGGTCACCCCGCCGTATCGCCGTCTCCGCGCGCACCGCGGTCAGGATCGAGCTCCACCGGGGAATGCCGTGATCCGACGCGACGGCCTGGAGCCGAGCGCCCCACTGCTCGGCGAGGTCGTAGTGCTCGGAATAGGTGAACGCCTGGAGCACCGCCACGGCGGTCTCCAGAGAGCGCTCGTCCGGACGTATGGCCTCCAGTATCTGCCTGCCCCACTGGACGACGATCTCCTGCGGCCCCTCGTCGAGGACCAGCTTCAGGAGGACGGCTCCGTGCTGGGGGCTGCTGCCGGTGAACGATCGTGCGGTACCACGCCGTTGCGCGTGCCTGCTGCCGAGGGATGTCCGGATGTCGGGCAGGGGCCACGGCGTCGACGGGTAGTAGACACGGAGGAACTGCCGGGTCTGTTCCAGCGCCGTCGTGGTATCGAGGTCCAGTTTCGACCGGCCGGCCCCGACC
This sequence comes from Streptomyces sp. NPDC127117, assembly GCF_042677325.1. NCBI lineage: Bacteria > Bacillati > Actinomycetota > Actinomycetes > Kitasatosporales > Streptomycetaceae > Streptomyces > Streptomyces sp. NPDC127117. Next base: position 13,230 of record NZ_JBHXTM010000071.1, read on the forward strand.
CTCTGGATGACCTCGACGGCGTCCTGTTCGCGTCCGTCCCGCAGCAGATGGCGTACGAGAGTGAGTGCGCACCGGCCGGTCAGGGAGCCGTCGCGCACATGGCCGAGCAGGGGATCGTTGTACATGGTCTGCTCGGACGGATTGTCCCGCCCGGTGGCATGCGCGAGATACGCCATGGTCCTCGCCCGGTCCTGGCCGGTGGGGCTGACGGCATGGGCCAGTTCCAGGCAGCGCACGGCCGACCTCGCGTGGCCGGTGCGGAGCATCTCCTCGGCGGCGTGGATCAAGGGCAGACGTGCCCACGGTTCGGCCCGGCCGGCCGCGACGACGTGCTGGGCGACGGTGATGTCCGCCGCGCCGCACTCGTACAGCACCCGAGCGGCGGCCAGGGCCATCGCGTCCCGTTCCGCGAAGGAAGGGTCCTGCAGAACGGCGGTCCCCACCGCCGGATGTGCGAACCGGTCCTCCCGGAACACACCCATGGTGCCGAGGGCCTCCAGCGCCGCCGCGCCCTCGTCCCGGTCCAGTCCGAGAACCCTGCTGATGTTGAGCTCACTTGATGAGGAGCCGAGGACGGCTGCGGCGCGGGCGGCGTTCAGGATCGTCGGGCCGCTGCGGTGGAGCAGGGACAGGGCGGTCCGGGCGAAGGAAGCCGTCGCTGCGAGCGTCTCCGGGCCGGTCCGGTCCGCCGCCGGACCGTCGGCGGGCAGTCCGGCGGCCAAGCCCGGCAGCTCCGCCATCAGAGCCCGTACGAGCAGAGGACTGCCGCCGCTGGTCCGGTGGATCCTCTCCGCGTGGTGGTCCGCTTCGTCCGGTGCGAGGCGATCGGCGAGCATCCGGCGGACCCCGGCGGGCGACAGCATGGGCAGCGGGATCCGATGAGCATGCTGGAGGGCCAGTAAGTCCAGTTCCGGCAGCGGTCGTTCGGCCGGAACCGACGTGCGCTCGGTGACCACCACGAGTACGCGGGAAGTCCGGGCGGTATGCATCAGCCGGAGCAGGAACCGATAGGAGGTCTCGTCCGCGTGATGCAGGTCGTCGATGGCGATGAGCAGGGGATCGCGTGACGACGCGGCATCGATGAGCGCGCACAGCTCCGCGGTCACCCAGGAGGGGAGAGCCACACCGTCGGGCGTCGCGCCGGCGCCCGCCGCCGGGGCGACGCCGAGCAGAGCGCCGGCCCGTTCCCGGAGCTCGGTCGCGATCCGGTGCGGACCGGCGAACAGCTGACGCAGCGTCCCGCCGGGCACGTGGCTCTCCGTCGGAGTGCCGACGGCTCTGAGGACCACTGCGCCCGTCTCCTGCGCCAGGTGCTCGGAGAACGCCGACAGGAGCTCGCTCCTGCCGCACCCGGGGGGACCGTGGAGTACCGCCGTACCCCCCTCGCGGCGGACAGCCGCGGAGAACAGGTCTCCGAGCGCCGCCCACTGACTGTCCCGCTCGACCAGGTTCATGTGCCCTCCCCGAGGCCTCGTGGCATCACATGGTGGCCTGAGCCTTTGGAACTGTAGGTCATCGCCCCCCTTTCGAGGGTGGATCTCAGCCAACGATCAGGAGATGCCTGCCGGCCCAGATCCCCTACACATGCTCTGACCTGCCATTTCATAGGAACTCAAGGAGCCCCTAGGGGTTGGTGAGGGGTGGTGGGGTGGGAGTGAAGCACATAGCTTCGCGGCTAATCGGGGTGCCCGTTCCGGATGGGGGAGCGGTGCCCGTTGACTGGGGAGAGGGTGTGTGCATGGTGCGAGACGTACGGTTCGACGACCGTGTGGTGGTGGTCACCGGGGCAGGGGGCGGCATCGGACGGGCCATGGCTCTGGCTTTCGCCCGCCGCGGTGCCCGGGTGGTCGTCAACGACCTCGGAGGCCCGCCGACCGGAGGTGACACCCCCAGGGCGGAACTGGCCCGAACCGTCGTGCGGGAGATCCGTGACGCGGGGGGTGAGGCGATCGCCTCCACCAACACCGTGGCCACGCCCGAGGGGGGCGAGGCGATCATCCGTACGGCGCTCGACGCCTGGGGACGGATCGACGCGCTCATCGCGAACGCTGCCATTCTGCGGGACAGCCTCTTCACCCGGATGCTGCCCGAGGACTTCGACGATGTGGTCGCCGTGAACCTGCGCGGTGCCTTCTGTGTCATGCAGCCGGCCTTCCGCGCCATGGCGGAACAGGGCCACGGCAACATCGTCGCAGTGACCTCCGCGGCCGGACTGTGCGGCTCGTACGGAGGCGCCAACTACTCCGCCTCCAAGGCAGGGCTGGTGGGACTCACCAAGGCCGTGGCCTGGGAGGGGCAGAAGTACGGAATCAAGGCCAACCTGCTCGCGCCCGGCGCACTGGACACCCGGCAGTCCGAGGCGTTCAACGCCACCGGCGCCCTGTTGCCGGGCCGACCGGCCCCGGACGTCGAACCGGGCGAGGAGATGAAACTGCTCACCGCCGACCGGGTGGCCCCGATGGCTCTGGTACTGGCGCATCCGAGCTGCCCGGTGACCGCGGAGACGTACGGCGCGGCCGGCGGCTGGTTCCACCGGTACTGGACCGCCCACAGCGAGGGATGGGCCGGGACGAGAGAACCCACCGCCGAGGACATCACCCAGCACTGGGAGACGGTCCGGGGACAGTCGCCGTCGGGCCGTGAGATCGACCAGGAGACCTTCCGTTTCGCACTGAGCGCGAACCAGCGGGGGCTCGCCCCACTGCTCGACCAGCAGCTGACGATCGACTGAAGGACGGGACATGGACATCAACATCGTGACGCCCGAATCAGTGCTGGACCCCTGGCCGTTGCTCGACCGGCTGCGGGAGGCCGGCCCCGTCGTCCGCAGCGAGGCGATGGGCGGCGTCTGGCTCGTCTCCTCCTACGAGCACTGCCGGGAAGTCCTCCTGGACCCCAAGCGGTTCTCGAACACCGTCTTCGCGTCCACCGACTTCGGACCGTGGTTCGAGGGCACGGACACCATGGTCCACACCGACCCGCCGGACCACACGCGGCTGCGCTCGATGGTGCAGAAGGCGTTCACGTACCGCTCGGTCCAGCAGCTGGAGCCGCGGATCGCGGAGATCGTGAGGGAACTGCTCGACGCGCCGGAATTCGTGACGGGCATGGCGTCGGGCGAACCGGTGGACGTGCTCGGCCAGTTCACCAGCGCCCTGCCCACGACTGTCATCTCCGAACTGCTGGGCATCCCCAGCAGCGACCGCAAACTCTTCTACCAGTGGGCGGAGGCCATGATGCGCTGCATCATGGCCGACCCACGCCTGGTACCGCAGGCACACATCGATGCCGCGGTCACCAGCGGCCGGGACATGCTCGCCTATCTCCAGGCGGAGATCACCGACCGGCGCAAGAGCGGCACCACCGACGACCTCATCGGCCGTCTCGTGCAGCAGAACACCGACGGGGCGTTGTCGGACGACGAGCTCGCCGCGACCTGCGTCACGCTGCTCGTCGCCGGATCCGACACGACATCGTCCACGACGACCACCATGTTGTCCCTGCTGGCGAGCCACCCCGAACAGCGCCGGCGCGTCATCGAGGACCGGGCACTCGTGCCGACGGGCATCGAGGAGACCCTGCGCTTCGAGCCGACGGCCCGGGTGAACTTCAGAAAGGTACTCGGCGACGTCGAACTCGGCGGGCAACGGCTCGCCGACGGAGACGTCGTCTGGGCACTGGTCATCGCCGCCAACCGGGATCCGGCCCGCTTCGGAGAGCCGGACCGGTACGACATCACCAGGAACCCCAACCCCCATCTGACGTTCGGGCAGGGACCGCACCTGTGTCTGGGTGCTCAGCTCGCCCGGATGGAGATCCGGCACGCCATCAACGCCTTCCTCGACCGCTGGCCGCACTACGAAGTCGCCGAGCGCCGCCCCTCTCCCGCCTACGCCGCGCTGACCTGGGAGAAGTTCACAGTCGTCGGCAGGCGGTGACCCAACCTTGTCCGGAGTGGAAATGACGACCGAGACCCAGACCATCGAAGTGGATTTCGACCCCTGGAGCCCCCGCCTCGCCGGGGAGGACCGAGAGTTCTGGGCGGTGATGGACGACCTGCGGGATCGTGGCCCGGTGCTCCGCAGCAGTGCCCACGGCGGGTTCTGGATCATCACCACCCATGAAGAAGTGCTCGCCGCCAACAAGGACTGGGAGACGTTCTCCTCCGCCCAAGGGGTGTCCCTGCCGCACAACCCGGACGCCCCGCTGCTGGCCCCCATCGAGGTCGACCCGCCGGAGCACCGGGACTGGCGACGTCTCCTCAACCCGCTCATGTCGCCGCCGGCGGTGGCCCGTCACGAGCCCGCCATGCGGCGCATCGCATCGGACCTGATGGACGAGTTCGTGGCAGCGGGCCAGTGCGACCTGGCCGTCGACTTCGCCTGGAAGTTCGTTCCGGCGGCCCTCTTCCAGCTGCTTCTCGGAGTCGCTCCGCAGGAGGTGCCGTACACCCGGGAGCTCGCACACCGCATCGTGTCGCACGGCACCACGCGGGAGGAGCAGAACCAGGCGTTCGCCGACCTGAGCGAGTGGTCGCTGCGGTACCTGGACTGGCGGGAGACGCAGCCGGAGCGCGGCGACGTCGTCGACGCGCTGCTGCGGGGGGACATGCGGGGCCGTCCCCTCACCCGGGAGGAGATGGTGCGCGCGATGATCCTGCTGATCGTCGCGGGAATGGACACCACGTCCAACAGCATCGGTGACCTGGCGCTGCATCTGATCGACGACCCCGCCCTGTCCGAGCTGTTCCGCGACAACGAGCACTCCGTGGAACAGATCGTCGAGGAAATGCTGCGCCACGGTTCGGTCTCCTTCGGGCTGTCCCGGGTGACCACCAGGGAGACAGTGGTCGCCGGGCACCGGATACCGCAGGGCGAGCGCGTGTTCCTGCTGTGGGCGGGCGCCAACCGGGACCGCCGGGTCTTCCCCGACCCGGAGAGCTTCGACCCGTCCCGCACCCCCAACCCCCATCTGGCGTTCGGGGCCGGTCCGCACCGTTGTATGGGAGCCCATTTCGCGCGGCTCATGCTCAAGGTGGCGGCGACCGAGATCCACACACGGATGCCCGGCCTGCGACTGCGTCCGGGCGCGCGGATCGAGCAGCCCCCGGGCCTCGTCCGCAGCACTCGTTCCCTCCCCGTCGTCTTCGAGCCCACGGCCGTACGGGAGGTGCGGTGAAGCCGTCGGCACCGGCCCCGGCGCAGCCACCCATCGCACCCGACGACCCCGACTTCTACCGGGAACCGGAGCGCGCGTTCGGGTGGCTGCAGGAGCACAGCCCGGTCCATCCCTGGGTGTCGGCCAAAGGCAGGCCGATGTACTTGGTCTCCCGATGGGCCGACGTGCGCCAGGTGTCGGCGTCCCCCGCACAGTTCAGCAGCGGCGGCGGGCACATGATCGACCGCCCCCGCGCCGGGCACGGCGAACGGCCGGCCGACAGCAGACAGGACACGCCCCTGCTGCACAACATCGATCCACCGGAGCACGACAAACACCGCAAGCTGATCAGCCGCAGCCTCACCGCGCGCAGGGTGATCGGGCTCGAACCGGCCGTACGCAAAGTGATCACGCAGGTCCTCGACGCGGTGCCCGGCGACGAGGACATCGATGTCGTGAGCGCGTTCGCTGCGGCGATCCCGCTGCGGGTGATCGCCGAACTGCTGGGCGTGCCGTTCGCCGATCTGCCGCTGCTGCGAGGCTGGTCCGACGAGCTCGCCGCCACCTCGGACGCCGAGGGCGCGCGACCACGACAGGAGGTGCTGTCCGAATTCTTCGACTACCTCGACATCCTCATCGCCGAACGGCGTCGCTGTCCCCGGGACGACCTGATCACCTCGCTGGCGTTCGCCGAGGTGGACGGTGAGAAGCTCTCCCACCCGGAACTCCTCATGCACATATGGACGGCGCTCGTGGCGGGCAACGAGACCGCGCGCAACGCCATCTCCGGGGGCATCGAGGCGTTCACCGGACACCCCGGCGAGTACCGGCGCCTGACCGAGGAACCGGGAATCGCCGAAACGGCCACCGAGGAGATACTGCGCTGGACCACGCCCGCGCGATACGGCGGCCGTACCGTGGTTCGCCCGGTGCGACTGGCAGGGCGACAACTGGAGCCTGACGACTACGTGCTGATGCTCTACAGCGCGGGCAACCGCGACAGCAGGGTGTTCCCCGACCCCTACCGCTTCGACATCGGACGTGACAGCAGCCGGCTGCACCTCTCGTTCGGCCACGCCACCCACTTCTGCGTCGGTTCCCAGCTCGCCCGGCTCGAACTGCGGATCCTGCTGGAGGAACTCGCCGTCCGCTACCGCGGCGTCTCGGCGGCCGGGCCGGTGGAACACACCCGCAGCCCCATGCTCAACGGCTACGAACGCGTCCCGGTCGTGCTTCATGTCTAGGGTCCTTTCGTTTGGATCAGGCCGGATCAGGGAGCGGGGTTCCGCGCCGTGGATCGCAAGGCGGAGGAGAGAGTCATGGCGAGTGACGACAACGCCGCGAGGCGCGGCACCGGGGCACGCGAGCCCGGAATGATCCAAGCGAAAGGCCCTGGCCCGGTGACGGCCCGGCGACCCGGGGAGCGGCTTCCCCGGCGGTTGATGACCGTGGCGTGCACGACGCAGTTCGTCGTGGTGCTGGACGTCTCCGTCGTCCATGTGGCACTGCCCTCGGTCCGTCATGACCTCGGTTTCTCCACCGAGGGGCTCCAATGGGTCGTCACCGCCTACATGCTGGCGTTCGGCGGGTCGCTGCTGCTGGGCGGCAGGCTCGCGGATCTGATCGGCCAACGGCGCGCCCTGTTGGGCGGAATGGCCCTCTTCGCCACCGCGAGTCTCGTCGCGGGCCTGGCATGGGGGCCGGGTGTGCTGATCGCCGCCCGCGCCGTTCAGGGCATCGGGGCCGCGGTGCTGTCCCCCGTCTCGCTGACCCTGCTCACCAGCGAGTTCCATGACGCCAACCTCAGGGCGAGGGCACTCGCGGCCTGGGGCGGGGTGGCCGCGGCGGCGGGCGCGGCAGGTGTCTTCGTGGGCGGACTCGTCACGCAGTACCTGAACTGGCGCTGGACGATGCTCATCAACGTGCCGATCGCGCTTCTCGTCCTCGTGCTGGCCCGGGGCACGGTGGTCGGCCGGGCACGGGGCACGGCGTGGCGCACGCCGGACGTCGTGGGTGCCCTGGCTGTGACGGGGGGCCTGGTCGCCTGTGTCTACGGTGTCGAGCCGGGCCGCCGACCGGTGCTCGGCGCGGGGCTGGCGCTGCTCGCCTTCTTCGCGGTGTGGGAGGCCCGAGGAGCCCGTGAGCCGCTGCTGCCGGTCCCCGTGCTCCGCAACCGGTCCGTGTCCGTCGCGAACGTGGGGATGTTCCTGACCGCGGCGGCCACCTTCTCGATGTGGTACTTCCTCTCGCTCCATCTCCAGAACCAGCGCGGATTCGGCCCGCTCGAAACCGGCCTGGCCTTCCTCCCGCAGTACCTGGCCATCGTGGCGGGAGCGCAACTGGCCGCCCGCCTGCTGCCGACGTACGGAGCCAAGCGGATGCTGGTGATCGCGGCGCTGCTCCAGTCGGCCGGCTTCGCCTGGCTGTCCGCCGCGGGTCCGCACAGCCCGTTCCTCGTACACATCCTGCTGCCCGGTCTCCTCGTCACCCTGGCCCTGGGGCTGGCGAGCACCCCTCTGACCATGGCGGCGACCAGTGGGGTGGCGGCGGACCGGGCCGGCACCGCCTCCGGGCTCGTCAACACCTCACGCCATCTGGGCGGTGCCATGGGGGTCGCGGCGCTGGCCGCCGTCGCGGGGCAGCAGCCCGGGGGAGTGGACCGGATCTTCCGCACCGACGCCCTGCTGCTTGCCGCCGTCGCAGTGCTCGCGCTGCTCCTGCCCAAGCCGTCCGAGCCGGGCACCGCACCGGAGGGGCCCCCGCCCCCGGCGGACCGGACCGAGAGAAAGGACCCCAGTGAACCAGCCTGATGCCCTCGAACGATTTCGACTGACCGGACGTACCGCTCTGATCACCGGGGCGGGCCGGAACATCGGTGCCGCCATCGCGTCGGGCTACGCCCAGGCCGGCGCCGACCTCCTCCTCGTCGACCGTGACAAGGAAGCGGTGGAAGACGTCGCCGAGTCCATCCGCGCCTCGACCGGACGCACGGTGGTCACCGTGCACCGCGACGTCGGCGCCGCCGACATCGTCGACCAGGTGGCCGGCGCGGCACAGGCGCACTTCGACACGGTGGACATCCTGGTGAACGGCGCGCTGGCCTTCGGGGCCACCGGTACGCACAGCGCCGATGTGTCGCCGGCGCAGTGGCAGGACGCGCTCGACATCAATGTGCTGGCCCCGGCGAGACTCTCGTCGCTGTTCGTCAACACGTTGGTGAAGGGCGGCCCGGGCACCATCATCAACCTCCTCTCTGGAGCCGGGTTCGCACCGGTTCCGCTGGCGGCGCCGTACAGCATGTCGAAGGCGGCCCTGTGGATGCTCACCCGGTGTTTCGCCAAGGACTGCGCCCCGCGCATCAGGGTCAACGGGCTGTGCCCCGGCACCATTTCACCGGACGGAGTGGCGCGTACGGAGGAACTCCGCAAGGCGACCCCCATGGGCCGTGGCGGGAGTGCGGACGAGGTCGTCGGCGCGGCGATCTACCTGGCGTCGGAGGCGTCCGGCTACTCGACCGGAGACGTCGTCTATGTGAACGGAGGCTTCACCGGCCTCACTGGCTACAGCGACGAGATCATCGGCTCGGACCCCGTGGGCCGTCCGCGTACCGGGAGGCGCACGGCGGGATGACGACAGTCGCGCAAGAGACGATCGGGGAACGGATCGAACTGCTCAGGCGCCGACGAGGACTCTCCCGGCAGACCCTTGCCTCGTTGGTCGGACACAGCTCCGAATGGCTGCGGCAGGTCGAGCGCAAGGGGCGGCAGGTGGACCGGCTGTCGACTCTCCTGCGGCTCGCCGAGGTCCTTCAAGTGAAGGACGTCGCGGCCTTCATGGGGGTCGCCGTGCCGGGCCGGCAGGTGGACGAGCCGACGGTCGGAGCGGCGCCGGGCATACGGGCGGCGCTCCTCGGCCACCGCGCGGCGGTCCGCGCGGGTGGCCACCGGCCGGGCGACATCGGCCGGTTGGCCTCCGAGGTGACCGAGGCCTGGACGTGCTGGCGGCAGTCCGCGCGGCGCTGGTCCGCCGTGCGAACGAGCCTGCCGGGACTGCTGGAACGAATCTGCGGACCGCACATCGACCGTGCGGACCCCGAAGCACTCCGGCTGAGCGCCGAAACACATCGGCTGGCCGCCACCTACCTGCACAGTTCGGGTGATCTGTCCCTGGCGCTGCTGGCGACGGACCGGGCGCTGGCCGAAGCCAGGCTGGCCTCGGCGCCACTGACCGAGGCGGCATGCCTTCAGGGCTTCGGCGATGTCCTGCTGCGTCTTCAGGCACCGGCCGAGGCCTGCGAGATGTGCGTCACGGCGGCGGACGCCCTGGAGCCGTGCGAGGGTTCCCCCGCTGGCGTGACCACCGCGGCCCGCGTACGGCTGTACCTCACCGCGGCCGAGGCGGCCGCGTTCGCCCGGGACCACCACGGCGCCGAGCGGTTGCTCGACCGGGCCGCGATGCTGGTCCAGGAGGCACAGGACATGACGTCGGCGCCGGATCTCATGCCCCCGGGGACGACGACGCCCGCCCGGCCGGTGGACGTGGCGGTCCACCGTGTCCGGGTCGAGGTCGTGCTCGGCCGTTCGGGCAAGGCGCTGCGACTGGCCGAACACGTGGACAGTGTGGACGCGTTGGACCGTGAGGGCCGGGCCCGGTTCTATCTGACCCTGGCACGGGCCCACCTGCATCAGCGTAATCAGCCGGGCGCGGTGCTCGCACTGATGCAGGCGGACCGGGCCTCGCCCGAGGAGGTCCGGTTCAACGTCTACGCGCAGCACCTTCTCAAGCAGGCGATCGGCCAGGACAGCGTCACCGTTCGCCACGACCTGTACCGTCTGGCCGAACGGGCGGGACTGTTGTGACGTCGTTCGCGCAGCCGTGCCTCAGGCCGTCGCACACGACGCTCAGCACCCGTTGTGGCACGGCCGCGCCGCCGTCGTTGCGGTTCCGGGCCAGTATCAGCCCGGTGATCAGGGCCATCAGGTCGGCGACACTGATGTCGTCGCGGACGGCTCCCGCCTGTTGTGTGTTGAAGAGCAGCTTGCCGATGCCCCGCCGAAGGCGGCGCCTCGCCCGGGGTACGGCAGCCGAAGCATCGACGTCCTCCCCGGCGAGGGCGTCCACCATGTCCCTGCGCACGCTGCCTTCCTCGATGGTCAGGGAGAGGAACTGGAAGAACGCCGCAGCGGGGTCGTCCGAGTCCGCCAACTTCTCTGCCTGGTCCACGAGTTGTTCGAGACGGCCGAGGACGATCGTTTCGAACAGCGCTTCCTTGCTCGTGAAGTGCCGGTAGATGGTGCCGGAACCCACTCCCGCGCGCCGGGCGATCTCGTCCAGGGGAACGCCGAGGCCCTCCGAGGCGAACGCCTCCTGGGCGGCCTCCAGCACCCGGGCGCGGTTGCGCCGGGCATCCGAACGCAGCGCCGGCCCGAAACGGGGGGATCGTTCAGCTTCTTGTTCCTCGAAGTGAGGATCTTGCGTGTTTATGTCCCTGTTCATGCGTGTTCTCCATGATGATTCTCGTTGACAAGCGGGGAGTTGGTTCCGTAAGTTCGGCCCGGATCGGATGTCCGGATTCTAGGATGCGCAGAAGGAAAACGGATCCGAGGGTCGGGAAAACCACCACGGGAACCTGAGGGAAGGGCCCTGGATTTGAACTCGTCACTGATTCCGCGGCGTCGGCCGGGAAGCGCCGGCCTTGAAGTCTCCGCGCTGGGACTCGGCTGCATGGGAATGAGCCAGACTTATGGAGTTCCGGACGACAAGGAGTCGATCGCGACGATCCATCGGGCACTCGAACGCGGCTGCTTCTTCTTCGACACCGCGGAGTCGTACGGCCCCTTCGTCAATGAAGAACTTCTGGGCCGCGCGCTCCGTGGCCGCCGGGACGAGGCGGTCATCGCGACGAAGTTCGGGTGGGAGTACGAAGGAACACGACGCGGAGAGCTGAACAGCAAGCCCGAACACATTCGCAAAGTGGTCGACGAATGCCTGGGACGGCTGGAAACCGACCGGATCGACGTTCTCTATCAGCACCGCGTGGACCTGGAGGTCCCGATCGAGGAGGTGGCCGGCACGGTCGGTGAGCTCATCCAAGAGGGAAAGGTGCTCCACTTCGGTCTGTCGGAGGCCGGTGCGGGAACGATCGCCCGCGCCCACGAGGTCTGTCCGGTGGCCCTGCTCCAGACGGAGTACTCGCTGTGGGAGCGCCACATCGAGCAGGAGATCCTGCCGGCGGTCCGGGAGCGGGGAATCGGTCTCGTGGCCTACTCGCCTCTGGGGCGTGGGTTCCTGACCGGCACGGCGCTGCCGGCGGAGGAGTATCCCGAGTCGGACTACCGCCGCTACGACCCCCGATTCCAGGGGGACAACTTCGCCGCCAACTCGGCGGCGGCATCGGTGGTGCGCGAAGTGGCCACGAAGCACGGGGCGACGCCGGCCCAGATCGCCCTCGCGTGGCTGCTCCACCGGGGCGAAGACATCGTGCCGATTCCCGGGACCAAGCGCAGGGTCACGCTGGAGGAGAACCTCGCGGCAGTGGACGTGGCGCTCGACGCCGAGGACCACCAGCGACTGGACGAGGCGCTGCCTCCGGAAGCGGTGGCGGGAACCCGCTACCCAGAAGCTGTCATGCATATGAACGGCCGCTGACGGTCGTTGAAGGAAAAAGAAAGAAGAAACGGGGAAATCATGTTCCGCAGGCTGGTCATATCTTTCCTGGCGATGGCGACAGCCACGCTCGGGGTCACCGGGACGTCGAGCGCGGCCGCTCGGACGCCCGTGCAGGCAGGACCCACCACGCTTCAACTGCCGGACGGCTTCCACCCGGACGGCATCGCCATCTGCCCGCAGGAGCACCGCGCGTACTTCGGTTCGCTGAACGACGGTGCTATCTACCGGGTCGACCTGTCCACCGGCCAGGGTGACTTACTCACCTCGGGGACGGGCGGGATGGCCACCGGCATGAAGCTCGGCGAGGGACACAAGCTGTATGTCGCGGGCGGGTCGGTGGGCGACGGCCGGATCGTGGACAGCGTGAGCGGGAAAGTGCTGGCCGACTACAAGCTGCCGGCCACCACCGGCTTCATCAACGATGTCGTCCTGACCGAGGACGCCGCCTGGTTCACCGACTCCTTCAACCCCGTCCTGTACAAACTCCCGCTGCACGCGGACGGCTCGCTGCCCGCGCAGAGTGAGCTGGTCACCCTGCCGCTCACCGGCGACCTCCAGTACCTGGACGGGTTCAATGTGAGCGGCATCGCGCCCACGCCCGACGGAAAGAGCCTGCTGATCGCTCAGATCAACACCGGGAAGCTCTTCGAGGTGAACACCGCCAGCGGAGTGACTCACACCGTGGACACCGGGTCCGAGACCCTGACCAATCCCGACGGAATGCTTCTGGTCGACCACACCCTCTATGTGGCCGAGAACCGCAAGAACGAGGTCGCGTCGCTGAAACTCGACGACGCCGGACTGAGCGGCGACGTCATCCAGCGCACCACGGACACTCGCTTCGACATCCCCACCCGCATCGCGGCGGACGGAGATCTGCTCTACCTTCCGAACGCGCGCACGACGACCACTCCCACACCGACCACGCCCTACACGGCAGTGGCGATTCCGAAGCCGTGAACCGTAGCTCCGGGTAGGCCGGCCCGACGGACGCCCGGTTCCGGAGCGCGACACGCGTAACTCCCCTCCACAGCAGCGCGATATCCCGAAGCCCTTCGGGATATCGCGCTGTTTCCTTTCCATGGTCGAGCCAATTCTGCGACCGAAGGAAAGGGGCAAATGAATTTGTCATTCCGGACGCCCTGATCGGCTTTCCTGGAGACACAGCCCTTCGGTGGAAACGGGAAGGTTCATCAGTGAACTCCTACATGCAGACTGAAACTCTGGCTGTGCGGTCCGTCGACCTGCCCCTCGTGTCCGGTGAAGTGATGGTGGCCGATGGAATCGAGGGGGAGGACCCGCAGGGCTTCCCCCGGTCCGGGACCTCTCTGCTTCTGCGAGGAGAGCTGCGGCGCCGGGGCTTCCACGTGCGCAGCGGTCCGCTGCGCGCCACGAGTACCGGAACCTCCGGTGATCCCGTACTTCACCTGGCCCGATGCACCCCGCCGGGGGCCGGTGAGCAGGTGCTCGGCGCGGTCACCGCCCCGGGTGACGAGAAGGCGGCCGCCGCGGTGCGGGACGTGTTCGGACAACTGGAGGCCGCGTTCCGGCCGCGTACCGTGCTGCTCGCCTCACCCAGGTCGTTCTGCGCGGGCGTCGACCGTGCCATCGAGATAGTGGAACGGGTACTTGCCGACCGCGGCAGCCCCGTCTACGTCCGCAAGCAGATCGTGCACAACATCCACGTCGTACGGAGCCTGGAGCGACGGGGCGCCGTGTTCGTCGACGACCTCGACGAGGTGCCCGCCGGCGCGACCCTCGTGTTCTCCGCCCACGGTGTCTCCCCGGAGGTCCGCGAGCACGCGGTCGCACGCCGCCTCGACGTCATCGACGCGACCTGCCCCCTGGTCACGAAGGTGCACGCGGAGGCACGGCGGTTCGCACAGCACGGCGACACCGTGGTCTTCATCGGGCACGCAGGCCATGAGGAGACGGAGGGAACCCTCGGAGAGGCACCGGACAACATGGTGCTGGTGGAGAGCGTGGCCGACGTGGCGGCCCTGCGCGTCGCCGATCCGGACCGGGTCTCCTATCTGACCCAGACGACCCTGGCCGTCGATGAGACGGCCGGAATCGTGGCCGCGCTGACGGAACGCTTTCCGGCGCTGCGGGCCCCCCGCTCGGAAGACATCTGCTACGCCACGACCAACCGGCAGGAGGCGCTGCGCGCTGTCGCGGCCGACTCCGATCTGGTGCTCGTCGTGGGATCGGTCAACTCGTCCAACTCTCAACGCCTGGTGGAGCTGAGCACTCGCCAGGGCACCTCGGCCCAGCTGATCGACGACGCTTCGGAGATCGATCCCGCCCACCTCCGAGAGGCCGCGGTCGTGGGCCTCACCGCGGGAGCGTCGGCGCCGCCCGAACTGGTGGAAGAAGTGGTCGACGTGCTGGCCGGCCTCGGAGCAGTGACGGTGAAGGAGCGAGAAGTGATCCAAGAGAACGTGCATTTCGCACTGCCCAGGGCGGTGCGCGCCCGATGAGTGTGAAGACCGCCGAGCGGCGTTCGACCGCCTTGCTGGACACCATCGATTCCCCGCACGACCTGCGTGCCCTGCCCGCGGACCGGCTGGAGGAACTGGCCGAGGAGATCAGGACCTTCCTGATCGACACCGTGACCGGCACGGGCGGGCATCTCGGTCCCAATCTCGGCGTGGTGGAACTGACCCTCGCCCTGCACCGGGTCTTCGAATCGCCCCGGGACGTACTGCTCTTCGACACCGGCCACCAGACGTACATCCACAAGCTGCTCACCGGGCGCCGGTCGGCCTTCGACGGGCTGCGGCAGAAGGACGGGATCTCCGGCTACCCCTCCCGGCGGGAGTCCGTCCACGACATCATCGAGAACTCCCACGCCTCCACGGCGCTGTCGTACGCGGACGGGCTCGCCAAGGCGCACGCGCTGGCCGGTACCCCGGAGCGGCGGGTCGTCGCCGTGGTCGGTGATGGTTCGCTCACCGGAGGAATGTCCTGGGAGGCACTGAACAACATCGGCGCGGCCCCGGAGCGCCCGGTGACCGTCGTGCTCAACGACAACGGGAGGTCCTACGATCCGACCGTCGGTCTCTTCGGCCGAGTACCCGCCCACGCGGCGGGGCGCACCAGCGGCGACCCGGGTACCGACGCGGTGGCCGCCCTCTTCGTGTCCATCGGCCTCGACTACATCGGCCCGGTGGACGGCCACGACATCGAGGCGGTCGAAGCCGCTCTGCGCAAGGCCGAGTCGGCACACCGGCCGACGGTCGTGCACTGCCGCACGGTCAAGGGAAAGGGCTATCCCCCGGCCGAGGCGGACGAGGCCGACCGCCTGCACGCCGTCGGAGTGGTCGACCGCGACACAGGCAGGCCGCACTACCGCACCGCACCCACCTGGACCACGGTCTTCGGTGACGAGATGAAGGACATCGGGGCCGAGCGCGAGGACATCGTGTGTCTCACCGCCGCCATGCTGCGGCCCACCGGTCTGCTGCCGTTCTCCGACGCGCACCCGGACCGGGTGTTCGACGTGGGCCTGGCGGAGCAGCACGCCGTCACCAGTGCGGCCGGGCTCGCGACCTCGGGCCTGCACCCGGTGGTGGCCGTGTACGCGACCTTCCTCAACCGTGCCTTCGACCAAGTGCTCATGGACGTCGCCCTGCACGGCCTCCCGGTCACCTTCGTACTCGACCGTGCCGGTGTCACGGGCCCGGACGGAGCCAGCCACCACGGCCTGTGGGACTCCTCGCTCCTCTCCCTCGTCCCCGGCCTGCGCCTGGCCGCGCCCCGCGATCCCGCACGGCTGCGGGAACTGCTGCGCGAGGCGGTGGCCGTCTCGGACGGACCGACGGCCATCCGCTTTCCGAAGGCGTCGGCGGGGCCGGACATCCCGGCCCTGGAACGGGTCGGCGCGACCGACGTGCTGCACCGCGGAACGGGCAGTGACGTCCTCGTCGTCGCGGCGGGGCCGCTCGCCCTCGACGCCCTGGAAGCCGCCCGCACACTGGGCGAGCGCGGCGTCGGTGTGACGGTCGCCGACCCGCGCTGGGTGTCACCGCTGGATCCGTCCCTCGTACGGATGGCACTGCGTCACCGGCTGGTCGTCACCGTCGAGGACAACATCGAAGTCGCCGGCCTGGGCAGCAGGGTGGCCCACGCCCTGTCCGACGTCCCCGGCTCACCGCGCAACTGCACGCTCGCACTTCCCGCCGAGTTCGTCGCCCACGATTCCCGCGGCGCCATCCTGCGCCGCAAGGGACTGGACGGCTCCGCCATCGCGACCGCGGTACTCGACCGTCTCGGCGGCCACGCCACTCTCGACGAGGGGACAGACCGATGACCGGGACAGTCGCACTCCCGATTCCCACAGTGACGCCCCGCCTCCGCGCGCGGCGCGCCACCCGGCAGATCCTGGTCGGTCACGACGAACGAGCCGTGCCGGTGGGCGGCGGCGCGCCCGTGTCGATCCAGTCCATGACGACCACGCTCACCGCCGATGTCAATGCGACCCTCCAGCAGATCGCCGAGCTCACCGCGAGCGGCTGCCAGATCGTACGGGTCGCCGTCCCCAGCCAGGACGATGCTGACGCGCTTCCCGGCATAGCCGCGAAATCTCCCATCCCTGTGATCGCCGACATCCACTTCCAGCCGAAATACGTCTTCGCCGCGATCGACGCCGGCTGTGCCGCGGTTCGTGTGAATCCCGGCAACATCCGCCGGTTCGACGACCGGGTCAAGGAGATCGCGCGGGCCGCGTCCGATGCCGCCGTGCCGATCAGGATCGGCGTCAACGCGGGCTCCCTGGACGATCGTCTGCTCCGGAAATACGGCAAGGCCACCCCCGAGGCTCTCGTCGAGTCCGCTCTCTGGGAGTGCTCCCTCTTCGAGGAGCACGGTTTTCAGGACATCAAGATCTCCGTCAAGCACCACGACCCAGTGGTCATGATCAATGCGTATCGGCTGCTCTCCGAGAAGTGCGACTACCCACTGCACCTGGGTGTGACGGAGGCCGGTCCGGCATTCCAGGGCACCGTCAAGTCGGCAGTGGCCTTCGGTGCGCTCCTGGCGGAGGGCATCGGCGACACCGTGCGGGTCTCGCTCTCGGCGCCGCCGGTCGAGGAGGTCAAGGTCGCCACGGCGATCCTCCAGTCACTCGGATTGAAGGAACGCCGGCTGGAGATCGTCTCCTGCCCGTCCTGCGGCCGTGCGCAGGTGGATGTCTACCGTCTCGCCGAACAGGTGACCGCCGCGCTGGACGGCTTTCCGTACCCGCTGCGGGTCGCGGTCATGGGCTGCGTCGTCAATGGTCCGGGCGAGGCGCGTGAGGCGGACATCGGTGTCGCGTCGGGCAACGGGAAGGGCCAGATCTTCGTGCGCGGAGAAGTGATCAAGACCGTGCCGGAGTCCCGCATCGTGGAGACCCTGGTGGAAGAGGCCATGAAACTGGCCGAGGAACTGCAGCTCACGGGCGAGGAGAAGTCGTCATGACCACAGCCACCGCCGTAGCGGACTCCCTCGACCTCGCCGCCGTCCGGCAGGCCGTCGACAGGACGCTGACCGAATTCCTGTCCGCCAAGGCGGAGTCCGCCGACTCCGCCGCGCTGCCCGAACTCATCGACGTACTGAGCAGGTTCGTCACCGCCGGTGGCAAGCGACTGCGCCCCCTGCTCTGCGTGTGCGGCTGGTACGCCGCCGGCGGCGGTCCGGAAGCCGATGTCGCGCTGCGCGCGGCCGCCTCGCTCGAACTCTTCCACGCCTTCGCTCTCATCCACGACGATGTGATGGACGGCTCCGACACACGCCGAGGCCATCCCAGCGCTCACCGGGCGCTGGAGGCCGCACGGGCATGCGGGGACGGCGCGTCCACCGAGTGGTTCGGTGTGAGCGGCGCGATCCTCCTGGGTGATCTGGCGCTGGTGTGGTCGGACGAAATCCTGACCACCGCGTCGATGTCGGCGCAGCAGCACCAGGCGCTCCGCCCGGTCCTCGACGCGATGCGCAGCGAGGTGATGCTCGGCCAGTACCTCGATCTCCTCGCCACCGGCCAGGTGACCGGTGACCTCAAGGAGGCCATGGACGTCGTACGGTACAAGACCGCCAAGTACACCATCGAGCGGCCGC
Source organism: Streptomyces sp. NPDC127117 (assembly GCF_042677325.1). Classification (NCBI taxonomy): domain Bacteria; kingdom Bacillati; phylum Actinomycetota; class Actinomycetes; order Kitasatosporales; family Streptomycetaceae; genus Streptomyces; species Streptomyces sp. NPDC127117. Next base: position 31,149 of record NZ_JBHXTM010000071.1, read on the forward strand.
TGCACGTGGGCGCCGTGCTGGCCGGCGGACGGGCGGCCGACCTGGAGGCGTGCAGCGCGTACGCCATTCCGGTCGGCGAGGCCTTCCAGCTCCGGGACGACCTGCTGGGCGTCTTCGGAGATCCGCGGGTCACCGGCAAGTCGGATCTCGACGATCTGCGTGAGGGCAAGCGGACGCCCCTGGTGGCGCTGGCCGTCCAGCGGGCCGACGAACGCCAGCTGTCCGTGCTGAAGAGTCTGCTGGGCAGGCACGACCTCGATGCGGAGGGCGCCGCTTCCGTCCGGCGAATACTGGAGGAGACCGGAGCCCGGCGACGGGTCGAGGAGATGATCGCGAGCCGCTACGAGCAGGCCATGCGGGCGCTCGACAGCGTGGGTTTCCCGACCGCGGTCACGGCGGCACTCCAGGAGATCGCGCGAGCGGCGACGGCGAGGTCCTCGTGAGTGCCCCCCTCGGCCCGGCGCGTCCGGCCCCGCTGCACCGGCCGCTGGCATCCGCATGCCGCGCCGTCGTCAACGAGATACAGATCAGTTGCCGTTTCATCAGCAACGACGTGTGGACCACTGTGCTGCCGGCCACCGCGTTCGTCCTTGCGGCAGGACGCCACAGCGGGCACTCCGGCGGCCGGATCGCCGTGGATTTCCTGTGTGGGGCGCTGTACTTCTGGCTCTACATCTACGGGTTCACCCTCACCAACCAGCTGTACGGGGTGGAGGAGGACCGGGTCAACAAACCCTTCCGTCCGCTGGTCACCGGCCGCTCCAGCTACCGCGGCGCACAACGCCGTGCGGTCGTGGTGCTGTTGCTCTTTCCGCTTGTCGCCTGGTGGTTCGGGGTCCTGTTCTGGGCCCTGGCATGGGAAGCGACGTATCTGCTGACCAATGTGGCGCGTTGGGAACGGCACTGGTTCCTGAAGAACCTCTCGATGGGCATCGGCGTGACGGTCCAGCTCGCCGCGGCCTGGTCGATCGTCACTCCGCTCACCCCGCTCGCCTGGCGATGGGTGATGACACTCGCCGTGTCCATCTGGCTCCTCATCCCGCTGCAGGACCTGCGCGATGTGAAGGGCGATCTGGTCAACGACCGAAAGACCTTCCCGATCGCTCTCGGCGAGCGATTCACCCGCGTCTATCTGGCCACCGGCTTCGCACTGCTGCCGGTGGTCGTGCACCTGTTGCTGGTGGCCCCCGACCGGTCGTCATGGGGGCTGCTGCTGGACGCGGTCCTCGCCGCCATCAGCTGGCTCGTGGCCGTGCGGGTCGTCACCCGACGGGCACCGGAGGAGGACCACGTGACCTACCGGAGGTTCGAGCAGTGGTACACGCTCGCGCTGATCACCGCGATCATCGTGCTGTGACGGCGGTGACCGTCCGGGTGCCGGCGAAGATCAATCTGCAACTGGCGGTCGGCGCGCTCCGTGCGGACGGATACCACGAACTGGTCAGCGTCTTCATGTCCGTCGGACTCTTCGACGAGCTGACGGCGGAACTCGCCGATTCTCCGGCGGTGACCGTCGAGGGCGCGGAATCCGCCGGGGTTCCGCCGGACCGGAGCAATCTGGCGATGCTGGCCGCCGACCGGCTGGCTGCTCACACCGGGCGGGCACCCGGCGTCCACCTGCGGATCCGGAAGAACATCCCGGCGGCGGCCGGACTGGCCGGAGGCAGCGCGGACGCCGCCGCGGCGCTGCTGGCCTGCGACAGGCTCTGGGACACTCGCCTTCCGCCGGACGAACTCGGAGCCATCGGCGCACAGTTGGGAAGCGATGTGCCGTTCACCCTGATCGGCGGGGTGGCCGTGGGGGAGGGGAGAGGGGAGAAGCTCACCCCTCTCACGGTGGAGGACAGCTTCCACTGGGTGCTCGCCTTCGGTACCGGCGGCCTGTCCACTCCCGCCGTCTACCGGCAGTGCGACCGGCTGCGAGCGGCCCGGGCCCCCGGGCAGCCGCCGGACTCCGGGCAACGGACCTGCGTGGATCCGGCGATCCTGCGGGCGCTCCGGAGCGGCGACGTACAGGCGCTCGCGACGTCACTGGGCGAGCCGGGAAGCAGGAACGACCTGTCCGCCGCCGCGCTGTCACTACGTCCCGAACTGCGTCGGACCCTGGCGGCCGGCATCGAAGCCGGAGGGCTCGCGGCCTTCGTCTCGGGATCCGGGCCGACCTGTGTCTTCCTGGCCGAGGACGCGGAGAGGGCCGAGCAGATCGTGAACGGGCTGAGAGTGTCGGAGACATGTCGTGCGGCACGGGCGGTGGTCGGCCCGGTGACGGGCGCCACCGTGGCCGCGGCGGAGGAAGGGGGCGGCAATGGCCGTTGAGTTCATCGATCACCTGGACGGTCACCACACACGGTCGGGCGGGACCAAGCACAAGGAAGTTCGCCGTCCGGGCCGGGTGATCATCCGTTTTGCGGGTGATTCCGGGGACGGTATGCAGCTCACCGGTGATCGTTTCACTTCGGAGACCGCGTCGTTCGGGAATGATC
>NZ_JBHXTM010000072.1:0-6709 GCF_042677325.1 Streptomyces sp. NPDC127117
TCGTTGCCGCCGCGGTCGCCACCGCGGCCGCCTTCGTCGCCGCCGCGGCCACCTTCGTCGCCGCCACGGTCGCCACCGCGACCGCCCTCGTCGTCAGCGGTGATCACGGCGGCCATGAAGCCGCCGCCGGCGTGGACGCCACCGTTGGGTCGGCCGTAGCCGCCGCGGCCGCCCTCGTCGCCGCCGCGGCCTCCGCCACGGCCGCCTTCGTCGCCGCCGCGGCCTCCGCCACGGCCGCCCTCGTCGCCGCCGCGGTCTCCACCGCGGCCGCCTTCGTCTCCGCCGCGGTCTCCACCGCGGTCGGACTTGCCGTAGTCGTCGCCCTGCGAGGACGAGTATCCGTTGTCTTGGCCCGAGTCGTCCGCCATGACCATGGCGTAGGCGGACGGACCGGTGATGGCGAGAACCGCTGTGACAGCGGCCGAAGCGAACAGTGTGCGGGCAGAGCGCATCTGAACACATTCCTTTCGCCGCAACTGCGAAGAGTGACGGGATGTCGACTCAATGTGGCGCAGTGGCGACGTGATCCACCGTCAGCCGGAATGCGAATCCGCGCCATCGGAAAGCGGGGCATTGGAGCTACGCCGTGGGCTCTTCGGGTGGAGTGGGCCCGATAATCACCCGTTGGACTGCACGCGGCGGCGCGTGAGGTTTGGGCGACGGGGCCCCACCCGTTTGCCGACCCCGCCACACGGCGGCGCGTCCGTCGCCCGTCCCCGTCCGGTCCTCGATATCCCGTCAACCACGCCGGGAGTCAGGGGAGTTGGCGCGGCCGGCGCGATGTGACGGTCCAGTGGGCCGATCCCCGCGACCTGCCGGATTTCCGCGCGGACGACCCCCGATCCGCGTCGGCGGCGCCCCCGGAGCGTGCGACGCGCCGTAGCTGACCTGCTTGCCTTCCAGCGGTAAATCAGTTGTCGGCGGTCCGGGCCCCTGCTCTACTCGCCCGCAGAAATCGATCGACGAAGGAGCGGGTCATGCGAGGAACTCACATGTTCATTCAGGCGGGAATTGTCACCGATCTTGAGGACATGGAGTTTCGTGCACACGCTGAATCTGGGAATTCTGGCGCATGTCGACGCCGGTAAGACGAGCCTGACCGAGCGGCTGCTCCACACCGCCGGCGTCATCGACGAGATCGGCAGCGTCGACAAGGGCAGCACCCGGACCGACTCCCTGGCGCTCGAACGGCAGCGCGGCATCACGATCAAGTCCGCCGTCGTCTCGTTCGCCGTCGACGACACCACGGTCAATCTGATCGACACCCCCGGCCACCCGGATTTCATCGCCGAGGTGGAACGGGTACTGAGCGTGCTCGACGGCGCCGTGCTGGTCGTCTCCGCGGTGGAGGGCGTACAGGCGCAGACCCGTGTGCTGATGCGGACGCTGCGACGCCTGCGCATTCCCACGCTCATCTTCGTGAACAAGGTCGACCGCGGCGGCGCGCGGTGCGACTCCGTCCTGCGGGACATCGCCGGGAAGCTGACCCCGGCCGTGGTCGCCATGGGATCGGTCGACGCCCCGGGCGGCCGTGATGCCCGCTGCGCTCCGTACGACCGCGCCGACGCCCGCTTCACCGACCGGCTGACCGAACTGCTCGCCGACCACGACGACGCGCTGCTGGCCGCGTACGTCGAGAACGGCGCGGCACTCCCGTACGACAGGCTCCGCGAGGAGCTGGCGGCGCAGACCGGGCGGTCGCTGGTGCATCCGGTGTACTTCGGGTCGGCGATCACCGGGGCCGGGGTGGACGCCCTGATCTCCGGGGTCAGGGAGCTGCTGCCGGTGAGCCGGGGCGATGCCGACGGACCGGTCTCGGGCACGGTCTTCAAGGTGGAGCGCGGACCGGGCGGCGAGAAGACGGCGTACGTCCGCATGTTCTCGGGCACGGTACGGATCCGCGACCGGCTGCCGTTCGGGCGGGGCGACGGGCGCGCCGAGGGCAGGGTGACCGGGATCAGCGTCTTCGAGCAGGGCTCGGCCGCCCGTGGGGCCGAGGCCGCCGCGGGCCGGATCGCGAAGCTCCGGGGGCTCGACGGCATCCGGATCGGTGATCCGGTCGGCGAACCGGACGCGGCCCCACCGGGCCGTTGGTTCGCCCCGCCGACGCTGGAATCGGTGGTGGTCCCCAGCCCCCCGGCGAGCCGGGGCGAACTGCTCTTCGCGCTCGCGCAGCTCGCCGAACAGGACCCGCTGATCAATCTGCGCCAGGACGACATCCGTGAAGAGGTGTCCGTCTCGCTCTACGGCGAAGTACAGAAGGAGGTCATCCAGGCGACGCTGGCCGACGAATACGGAATCGGCGTCACCTTCCGCGAGACCACGACCATTTGCCTGGAACGGCCGCACGGCAGCGGAGCGGCGCACGAGATCATCGATCAGGACGGGAACCCCTTTCTGGCGACCGTCGGCCTCAGGGTCGACCCCGCCCCGGTCGGCAGCGGAATCACGTACCGGCTGGAGGTGGAACTCGGATCGATGCCCTTCTCCCTGATGAGGGCGGTGGAGGAGACCGTGGGGGAGACCCTGCGGCAGGGAATTCACGGCTGGCGGGTCACCGACTGCGTCGTCACCATGACGCATTCCGGTTACTGGCCCCGCCAGAGCCACTCGCACGCGGTTTTCGACAAGAGCATGTCGAGCACCGCGGGGGACTTCCGGAATCTGACCCCGCTGGTCCTGATGAGCGCGCTGAAGCGGGCCGGCACCACGGTGCACGAGCCGGTCCACCGGTTCCGGCTGGAACTCCCGGCGGACCTGCTCGGCCCGGTCCTGCCCGTACTCGCCCAGCTGCGTGCCGTCCCCGGGACACCGGCCGTGCACGGTTCCCTGTGTGTGCTCCAGGGCGAGATCCCGGCGGCCCGCGTCCATGAACTCCAGCAGCAGCTGCCGGCCCTGACACGCGGCGAGGGCGTCCTGGAATCCGAGTTCGACCGCTACCGGGCGGTCGTCGGCGCGGCCCCGGAACGGCCGCGCACCGACCGTGACCCGCTCAACCGCAAGGAGTATCTGCTGCGCACGGCGCGCAGGGTCGTCTGAGGGCGCTCACGCCGGGAACCACAGGGGGCCGCCCCCGTGGGCAGCCCTCAGTTCAGCAACGACCGGGCGGCCCGCGCCCGCCGGCGGATCGCCTCCGCGGCCGCGGGCTCCACCCCGTCGACCACGTCCGCGTACTCCTCCATCTCGGCCGCCCCGCGCAGGAACTGCCCGCTCTGTACGAGCAGCTGGGCGCGCTCGTAGCGCAGCCGGGCGGGGTGCGAGGGGAGGAGGAGCGACAGGTCCACCGCCCACAGGGCCACATCCGTGTGCTCCGGGCGGGCCGCCGCCCAGGCCCGGATGTTGTTCAGGATCCGCAGCACGATCTCCAGCGGCCGGGCGGGCTCCAGCATCGACTCCTCCAGCGGCTCCCCGGTGGCGCCGGCCACCAGCAGCTCCGCGTCCTGCCCGGTCATCGGCCGCCCCCCGTCGAACGGATCGGCCAGCACCCGCTCGGCCGGATCGCCGAAGCCGACGACGAAATGACCGGGCAGCGCCACCCCGTACACCGGGGCCCCCGCCCGCCGCGCCACCTCGATCCACACCACGGACAGCAGGATCGGCAGCCCGCGACGTCTGCGCAGCACCTGGTGCAGCAGCGACGACTCCAGCCGCTGGTAGTCCGCCGACGAGCCCGCGAAGCCGCACTGTTCACCGAGCAGTTCGGCCAGCGCCGAGGCCCAGGCCCGGCCGCCCCGCACCCCGTACGGAAGGCGGCCCGCCAGCTCGTCCAGCTCGATCTGCGCCGCGTCGATCCCGTTCACGTCCAGCGCCGGATCGGCCACCGCGCCCAGCAGCAGGCAGAGCAGCGCGAGGTCCGGCCGCTCGGCGCGCGCCTCCTCGGCGAACTGCTGGCGCAGCTCGTCCGGGTCCGGGCGGCCGGGCCGGTCGGCGGGTTCAGGATTCATCGGAACCGTCCGCCCCCGTCACGCCGACCGGAAGTGGTGGTAGAGGTGATGGACGGCGAACCCCATGTCCTCGTACAGCGCCCGCGCCCCCGCGTTGTCCGTCTCCACCTGGAGCCACGCCGCCGACGCGCCCTCCTCCAGGGCCCGGCGGGCGAGCGCGGTCATCACGGCGGTGGCGATGCCCCGGCGGCGGTACGCCGGATCGACCTCGACGGCCATGAAGCCGGCCCAGCGGCCGTCCACCACGCACCGTCCGATCGCGGCGGGCGCCGCGTCCTCGCCGTCACCGGGCACCGAGGCGAACCAGACCGAGGGGCCGCCGCGCAGCACCGCCAGGACGTGCGGGCCCGGGGCGTCGAAGCGCTGATAGCGGGAGAGCCACGTCTCGTCGAGGTCCCGGCTCAGCCGCACCCGCGACACGTCCGCGTCCAGATCACCGATCGGCGCGAGCCCGGCGGTGCGTACCTCCGCCGTCACCTCGCGGCGCCATCCGCGCTCCTCCAGCTCCGCGCAGAGCAGCTCCTGGGTGCCCTCGGCGCCGGTCGCGGTCTGGATGTACGGGGGCAGGCCCCGTTCCCCGTACCACCGCACAACGCGCCCGAGCGCCTCGTCGAGCGGGACGCCCGGATCGCCGAGCGGCAGTACGGAGTTGGCGCGCCGGGTGAAGCCCTGCGCGGCGCGCAGCCGCCAGTCGCCGAGCGGTTCGCTCTCCACCGGCTGCCAGGCCCGGGCGCAGACGGGCGCGAGCTCCTCGAAGGAGACCGCCGGGCCACGCCGCCGGGCCGGAGCGGCGGGTACGACCTTGCCCGCCACCAGCGCCGACTCCGCGATCCGGACGGATTCACCGCTCTTCGGTGTGATCGAGACCACACCGTCGTCCCACGATGTGAGAACCCCTACCGTGTCGGTGAACTTCGCTCCTTGTGGGCCGGTCTCGCACACACGCCGGACTGATACCCGTTTGCCCACGTCAGCCGGTGTGATTCGGACCTTGAGCTGTCCGCCGATGGTGAATTCCACAGCTCTCTACGCCCCTCCTGTTCGGTTCGTGCCCCGGAACGGAGATACTAGGGGCGGGCATCGACGACGCCGCGCTCCCGCGCGAGAGCCAACGCCCTACCGAGGAGGAACGACAGCGTGACCTACGTCATCGCGCAGCCTTGTGTCGACGTAAAGGACAAGGCCTGCATCGAAGAGTGCCCCGTCGACTGCATCTACGAGGGCCAGCGGTCCTTGTACATCCACCCGGACGAATGCGTCGACTGCGGAGCCTGTGAGCCGGTGTGCCCGGTCGAGGCGATCTTCTACGAGGACGACACCCCGGAGGAGTGGAAGGACTACTACAAGGCGAATGTCGAGTTCTTCGACGACCTCGGGTCGCCCGGTGGTGCCTCCAAGCTGGGCCTGATCGAGCGCGACCACGCGTTCATCGCCGCGCTGCCGCCGCAGAACCAGTAGCCGGCGGCAAGCACGTGCGCCGCCCCGGTCCCGTACGGCTCGTCACCGTGCGGGACCGAGGCGTTTCCACGCCCGGGTGACGAGCGGCCCGAGTGCCGCCCGTGACCCCGTACGAGAAAGCAGAGTTCCGTGTCCGCAGTCTCCTCCCGTCTCCCGGTCTTTCCCTGGGACAAGCTCGCGCCCTACAAGTCGACGGCAGAGGCCCACCCCGACGGAATCGTGGACCTGTCCGTCGGCACGCCCGTCGACCCGGTGCCCGAGCTGATCCGGCAGGCGCTCGTCGCCGCCGCGGACAGCCCCGGCTATCCGACGGTGTGGGGGACCGGCGAGCTGCGTGACGCGATCGCCGGGTGGGTGGAGCGGCGGCTCGGCGCGGTCGGGGTGACGCACCACAACGTCCTGCCGGTCGTCGGCTCCAAGGAGCTGGTGGCCTGGCTGCCGACCCAGCTCGGACTCGGCGCCGGGGACAAGGTGGCCTACCCGCGCCTCGCCTACCCGACGTACGAGGTGGGCGCCCGGCTCTGCGGCGCCGAGCCCGTGGTCTACGACGACCCGACGGAGCTGGACCCGGCCGGGCTCAAGCTGCTCTGGCTCAACTCGCCGTCCAACCCGACCGGCCGCGTCCTGTCCAAGGACGAGCTGATCCGGATCGTCGCCTGGGCCCGCGAGCACGACGTGCTGGTCTTCAGCGACGAGTGCTACCTGGAGCTGGGCTGGGAGGCCGAACCGGTCTCCGTGCTCCACCCGGACGTCTGCGGCGGTACGTACGAGGGCATCGTCGCCGTCCACTCGCTCTCCAAGCGCTCCAACCTGGCCGGCTACCGCGCGGCCTTCATCGCGGGCGACGCGGCGGTGCTCGGTGAGCTGCTGCTGATCCGCAAGCACGGCGGCATGATGACGCCGGCCCCGGTCCAGGCGGCGACGGTCGCGGCGCTCGGCGACGACGAGCACGTGGCCGAGCAGCGGACCCGGTACGCGCAGCGGCGCGCGGCCCTGCGCGCCGCGCTGGAGGCGCACGGCTTCCGGATCGAGCACAGCGAGGCGAGCCTCTACCTGTGGGCGACGCGCGACGAGCCGTGCTGGGAGACCGTGGCGTACCTGGCGGAGCTCGGCATCCTGGTGGCGCCGGGCGACTTCTACGGGCCGGCGGGCGACCACTTCGTACGGGTGGCGTTCACGGCGACGGACGAGCGGGTGGCGGCCGCCGTCAAGCGGCTGGGCTGAGACCGGCGGTACACGCGAGGGGCCTACGGAATGGGCAATAACCACTCCCCCCCCCGATTTTAAAGTTTGTGCATTTAAAAAAA
>NZ_JBHXTM010000072.1:6719-20492 GCF_042677325.1 Streptomyces sp. NPDC127117
GTTTGTTAATACGACACTGCTTCGTTGGGGTGGTGTTCACGGCGCCGGCCGCGGGGGTGGCGGCCGCCGTCACGCGGCTGGGATTACACCGGCGTAACACGCGTGGGGCAGGGGGTGTGCGCACTCCCGAGGCCCCTCGCGTATGTGATGTGCCGGCCGGCGGCCGGTGCGGGTCAGCCGCCGATCGGCAGGCCCTGGGTGGGCAGGCCGCCCTCGGTCACGGTACCGGCGGCCTCGCCGATGACCTGGCCCGCGTTGCCCGCGGCGCCGCCCGCGGCCTTCTGCACGGCGGGGGTGGTCTCGGCGCCGGCCTTGCCGACGGTCTTGCTCGCGGCCGGGAGGGTCGTCCCGACGATCTTGCCGCCGGTGTCGCCCGCCGCCTTGGTGCCCTGCTGGGACGCGCCGTCGACCGTCTTGCCGAGACCGGCACCGTCGACGGTGGTCAGACCGCCGAGCTCCGGGGCCTGCGGGAGCTCCGCGGCACCCGCGGCTCCGGCCGCACCGACCACGGGGGCGGCACCCGCAGCGATCAGCAGTGCGGCACGGGCGATCCGGCGGGTCAGGGGGAGGGACATGATGCTCCTTCGACAGGATGAGGAATAGGTCTGTCCGTTGATCGGACGCAATGACAACCGTCGAAAGGGCGGGGGAGGTTGCGGTGGGCCGAGGTAAAGAGTCGGTAATGTGTCACATGATCGGCATTGGGGGAACCCGGATGGACGCGGCATTTCCGGGCTTGATGATGAACCGTCACTTCCCTTCTCCGGCAAGGGAATTGAGGAGCCGACGGGGGAATTGCGGGAGGTGTGGTCCGGGGAGTTGTCCGGAAAGGATCGGACGACGCCTCCGGGTGATCGTGCGAACTAGCGCGCGAGCCTGATCCGTACGTCGGTGGTGCCCGATTCCTTACGCTCCGTCCGCCAGCCCGTCCCGGCCTCCCACACCCGGCCCGCGTACGAGACCTCGCCCAGGCGGAGCGCCTCGGACTGCGCGACCGCCCAGTGCGCCAGCTCCCAGCCGCGCCGGGCCGAGTCGTCGTCCTCGGACGCCCGGGTCGCGGGCACCGGCACCGAGACCGTGCTCGACGCAGCCGCGCCGGCCGCAGGCCCGCCGTCCTCCGGTGCCGTCGTCACCGGAGGCAGCACCTTCTTGCCGAAGGCGCGCACCAGCTCCGCCCGCACCTTCGCCGCGTCGGGGCTCGCCGCCGTCGCCCGCGGCGGCGCGCAGTTCAGCGCGGCGGGCGTACGGCCGGTCAGCGCCGCCGCCAGCAGGGCCGCGTCCGGCTCGTGCTTCGCGTACGCCTGCGGGAAACCGCTGCGCTGGACCCGCTGGGCCGCGACCGTCAGCGGCAGCCGCGAGTAGCCGGGGACCTCGGCCAGATGCCGGTAGAACTCCCCGGCGGAGTAGACGGGGTCCAGGATCTGCTTCTCGGTGCCCCAGCCCTGCGAGGGGCGCTGCTGGAACAGCCCCAGCGAGTCCCGGTCGCCGTGCTCGATGTTCCGCAGCCCGGACTCCTGGAGCGCGGTCGCCAGCGCGATCGTCACGGCACGCTCCGGCATCCCGCGCGAGGTGCCGACCGCGGAGATCGTCGCGGCGTTGACGGCCTGTTCCGGACTCATCCGGTACGTACGGCCCTCGCCGTCCGAACCGTCCTCGGACCGCACGGTGCATCCCTCGATGACCCTGCTGCCGGTTATGTACTGAACGGTCAGATAGCCGCCGAGCGCGGCGAGCACGACAAGGGCGGCCGCGATGCGCAAGGGGCGGCTGCGGCCGGTGTGTCGGCGGGCGGGGGAGACGGTCCGGGGCACGCGCCCACCGTACTGGAGTGCCCGACCGGGGCCGAGGGCCCAGTCCTTTAGGGTCGGTCCCATGCCCGAAACCACACTTGACCTCACCCTCGGCGGCCCGGAGCTGACCGCCCGGCTCGTCGACTTCCCGTCGGTCAGCGGCCAGGAGAAGGACCTCGCGGACGCGATCGAGTCGGCGCTGCGCACCCTGCCGCACCTGACCGTCGACCGGTACGGCAACAACGTCGTGGCCAGGACGGACCTGGGCCGCGCCGAGCGGGTGGTGCTGGCCGGGCACATCGACACCGTGCCGATCGCCGACAACCTGCCGTCCCGGCTCGACGACAACGGGGTGCTGTGGGGCTGCGGCACCTCCGACATGAAGTCGGGCGTCGCCGTCCAGCTGCGGATCGCCGCGACCGTGCCCGAGCCCAACCGCGACCTGACCTTCGTCTTCTACGACAACGAGGAGGTCGCCGCGCACCTCAACGGGCTCGGCCACATCGCCGACGCCCACCCCGACTGGCTGACGGGCGACTTCGCGGTCCTGCTGGAGGGCTCCGACGCCGAGGTCGAGGGCGGCTGCCAGGGCACCCTGCGGGTCTTCCTCCGTACGGAGGGGGAGCGGGCCCACTCCGCGCGCGGCTGGATGGGATCCAACGCCATCCACTCCGCCGCCCCGATCCTGGCCCGCCTCGCCGCGTACGAACCGCGCCGCCCGGTCATCGACGGCCTCGAATACCACGAGGGCCTGAACGCGGTACGGATCGAGGGGGGCGTCGCCAACAACGTCATCCCGGACGCCTGCACCGTCGTGGTCAATTTCCGGTACGCGCCCGACCGGACCGCCGAGGAGGCCCTGGCCCACGTCCACGAGGTCTTCGCGGACTGCGGCGTCGTCGAATTCGTCGTCGACGACCACTCGGGCGCGGCCATGCCCGGCCTCTCGCACCCGGCGGCCAAGGCGTTCATGGCGGCGGTGGGCGGCACCGCCCGGCCCAAGTTCGGCTGGACGGACGTCTCCCGCTTCGGCTCCCTCGGCGTCCCCGCGGTGAACTACGGACCGGGCGACCCGCTCTTCGCCCACAAGCGCGACGAGCACGTGGTGGTCGAGCGGATCACGCAGTGCGAGGAGCGGCTCCGCTCCTGGCTCACCGGCTGACCCACGGCATTCCCCTGTCCGTAACCTCCATCGATCTACCCTGACCTGACAACGGATGGCCATCGCGGATGGCCGTCGATCGTCGTCGGAGGGAGCAGGTCATGGGCAACCCCGAGGGAGCACGTGTCCCCGAGGAGCAGCGGCTCGGACCGGTACTGCGCCGCAGGGAACAGGTACAGCCCGGCACCACCGACCAGCGGCTGCTGGACACCGAGGGCGACTCCGAGTGGGTGCACACCGACCCCTGGCGGGTGATGCGCATCCAGTCGGAGTTCGTCGAGGGATTCGGCGCACTGGCCGAACTGCCGAGCGCCATCAGCGTCTTCGGCTCCGCCCGTACCCCGGCCGACGGACCCGACTACGAGGCGGGCGTACGGATCGGCAAGGCGCTGGTGGAGGCCGGCTTCGCGGTCATCACGGGCGGCGGGCCGGGAGCGATGGAGGCGGCGAACAAGGGGGCGCGGGAGGCGAAGGGGGTCTCGGTCGGTCTCGGCATCGAGCTGCCCTTCGAGTCCGGCCTCAACCCGCACGTCGACATCGGCGTCAATTTCCGCTACTTCTTCGTCCGCAAGACGATGTTCGTGAAGTACGCGCAGGGCTTCGTCGTACTGCCCGGCGGGCTCGGCACCCTGGACGAGCTCTTCGAGGCCCTCACCCTCGTCCAGACGGGCAAGGTCACCCGCTTCCCGATCGTGCTGTTCGGCACCGCGTACTGGAGCGGTCTCGTGGACTGGCTGAGGGACACGGTGGTGGCGCAGGGCAAGGCGTCCGAGCACGACCTGCTGCTGTTCCACGTCACCGACGACGTGGACGAGGCGGTCAACCTCGTGACGAAGGAGGTCGGCCGGTAGGGGCCGTCCGAGGAGCGGGGCCGGGGCGGGGCCGACGGCCGGGGCAGGTGCTCGGGGCCGGGCTCGGGCGTGGGCCCCGCCCCGGACGGGGTCACGGCCCCGCCCCGGACGGGGTCACGGCCCCGCCCCGGACGGGGTCACGGCCCCGCCCCGGACGGGGTCACGGCCCGGCCCCGTCCGGGTCACGGCCCCGATCGCCCGCCCGGGTCAGGCCAGTCCGCGCCGGGCCACGGCCGGCTCCCGGTGCCCCGCGATGGACGCCACCATGTCCAGCACCTGCCGGGTCTCCGCCACCTCGTGCACCCGGTACACCTGCGCCCCGAGCCACGCCGAGACGGCCGTGGTCGCCAGCGTCCCGATCACCCGCTCCTTCACCGGCCGGTCGAGCGTCTCGCCGACGAAGTCCTTGTTGGACAGCGAGACGAGCACCGGCCAGCCGGTCTCCGTCATCTCGCCGAGCCGGCGGGTCGCCTCCAGGGAGTGCCGGGTGTTCTTCCCGAAGTCATGACCGGGATCGATCATGATCCCGTCGGGCCGCACCCCGAGCTCCACCGCCCGTTCGGCCAGTCCCACCGTCACCCGCAGGATGTCCGCCATGACGTCCTCGTACGCGATCCGGTGCGGCCGGGTCCGCGGCTCGGCGCCGCCCGCGTGCGTGCAGACCAGACCCGCGCCGTACCGTGCGGCGACCTCCGCGAGCTTGGGGTCCACCCCGCCCCACGCGTCGTTCAGCACGTCCGCGCCGGCCTCGCAGACCGCCTCGCCCACGTCGTGGCGCCAGGTGTCGACGCTGATCACCACGTCCGGGTGACGGCGGCGCACCTCCGCGACGAACCCCACCGTGCGACGCGCCTCCTCCTCGGCGGTCACCTCCTCGCCCGGACCCGCCTTCACGCCCCCGATGTCGACGATCGCCGCACCGTCCGCGATCGCCTGCTCGACCCGGGCGAGCGCCGGTTCGTCCCGGAACGTCGCACCCTGGTCGTAGAAGGAGTCCGGGGTACGGTTCACGATCGCCATGATCACCGGCTCGTGCGCACCGAATTCGCGCCGCCCCAGCCTGAGCGCACCGCTTCGCATACCGCGTTTCTCCTTTGCCAGATCGCCACGTGGGTCACCTGTGACCCTAGGGCCTCTCGTTTGGATCATGACGGGCTCGTGTGCCCCGGTGCCCCACCTCGCCGCGCTGTCGTCACTCGCCGGGGCTCCTTCTCCGAGCTCTCGGCCCCGCTCGACCAGGGGAGACCCCATCCGACTCCCCCTTTGCCCCGCGATGCACCACACCGGACCCCGCTCCCTGATCCGGCCCGACCCGAACGAGAGACCTTAGGCCCTGTCAGGGCGGCCACCGGCTGTCGGTGCCGCATGGCACGATCGGACCCGGACAGGTTTCCGCTCCCGGGGAGATGCGCGTGTTCTGGTTCTTGCTGGTGACGATGGTCGTGGTCGTGGCCGCGGTCACCCTAGCGGTGGTCGGTGGGGGGAAGAGCGCCGTCCTGCAGGACGTGGCGCCCGAGCAGCTGACCGATCCGCTGCCCGCCACGAGACCGGTCGGCCGCGCGGACGTCGACGCGCTGCGCCTGCCGGTGGCCGTGCGCGGCTACCGCATGACGGATGTCGACGAGGCGCTCGGCCGGCTCGGTGCCGAGCTCGCCGAGCGGGACGCGCGGATCGCGGAGCTGGAATCGGCGCTGGCCGGCGCTCAGGCGTCCGCGGTCGGCCGCCCCGGGCTGATCGAGCCGCCGCAGGAGCGGCCGCAGCAGGGCCGGGAGCTGCCCGGGGACCGCCCGAGAGCGCCGTGGGAGGCGCCGGAGCAGGACCCGCGGCACACCGGGAACACGGGAGAGGAGCCCCTGCGATGAGCGGAGCCGAAGCGGCCCCGGACGGCGGCCTGCGCTGCCCGTGGGGGCTCTCCACCGAGGACTACCTCGCGTACCACGACACCGAGTGGGGCCGCCCCGTCCACGGCGACGACGCCCTCTTCGAGCGGCTCTGCCTGGAGGCCTTCCAGTCGGGCCTCTCCTGGCTGACGATCCTGCGACGCCGGGAGGGCTTCCGCTCCGCCTTCGCCGGGTTCAAGATCCCCGCCGTCGCGGAGTTCACCGACGCCGACAAGGAGCGCCTCCTCGCCGATGCCGGCATCATCCGCAACCGCGCGAAGATCGAGGCGACCCTCGCCAACGCCAAGGTGCTGGCCGGCTGGGCGGCCGGCGAGCTGGACGAGGTGATCTGGTCCCACGCCCCCGACCCGGCCGGCCGGCCGGCCCCCCGCACCACCGGGGACATCCCGGCGGTCACCCCGGAGTCCACCGCACTGGCCAAGGACCTCAAGAAGCGCGGGCTGCGCTTCGTCGGACCCACCACGGCCTACGCGCTGATGCAGGCGTGCGGCCTGGTCGACGACCACCTGGCCGACTGCGTGGCACGCGGAACCGGCGCGTAAGGCCCGTACCGGGGGCTACCGGCCGAGGTACTTCGGCTTCTCCTTGTTCAGGAACGCCTGCACCGCGATCGTGTGGTCCTCGGACTTGCCCGCCCGGGTCTGGAGCTCGTCCTCCTTCTCCAGTGCCTCGCTCAGCGTGCGACCGGCGCCGTGGGCCAGGGACTCCTTGAGCGCGGCGTAGGCCACGGTGGGGCCGGCCGCCAGGGTGCGGGCCACGGCGGCGGCCTCGGCGGCCAGGTCGGCGGCGGGCACCAGCTTGTTCACGATGCCCAGCTCATGGGCGTCCTGCGCGGAGATCGAGCGCGGGAAGAACAGCAGATCGGCGGCGCGGCTCTGCCCGATCAGGCGGGGCAGCGTCCAAGAGACCCCCGAGTCGGCGGTGAGGGCCACGCCGGCGAAGGAGGTGTTGAACGAGGCGGTGTCGGCGGCCACCCGGTAGTCGCAGGCGAGCGCGAAACCGAAACCGGCACCGGCGGCGACCCCGTTGACCCCGGCGACGACCGGCTTGGGCATCTCGGTGATGGCCCGCACGATCGGGTTGTAGTGCTCCCGCACGGTGCTCAGCGCGTTGCCGCTGCCCGACTCGCGGGTGCTCTCCAGCTTGGCCACGTGCTCCTTCAGGTCCTGGCCGACACAGAACGCCCGACCGGTCGCGGTGAGCAGCACGGCCCGTACGGCGGTGTCGGCCGCCGCGGACCGCAGCGCGTCGCGGAGGGCCACCTTGGCCGCGGTGTTCATGGCGTTCATCGCGTCGGGACGGTTGATCGTGATCGTCGCGAGTCCGTCGCTCACTTCACAGAGCACGCTGTCCGCCATGTGGTCGGCCATTTCGTTGTCCCCTTCGCACCTCGGGAAATGCCTTGTCCACGCAAGCATGGCCGACTCCGGCGGGCGCCGACATGTGACCTGCGTCTAACAATTGCGCCCCGATGCGGGGGTGCGGGCGGCGGAGTATCGCAGGCCGATCGCCGAATTGGGTGGTTTTGAGAGAGCGCGTTGCGCAAGCGATGCAGACCGATGTTGGTCATCGGGGTCTGTGATGCGGGATAATGGCCTGGAAGCAATGTGTTCGATGCCGGTGACACAGCGCCTGTCATGGGGCCGCCGGTTGCGATGAGCTGGTTTCAGGAAGGGGAACGAGCATGGCGGCCATGAAGCCGCGGACGGGCGACGGCCCGCTCGAGGTGACAAAGGAGGGGCGGGGCATCGTCATGCGCGTTCCGCTCGAAGGCGGCGGTCGGCTTGTCGTGGAGCTGACTCCGGACGAGGCCGATGCACTCGGCGATGCCCTCAAGAAGGTCGTCGGCTGAGCAGAGGCGCCCACACTTCAGCGCTGCCCCGGCACGGACTCCGTGCCGGGGCAGCGCTGCGTCCACGGCCTTCGCGACCACTCACGGACCGCACGGCCGGCCCGCCCGGCGGTCGAGGGCCCGCCCGTGGAGCCGGGGCGCGGCCCTGAGGGTCTCAGCCCCTGCGCACCGCGCACAGCAGCCCGTCGCCCACCGGCAGCAGCGTCGACAACAGCTCCTGGCTCTCCCGCACCGCACGCAGCAGCTCCCGCAGCCGCAGCACCTCCGCGGGCTGCGCGGCGGAATCGACCGTACGGCCGTCCGCGAAGACGCCCTCGAAGCAGACCAGGCCGCCGGGGCGCAGCAGGCGCAACGATTCAGCGAGACAGTCCAGGCTCTCCAGCCGGTCGCCGTCGCAGAACACGAGGTCGTATCCGCCGTCCGCGAGCCGGGGAAGTACGTCCAGGGCGCGGCCGGGGATGAAGCGGGCCCGGTTGGCAGCGAACCCCGCGGCCCGGAACGCCTCACGGGCGAACTGCTGCCGCTCGGGCTCCGGGTCGACCGTGGTCAGGACGCCGTCGGGCCGCATCCCGTGCAGCAGATAGAGGCCGGACACGCCGGTCCCGGTGCCGATTTCGGCCACCGCTTTGGCGTCCGTCGTGGCAGCGAGCAAGCGCAGCGCGGCGCCGGTACCTGGCGACACCGAGCGGAGCCCCGCCTCCCGGGCCCGGTCCCGGGCCCAGTGCAGTGCTTCGTCCTCGGCGACAAAGGCGTCGGCGAACGCCCAGCTCGTCTGCCGGTTGGCGGTAATGACCCTCTCCTGTCCCCGTAGTTGGCGCAACGGTGACTGTATCCGCTGCGCCCGGGAACCCGCAGATGGGACCGGGCGTTATGGAGAGGCAGGGGAGAGCGCGTGGAACCGGCCCGCGGATCGGGTCCGGGAGCCACGGGCCGGCGGTTCCGGGGTGATCCCCGGCCCCAGCAGGAAAAAGGCTTATCCGGAGCTAACGGGCGAGGTGGCTATGGTAGGGGCTCCACTGGACACCACCAGAGCCGATAGGGGAGGTGCGGCTGCGCCTGTGGATCGGGGAGGAGTGCTGCGGCGCTTTCTCAGGTCGGCGGGTGAGCCGAAATCCGTGACCAACATTGCTGACCGTTCTTCCAACGACTCCGCACCGACCGCGACCTTCGCCTCAGATGCGGACTCCCAGGCGTGGACGCCGCCCTCATGGGAAGAGATCGTCAGCACGCACAGCGGCCGGGTCTACCGCCTGGCCTACCGGCTGACGGGCAACCAGCACGATGCCGAGGACCTCACCCAGGAGGTCTTCGTCCGCGTGTTCAGGTCGCTGTCGACCTATACGCCGGGCACTTTCGAGGGCTGGCTGCACCGCATCACGACCAACCTGTTCCTGGACATGGTCCGCCGCAAGCAGCGGATCCGCTTCGACTCCCTCGGTGACGACGCCGCCGAGCGACTGCCGAGCCGTGAGCCGTCCCCGCAGCAGGTCTTCAACGACACCCACTTCGACGCGGACGTGCAGCAGGCGCTGGACACCCTCGCGCCCGAGTTCCGTGCCGCCGTCGTGCTCTGCGACATCGAGGGCCTTTCGTACGAGGAGATCGCCGCGACGCTGGGCGTGAAGCTCGGCACCGTGCGCAGCCGTATCCACCGCGGTCGCTCGCACCTGCGCAAGGCGTTGCAGCACCGTTCGCCCGAGGCCCGGGCCGAGCAGCGCTCGCTGGCGGGCGCGATCCTGGCAGGGGAGGGCGGAACGGCGTGAGTGGCACAGATCCGACCCCCGCGGAACAACACCTGGGGGACCGCCTCGCCGCGCTCGTCGACGGCGAGCTGAAACACGACGCCCGCGAGCGGGTGCTCGCCCACCTCGCGACCTGCGCCAAGTGCAAGGCCGAGGCCGCGGCGCAGCGACGCCTGAAGAGTGTCTTCGCCCAGTCCGCCCCGCCGTCGCCGTCCGAGGGGTTCCTCGCCCGGCTGCAGGGCCTTCCAGGGGGGCCGGGGGGTGACGACGACGGCCCGGACAGACCATTCGGCGGCTCCGGGCGCTTCGCCGACGGGCTCTTCCCCGTGATCCAGCCGTCCGGCAGCCGCCCGGACTCGTCGGGGAACCGGCCGTTCGGCGGCTTCGGCTTCCTTCCGACCCCGCACGGCTCGGCCGCCGTGCTGCCGGGCGGGCCCTCCCGTTCCGGCTTCCGGATCCACGAGGTGGGCCGGGAGGGCGAGCGGTCGCCCTGGCGCGGCCGGAGATTCGCCTTCGCGGCGGCGAGCGCCGTCTCGCTGGCGGCCATCGCCCTCGGCGGTGCCCTGCCCACGGGTGCGGGCCCCAGCTCCCCGGCCCGGGCCACCGGCGCCGGAAACACGGTGACCCCGCTCGACGCGCCTTCGCGCGGCGAGAGCGGCGGGCAGCCCGGCCGCCGCGGCGGTGGCAGCCACGGCACGCTCGCCGCGAGAGGATCGGGCGAGCGCTCGATCGCCTCCGCCCCGTCGACGGCTGCGAGCGTCGCACCGGCTGCGCCCTCGGCCACTCCCGCGGTGCTCTCCACCACGACCCTCGCGGAAAATCCCCTCGCCACGCACGTCCTGACCAATGTGTCCGCGCCACCGCTGATACGCCCGACCGGCACCACACCGCTCTTCGCGCAGGTCTTCGGGCGGCTCGACGCACAGTCCCCGGTGCCCTCCGCGCCACCGACCGGGACGCAGTCGTCACCACCGCCCTGGGCGCGGTCGTCGGCCTCGGCGCTCCCCACCCCCGCCGATCCCGGTCTGCCGCTTTCCTCCCGGCGCTGACCGACGGGGTCTGCGCAAGTATTCGCAAACCTGGTTGAATTCCGGGAGCAGTTCCGGGAGGGACGCCCCTGGCGGGGCGTGCAGAGGCCAGTTGCGGCAGTTGCGGGGAGAGCATGGAAGACGGGAAGTCCACCGGGCCGAAGGCGAAGTGGTGGAGCCGGCCCACACCGGGACGCACCACCCGCACAGCGCCGGACGAGCCGACCCCCGTGGCGGACACGCCCGCGCCTGCGGCCGACCCGATGGACGCGCCGACGGATGCCGTCACGGCACCGGACGCGGCTCTGGCGACGGAAGCGACGACCGAGAGCCGTAGTACCGGGAGCAGCATGACGGAGCCGGAGGCGCCCACGGCCGACGCGCCGTCGGCCCCGGCGCCCGGCCCGGTGCCCGACGTACCGGCCGTGCGGCTCACGAAGCCGCTGCACGAGCCCGACGAGTACAGCACCCCGCCCTACGGCGGACCGGGCCCCTGGGCGCCCGCACCCCCCGTTCAGCGCCCGGTCCCGACCCCGGCGCACGGCACCCCCGTACCCCCGCAGTACGCGGGGACGAACGGCGCGGGCATCCCCACGCCGCCCGCCCCCACGCCGCCCGCTCCCGCCGCGCCCGCCCCCACCGGCTTCACGCCACCCCCGCCCCACACACCTCAGCAGCCCCTGCCGCAGCAGCGACAGCAGCCCCAGCCCCTGCCGCAGCAGGCCCAGCCCCAGCAGCCCAACGGGGCGTCGACGCAGTGGCTGCAGTACGACCCCTGGGGCGCGCCCAGGCAGCCGCTCACCAACCCGGGCCCGCCGCTCGGGGCCGACACCGGCCGCAAGAAGGACCGGCGCGGCTCGCTCCTGGCCGGCGCGGTACTGCTCGCGCTGGTGGCGGGCGGCATCGGCGGCGGCATCGGGGCGTACATCGAGCGCAACGGCGGCCTCACCCAGGTCGAACTCCCGCAGGCCGGCCGCAGCAGCGGCGGCCGTGCCCCGGACAGCGTCGCCGGCATCGCCGCCAGCGCCCTGCCCAGCGTGGTCACCCTCCACGTCAGCGGCTCCACCGAGTCCGGCACCGGCACCGGCTTCGTCCTCGACGGCTCCGGCCACATCCTCACCAACAACCATGTCGTCGCCCCGGCCGGCCAGGCCGGCGAGATCACCGTCACGTTCAGCGGCGGCGAGACCGCGCGCGGCGAGGTCGTCGGCAAGGACAGCGGCTACGACCTGGCCGTGGTCAAGGTCACCGGGGTCTCCGGCCTCAAGCCGCTGCCGCTGGGCAACTCCGACAACGTGCGGGTCGGCGACCCCGTGGTGGCCATCGGCGCCCCCTTCGACCTCTCCAACACCGTGACCTCCGGCATCATCAGCGCCAAGGACCGGCCGATCACCGCGGGCGGCGAGAAGGGCGACGGCAGCGACATCAGCTATGTCGACGCGCTGCAGACCGACGCGCCGATCAACCCCGGCAATTCCGGCGGCCCGCTCGTCGACGCCGACGCCCATGTCATAGGCATCAACAGCGCCATCCGGGCCGCCGACAGCGGTGCGTCCGAGGAGGGCGGGCAGGCGGGCTCCATCGGCCTCGGCTTCGCCATCCCGATCAACCAGGGCAAGCGGGTCGCCGAGGAGCTGATCAACACCGGCACGGCCACCCACCCGGTGATCGGTGTCACGCTCGACATGAAGTACACCGGGGACGGCGCCAGGGTCGGGTCGAAGGGCGCGGAGGGCAGGCCCGCTGTGACGCCGGACGGGCCCGGCGCCAAGGCCGGGATCAGGCCCGGGGACGTCATCACCGAGGTCGACGGACAGCGTGTGCACAGTGGTGAGGAACTGATCGTCAAGATCCGCGCGCACCGCCCGGGCGACCGTCTGGACCTCGCGCTGACCCGCGGTGGTAAAGACCTGTCCATCTCTTTGACGCTCGGTTCCGCAAGCGGCACGTGACGGGCCCGGGACGCTACCGCGTGGGCAGTTCCGACGGGTACCGTGGGCCGGGTCCGGACCTCGACCGACATGGTCTCGGAGAACACGAAGGGCAACAGGGTGTTCAATGACATAGGCGCACTCGAGCTGGTGACGCTCGCTGTTCTGGGCGTGTTGATCTTCGGCCCGGACAAGCTGCCGAAGGTTATCCAGGACGCCTCGCGCTTCATCCGCAAGATCCGTGAGTTCTCGGAGAGCGCCAAGGAGGACATCCGCTCGGAGCTCGGCCCGGAGTTCAAGGACTTCGAGTTCGAGGACCTCAACCCCAAGACGTTCGTCCGCAAGCAGCTCATGGACGGCAAGGACGACCTGGGGCTGAAGGAGATCCGCGAGAGCTTCGACCTCCGCAAGGACCTGGCCGAGGTCACCGACGCGGTGAACGGCCGGGAGAGCAAGGAAGTGGAGTCCGCGGACTCCCGGACCAGCGTGTCGAGCGGCTCCGCGATCACCGCCGCCAATGGCTCCGCCGGTGCTCCGGACCTGCTCAAGAAGCGTGACCAGCCCGCCAAGGACGACCGGCCGCCGTTCGACGCCGACGCCACCTGACCCCCCGCCAATCCCGGCTCGTCCGGAGGGTATGGCTATTCTCCATCTGTCCGGTTGTGAGTACGCCCGTTGGGGGGCGGGCCGCTCCGGACCCAACGGATCGAGGAGGCGGCCGGGCAGATGGAGACGACAAGTCGGGTGGGCGCGGAAGATGCGCCGAGCACAGTCACGGCAGAGGGGATGCCGGCGGCCCGGCGCACTGTCGACGGCTATCTGGCGGCCACGTTCCCCTGGTACGGACTGGACGAGGCCTTCACCGGGCCGCGCCGGCTGATGCAGGTCGGCACCGCGGCGGACGGCACGGTCCAGCACGGTTCCATCGGTCACGGTGACGAACCGTCGGTCCGGGCCGACGCGGGCGCCGAGAAGCTGCGGTTCGCCGTCGTCGTGTCGATGGCCAGCAGCCCGGTGCGGCGCAGCGGCGACGGCACGGGAGTGCTGGACGCGACCACGGTGTCCTCCGCGGCCTGGCTGGCCGGGTCCGGCCTGCTCGCCTGCACCTGGCCGGCGCAGATGGACCACGGGCTGCGCGACGACTGGCTGGACCAGCAGACGGAGACGGCGTTCGAACTCGCCGACGACCTGGACGGCCCGGCGTGGTCGGTGCTCTCCCTGCCGGTGGACGGCGTTCCCGTCCCGTTCCACTACCGCGAGTCGGAGTTCGGCTGGGTACTGGCCGGATCGGCGCCCGGCGGGGTGTACATCGGCGCCTACGGGCGCGGGATGAGCGCGTACGGGCTGGGCTTCTCGGTGATCGGCGACATCACGACGTACGCGTAGCACGGGGACGTACGCGGAAACACGGAGCGGTGGGCGGGGCCCGCGGCGGGCCCCCGCCCGGGGTGTGGAAGAGGTTGGGGGGGGGGTGGCCCCAGAAAAAAACCCCCACCCAGCCCGACGGGCGCCCCCC
>NZ_JBHXTM010000072.1:20502-33424 GCF_042677325.1 Streptomyces sp. NPDC127117
GTTGGGGGGGGTGGGGGGGGGTGTCGTGGTTCTGCGCCAAAAACAGCCTTTCGGTGGGCTGGGGGCCCATCCGTAAAACCTGGGGGCGGCCCCCGCCCCGGGCCGGCCACCGCTCGTCGTTTCAGAACTTGTTGCGCGGGGTGATGCCCAGAGACATGCCCGACAGACCGCGCTGACGGCCGCCCAGCTTGTCCGCGATGGTGCGCAGTGCCTTGCCGGCCGGGGAGTCGGGGTCGGACAGGACGACCGGCTTGCCCTCGTCGCCGCCCTCGCGCAGCCGTACGTCGATCGGGATGGAGCCGAGCACCGGCACCTCCGCGCCGACCGTCTTCGTCAGCCCCTCGGCGACCCGCGCGCCGCCGCCGGTACCGAACACATCGACCATCTCGTCGCAGTGCGGGCACGGCATGCCCGACATGTTCTCGACGACACCGACGATCTTCTGGTGGGTCTGCACGGCGATCGAACCGGCCCGCTCGGCGACCTCGGCCGCCGCCTGCTGCGGGGTCGTGACGACCAGGATCTCGGCGTTCGGCACCAGCTGCGCCACCGAGATCGCGATGTCGCCGGTGCCCGGCGGCAGGTCGAGCAGGAGGACGTCGAGGTCGCCCCAGTACACATCGGCGAGGAACTGCTGGAGCGCGCGGTGCAGCATCGGCCCGCGCCAGACCACCGGCGCGTTGCCCGGGGTGAACATGCCGATGGAGATGACCTTCACGCCGTGCGAGGACGGCGGCATGATCATGTTCTCGACCTGGGTCGGCTTGCCGTCCGCGCCGAGCATCCGCGGCACGCTGTGCCCGTAGATGTCCGCGTCCACGACGCCGACCTTGAGTCCGTCGGCCGCCATCGCCGCCGCCAGGTTCACCGTCACCGACGACTTGCCGACGCCGCCCTTGCCGGACGCGACCGCGTAGACCCGGGTCAGCGAGCCGGGCTTGGCGAACGGCACCTCGCGCTCCGCCGTGCCGCCGCGCAGCGAGGAAGCGAGCTCCTTGCGCTGTTCGTCGCTCATCACGTCGAGCGTGACGTCGACCCGCGAGACGCCCTCGACGCGGGCGACCGCGTCCGTCACGTTCTTGGTGATCGTCTCGCGCATCGGGCAGCCTGAGACCGTGAGATAGACCGTGACAGCGACCGCACCGTCAGCATCGATCTCGACCGATTTCACCATGCCGAGTTCGGTGATCGGGCGGTGGATCTCCGGGTCGTTCACTGTCGCCAGTGCTTCAAGCACCGCGTCTTCCGTAGCCATATGGACGATGTTACGGCGCCTGCCGGTACGCGCGAGTAACATCCGTCAGCGGTCTTCGTCACTCTCGGCCGGGAGCAGGGTCCGGCGGTCGTCCAGGTCCTTCGCGAGGTCCTCCAGCTCGGAGCGGATCCAGTCGCGGGTGGCGACCTCGCCGAGCCCCATCCGCAGCGACGCGATCTCCCTGGTGAGGTACTCGGTGTCCGCGATGGACCGCTCGTTCTGCTTGCGGTCCTGCTCGTGGGTGACCCGGTCGCGGTCGTCCTGCCGGTTCTGCGCGAGCAGGATCAGCGGCGCGGCGTAAGAGGCCTGGAGCGAGAGCATCAGCGTCAGGAAGATGAACGGGTACTGGTCGAACCGCAGGTGCTCGGGCGCGAAGACGTTCCACACCACCCAGACGATGATGACCAGCGTCATCCAGACGATGAACCGCCCGGTGCCCAGGAAGCGGGCGATCCGCTCGGAGAACCGGCCGAACGCCTCGGGGTCGTAGTCGGGCAGCATCCGCCGGCGCGGGTCCTTCGGCTGGTCCAGCCGGGAGCGGGGCGGACGAGCGATGCCCGAGGCTCCCGCCGGCGCCGTCCTGGCGCGATCCTCAGCGGCCACGGGCAACCCCCTCCTCGCTGTGGAAATCCGTCTCCCGCCAGTCCTCGGGCAGCAGGTGGTCGAGCACGTCGTCGACCGTCACCGCGCCGAGCAGCGAGCCGCTCTCGTCCACGACGGGCACCGAGACCAGGTTGTACGCGGCCAGATAGCTCGTCACGGCCGGCAGCGGGGTGTCCGGGGTCAGGGGGACGAGATCACTGTCGACGATCGAGCTGACCAGTGCGTACGGCGGATCCCGCAGCAGACGCTGGAAGTGCACGGTGCCCAGGTATTTGCCGGTCGGCGTCTCGTCGGGCGACCGGCACACGTACACCTGGGCTGCGAGCGCCGGGGACAGGTCCGCCTGCCGGACCCGGGCGAGCGCGTCGGCGACGGTCGCGTCCGGCCGCAGGATGATCGGCTCGGTGGTCATCAGCCCGCCCGCGGTCCGCTCCTCGTACGACATCAGGCGCCGCACATCGGCCGCGTCGTCCGGCCGCATCAGTGTCAGCAGCCGCTCCTTGTCCTCCTCGGGCAGCTCGGACAGCAGGTCGGCCGCGTCGTCCGGGTCCATCGCCTCCAGGACATCGGCGGCTCGCTCCTCCTGGAGCTTGCCGATGATCTCCACCTGGTCGTCCTCGGGCAGCTCCTCCAGGACGTCGGCGAGCCGGTCGTCGTCGAGCGCGGCGGCGACCTCGGCCCGCCGCTTCGGCGACAGATGGTGCAGCGCGTTGGCCACGTCCGTCGGGCGCAGCCGCTCGAACGTGGCCACCAGGGACTCGGCGCCCTGCCCGTCCTCCTGCAGCGAGAACCCGCTGACCGCCGACCACTCGACCGTCAGCGTCTCGCCCTTGCGGCGCAGCGCCCCGCCCTTGCCCTTGCGTACGAAGTACTTGTCGATCTCCCAGTCGCGGCGGGCCGGGAGCTGCTGGATGGAGACATCGAGGACGGTGACCTCCTCGCCGGTCTCCACGAGACGGACCCGCCGGTCGAGGAACTCGCCGAGCACCAGACGCTCGGTGGGCCGCTGTTCGAAGCGCCGCATGTTGACCACGCCGGTGGTGATGACCTGGCCGGACTCGATCCCGGTGACCCGGGTCATCGGGAGGAAGATCCGGCGGCGGCTGAGCACCTCGACGACGAGCCCGAGCAGCCTGGGCGGCCGGCCGCCGACCCGGAGCATCGCGACCAGATCGCGGACGCGGCCCACCTGGTCGCCGTTGGGGTCGAAGACCGGAACACCGGCGAGGTGCGAGACGAACACCCGGGGGGCGCCTGCCACCATGGTGCGCCTCCTTCTTCCGTGTACGAGTTCACCGGCCGGTCCGTTTGGCGGTCAATCAACCGTTATGACGGGATCAGGCTAGCCCGTACCGCTCCGGGTTGCCCCGGTGGAGCCGTCCGTACGGCTCCCTGCCGGACGGTGTGCACGGCACAGGTACGCTGCCGTCTGCCACCCCCCGCGATGCAGATGAGAGGCAGTGCGCCCGTGACCTCTTCCGTTCCGCCCGTCCGGGCCCGACGCCGGACCGCTCTCGCCGCCCTGCTCTGTGCGGGGCTCGCCGTGACGCTCACGGCGTGCGGCGGCGAGGACCCGGACCAGGGGACCAACGGCGTCGGGAAACTGGACGCCACCCGGATCGAGAAGAAGGCCCAGCGCGCGGCGGACGCCGCCGACGCGGTGCGCCTCGCCGGGACGCTGGTCAGCAAGGGCGGCACGTACAGGCTCGACATGCAGCTCAAGGAGGACGGCGGCACCGGCTCCGTCGTCTCGAAGGACAGCACCTTCGAGCTGCTGCGGATCGGTGACGAGCTCTATCTGAAGGCGGACTCCGGGTTCTGGAACCACGAGGAGAAGTCCGGCGCGGACAGCGCGGCGGGCGGCGCGGCCGCGGACAAGCTGAACGACAAGTACGTGAAGGTGCCCCAGGACGACCCCACGTACAAGCAGCTGCGCGGCTTCACGGACAAGGAGACCCTGCTCGACGGCCTCCTCACGCTGCACGGCACCCTCAACAAGGGCGAGCGGGAGAAGGTCGGCGCGGCCCGGACCATCCAGATCATGGGCGGCAAGGGCGAGGGCGGCACGCTCGACGTCTCGCTGGAGGGCACGGCGTATCCGCTGCGGTTCGCGCGCGGCGGTGGCGGGGGGACCGTCACCCTGTCGGACTGGGGCAAGGACTTCGCCCTGGAGGCCCCGGCGCAGGGGGACACGGTCGACTACGGGAAGCAGCTGCCCAAGACCTCGTCCTGACGAGGGCGGGGTCCGGGCGTCCGCCCCGCCCCGGCCCTCAGCCCTTGCGCCCCCGCTTGAGCAGTCGCGGCAGCCCGGCGGGCACCGGCCGTCGAGTGGTCGCGGGCGTCGGCAGCGGCGCCGCGGCCAGCGAGCCGTCCGGCAGCTCCGTACGGAACTCGCCGGGCGTCAGCCGCAGCACCCGGCACTCGCGCGCCCACCGCTCCGTCATCTGCTCGGCGTCCGGCGCGTTCAGCCGCTTGCCCTTGAGCTCCGCGACCGCGGCCTCCCACTCCTCGGAGTGCGGGGCGAGCTGCGTCACGGCGGCCGTCCAGGCGATCAGCCGGCCGCCCTTGTCCTTGCTGCGTACGGTCACCTCGGCGGCGGACCCGTCGGTGAGCCCGGCCGGCAGCGGCTGCTCGCCGGGGCCGTCCCCGACCAGATGCGCCGCGCCCTCGTGCCATACGTGCCACAGCGCCCGGGCGGGACCGGTGCCCCGCACCCAGATCAGGCCCGACTTCTTGGTGGCCTCCTCGACGAGGGCCCGGCCCAGTGGCACGTCAGCGGCAGCAGCAGTCATGACCGAACTCTATGGGACCGGCCTCCGTTGGACCGGGCGGAGGCCGGTCCCCGGTGTCAGAGCCAGCCGTTGCGCTTGAGCGTGCGGTGGATGGAGAAACAGACCACCCCGATGACGCCCAGCACCATCGGGTAGCCGTACCGCCAGCCCAGCTCCGGCATGTGCTTGAAGTTCATGCCGTAGACGCCGCAGATCATCGTCGGTACGGCGATGATGGCCGCCCAGGACGTGATCTTGCGCATGTCCTCGTTCTGCGCGACGGTCGCCTGCGCCAGGTTGGCCTGGAGGATCGAGTTCAGCAGTTCGTCGAAGCCGATGACCTCTTCGTGCACCCGCGCCAGGTGGTCGGCGACGTCACGGAAGTACTTCTGGATGTCCGGGTCGATCAGCCGCATGGGCCGCTCGCTCAGCAGCTGCATCGGCCGCAGCAGCGGCGACACCGCCCGCTTGAACTCCAGGACCTCACGCTTCAGCTGGTAGATCCGGCCGGCGTCGGAACCGCGCGGGCTGCCCTTCGCCGGGGTGGAGAAGACCTCGATCTCCACCTCGTCGATGTCTTCCTGCACGGCCCCGGCCACCGCGATGTAGCCGTCGACGACATGGTCGGCGATGGAGTGCAGCACCGCGGACGGGCCCTTGGCGAGCAGCTCGGGGTCGTCCTGCAGCCGGTGGCGCAGCGCGCGCAGCGAGCCATGGCCGCCGTGCCGCACGGTGATGACGAAGTCCCGGCCGGTGAAGCACATCACCTCGCCGGTCTCGACCACCTCGCTGGTGGCGGTGAGTTCGGCGTGCTCGACGTAGTGGATGGTCTTGAAGACGGTGAAGAGCGTGTCGTCGTACCGCTCCAGCTTCGGCCTCTGGTGGGCGTGGACGGCGTCCTCGACGGCCAGCGGGTGCAGCCCGAACTCCCGGGCGATACCGGCGAATTCCTCCTCGGTCGGCTCGTGCAGGCCGATCCAGGCGAAACCGCCCTCCTCCCGCACCTGGAGCATCGCCTCGTGCGGCGTGCGGCAGTTGCCGCTCTCCAGGCGCCGCCCGTCGCGGTAGACCGCGCAGTCGACGACCGCGCTGGAGGCGGACGGGTCACGGGTGGTGTCGTAGGCGTTGTGCAGGGCGTTGCTCTTGCGCAGGGACGGGCGCACGGCGGCGCGCAGGTCGCGGATCATCGACATGGCTGACTCCTTCACGGAGGGCCGTCGTCGGGCACGTGGAACAGCCCGGAATGGGGACGTGTGCTCACGTCCGCAAAGCGGGCGGCACCGCAGCGGCACGGCGACGGCGTTCGCTACAGACAGGCAAAAAAGGAGTGCTCTTCCGTCGTGCGCAATGCCATGGGCCTTGACCGAGAAGGCTTCAGATCACCGAGAAGGGTGGAGTGCGGAAGAGCGGTTGGTACTGCACGGTCGACTTCGATCCATTGCAGCCCCACCTCCTCCAGCCGGTCCCCCTTGGGGGATGACGTGTCGTCGGGGCTGAGAGCGACGCTTCTGCGTGCTGCCCCGACCAGCGGCCAAGACTATCAGCCGACTGACGGCCAATCCCTTACTTTGCCCGTTCCATACGCGTCCTATGCTCGCGGGATGGGAGAAATTCTTGCTCTGGTCGAGGCCCGGCTGCTGACGGCCCTCGGTGAACCGGACGCTCGCGCGGCGGTGACGTTCCTCGGTACGGACCGGATCGAGGTGCTCCGCTTTGTCGACGGCGATGTGGTGCGCTACGCCACCCTCGGTATGTCGGCGCAGCCGATGGCCGACCCGACCGCGGTCCTGGCCGACCCGGTGAAGGGGCCGCGCGCCGAACTGGTGATCTCCGTACGTGCCGGACTCGCCGACACCGACAAGGTGCTCCGCCCGCTCGCCGTGCTGGCGGCCTCCCCGCAGGTCGAGGGGGTGATCGTGGCGCCGGGCGCCTCGCTGGAGGTCGGTGAGCCGCTGTGGCCCGGGGCGCCGTTCAGCTCCGTGCTGGTCGCGGAGCCGGGCGGCCTGGTGGAGGACCTGGAGCTGGACGCGCCCATGGAGCCGGTGCGGTTCCTGCCGCTGCTGCCGATGACGCACAACGAGGCCGCGTGGAAGCGGGTCAGGGGCGCGCAGGAGCTCCAGGAGCGGTGGCTCTCGCACGGCACGGACCTGCGTGATCCGCTGCGTGGCTCCGTATCGCTGGACTGATCCCCGCCGCCGGAGGCACGGGAAAGCCCCGCCGCGCGGCCAGGAGGGGAGCCGCGGGCGGGGCTGGTGCGGGGGCGGGCAGGTCAGTCGGCGAAGACCGTGACGCTGTCCTCGGCCGCGTGCTTCGGCTCCAGCACCTCCGCCTCGTGGGTCAGCGCCGAACGCCGGATCCAGACGACGATCGCACCGGCCACGGCCGTGACCGCGGCGACCACGAACGGGATGTGGATGTTGCTCCACTCCTCGATCTTCGGCGCGAGATACGGGGCGGCGGCCGCGGCGAACCAGCGGACGAAGTTGTAGCCGGCGCTCGCCACCGGGCGCGGAGCGTCGGACACACCGAGCGCCAGTTCCGTGTAGACGGTGTTGTTCATGCCGATGAAGGCGCCGGAGACGATCGTGCAGACGATGGCGGTGGTGTGGTCGCCGTAGCCGAGGACCAGCAGGTCGACGGCGAGCAGTACCAGCGAGGCGCCGAGCACCTTCAGCGAGCCGAAGCGCTCCTGGAGCCGCGGGGCGACCAGCACCGAGAAGACCGCGAGCAGCAGGCCCCAGGCGAAGAACACCGCGCCCGACTTGTACGGCGTCATGTTCAGCACGAACGGTGTGAACGCCAGGATCGTGAAGAACGAGTAGTTGTAGAAGAACGCCGAGGTCGCCACCGAGGCCAGCCCGCCGTGGCCGAGCGCCTTGACCGGGTCGAGCAGCGAGGTCTTCCTGGCCGGCCTGGGCTGTTCCTTCAGGAACGCCGTGATGCAGATGAAGCCGATGGCCATCAGCGCGGCCGTGCCGAAGAACGGGTAGCGCCAGCTGGCGTCACCGAGCAGCGCGCCGACCAGCGGCCCGCAGGCCATACCGAGGCCGAGCGCCGACTCGTAGAGCAGGATCGCCGCCGAGCTGCCGCCGGCCGCAGCGCCGACGATCACGGCCAGCGCGGTCGACACGAAGAGCGCGTTGCCCAGTCCCCAGCCGGCCCGGAAGCCGACGAGTTCGCCGACCGAGGACGAGGTGCCGGAGAGCGCGGCGAAGACGACGACGAGCGCGAGGCCGGCCAGGAGCGTCTTGCGGCCGCCGATCCGGCTGGACACGAAGCCGGTGACCAGCATGGCCACGGCGGTGATCAGGAAGTACGAGGTGAAGAGCAGGGACACCTGGCTCGGCGTCGCCTCCAGGCCCTTGGCGATGGACGGCAGAATCGGGTCCACCAGGCCGATTCCCATGAACGCGACAACGGAGGCGCCCGCCGTGGCCCAGACGGCCTTCGGCTGGCGCAGGATGCTGCCCCCGCCCTGATCGAACGGATCCTCTCCCTGCATGGGTCTTCTCGCTCTCCACTAGATCGTTGCGATATACATAGAATAAGTTAGAGAACCTAATGAGTGCAAGTTACATCTATTTCTGCAGGTGGAGCCGCACTGCGGACGGGTGATCTTCCTTGACGCGGCGACGGTCCTGGAGGACCGTTGGTCGCTATGAGGGGCGAACCCAGTTGCCCGAAGTGCGGAGGCCGGGTCAGAGCGCCCGGTCTGTTCGCCGACACCTGGCAGTGCGCCGTGCACGGCAGCGTGCAGCCGCTCCAGCCGGTCGTCCCGCCCAGCGTCGAAGCGCTGGGGGTGGTGGTGCGCCGCGCCCAGGTCCCGGTCTGGATGCCCTGGCCGCTGCCGGTGGGCTGGCTGTTCACCGGGGTGGCGAGCGCGGGCGACGACCGCAGCGGCGGCCGGGCCACCGCCGTCGCCTGCTCCGGCCCCGGCCCCGTCGGCGGCATCGGCGAACTGCTGCTCGTCACAGAGGAGCTCGGCATCGGGCTCGGCGCGCGCTACGCCGGAATCGACGGCCCCGACCCCGGCCCGTATCTGGACGTCGAGGGCCCGCCGGACGTCAAGATGCTCGCCGCCGGCCGCCCCACCCCGCTGTGGAACGTCAAGGGCGCCCCCGCGGACCGGGCGGTCTTCGCGGGTGAGGCGCGCGGTCTCTGGCTCTGGGCGATCGTCTGGCCCGAGCAGTCCGGACTCCTGATGTACGACGAGCTGGTGCTCGCCGATCTGCGCGAGGCCGGGGGCGAGATGGAGCTCGTACCCTGCGGGGCGCTCACCCCCCGGCTGCTCGACTGAGGGCCGCTGCCGGGCCCCCGCGCCCCGGCCGGGCGCCGCTCGAACGGCGGTTATCCTAGAACGTCCCCTTGTCCCGCCCCGAGCACTGGAGTACGCGTCGTGCGCATCGACCTGCACACCCACTCCACCGCCTCGGACGGCACGGACACCCCCGCGCAGCTGGTGGCGAACGCCGCCGCCGCGGGCCTGGACATCGTCGCGCTCACCGACCACGACACCGTGCGCGGTCACGCCGAGGCGATCGCCGCCCTCCCCGAGGGGCTCACCCTCGTCACCGGCGCCGAGCTCTCCTGCCGCATCGACGGCGTGGGCCTGCACATGCTGGCCTACCTCTTCGACCCCGACGAGCCCGAGCTGGCCCGCGAACGCGAACTCGTACGCGACGACCGGGTGCCGCGCGCCCGCACCATGGTGCGCAAGCTCCAGGAGCTCGGCGTGCCCGTCGAGTGGGAGCAGGTCGCCAGGATCGCCGGGGACGGATCGGTCGGCAGGCCGCACGTCGCCACCGCGCTCGTCGAGCTGGGCGTCGTCGAGACCGTCTCCGACGCCTTCACGCCCGAATGGCTCGCGGACGGCGGGCGCGCCTACGCCGAGAAACACGAACTCGATCCCTTCGACGCGATCCGGCTGGTCAAGGCCGCCGGCGGCGTCACCGTCTTCGCGCACCCGGCCGCCGTCAAGCGCGGCGAGGTGGTGCCCGAGTCGTCGATAGCGCGGCTCGCCGCCGCGGGGCTCGACGGCATCGAGGTCGACCACATGGACCACGACGAGCCGACCCGGGCCAGACTGCGCGGGCTCGCCCGCGATCTGGGGCTGCTGACGACCGGCTCCAGCGACTACCACGGCAGCCGCAAGACCGTCGGGCTCGGCGAATACACCACCGACCCCGAGATCTACGGCGAGATCACCCGGCGCGCCACGGGAGCCTTCCCGGTGCCGGGCGCCGGCGGGCCGAACCCCGCGTAACGACGCACCCGTCCGGGCCGGACCACGAGTCCCGCGCGTACCGCCGTCCCTCCCATCTTCACGTTCCACTTCCACGCACCCGGCCGTCTGGCCGCCGTCATGGCTTCGGGGTGCGCTCCTTCAGGCCGTTTCTCTCTTCTCGCAAGGCTCACTGTGTTCGACGTCGCTGTCTTCGGATCCCTTTTTCTCACGCTTTTTGTGATTATGGATCCACCCGGGATCACCCCGATCTTCCTCGCGCTCACTGCGGGCCGACCCGCCAAGATGCAGCGAAAAATGGCGTTGCAGGCGGTCGCCGTCGCCTTCGGCGTGATCGCCGTCTTCGGAGTGCTCGGCCAGCAGATCCTCGACTACCTGCATGTCTCCGTACCCGCCCTGATGATCGCGGGCGGACTGCTCCTGCTGCTGATCGCGCTCGATCTGCTCACCGGCAAGACCGACGAGCCGACGCAGACCAAGGACGTCAATGTGGCGCTCGTACCGCTGGGCATGCCGCTGCTCGCCGGGCCCGGCGCGATCGTGTCGGTGATCCTGGCGGTGCAGCACGCCGACAGCGTGGGCAGTCAGATCTCGGTCTGGTCGGCGATCGTCGCCATGCACATCGTGCTCTGGCTGACCATGCGTTACTCGCTGCTGATCATCCGGGTCATCAAGGACGGTGGCGTCGTGCTGGTGACCAGGCTCGCCGGAATGATGCTCTCCGCCATCGCCGTACAGCAGATCATCAACGGCGTCACCCAGGTCATCCAGAACTCCTGACGGCCCTCCCGGACGCCACAGCACCCCCGTACGGACCTTCCGTACGGGGGTGCTTCGTCTTTGTGCGTCGTCGTGCGTTACGAAGCCGAGGTTTCGGCCGGGCGGATATAGATGCGCTGGCCCACGGCTGCGGCCTGCTGCACGATCCGGTTGACGGAGGCGGCGTCCACGACGGTGCTGTCCACGGCGGTACCGTCGACATCGTCGAGTCGCATGATCTCGAAGCGCATAGGGCTTCCCTTCGTCCGATCCTCCTGCTGGAGAACTACTGGGAGGACGGGTGATCCGTCCGCAAGGATGAGAGCACCGGACATCCCTGTCCTGTGCTCCACGATGTGTACAACGGCTTGCTCCCTGCAAACATTCCCTACGCTAAGGAAATTTTTTGGATGTCTAAGTATCAGCAGGTCACCGAGCATGCGCGGGCGACGAGGCCCGAATGAACGAGGCAGAGATCCGCGAGCGACTGGACCGCACCAACGAGCTGCTCCAGCGCGTGCTCGCCGAGGTGTCGAAGACCCCCTCGACCCACGCGATCTTCGTGGACGCGGGCTATGTGTACGCCGCGGCCGGACTGCTCGTCACCGGCACCGAGGACCGCCGCTCCTTCGACCTCGACGCGGAAGGACTGATCGAGGCCTTCATCGACAAGGCCCGGACGATCTTCGCGGACAGCAGACTGCTGCGCGTGTACTGGTACGACGGTGCCAGGCGGCGCATCCACACCGTCGAGCAGCAGTCCATCGCCGAACTCCCCGACGTCAAGGTCAGACTCGGCAACCTCAACGCCAACAACCAGCAGAAGGGCGTCGACTCACTCATCCGCACCGACCTCGAATCGCTCGCCCGGCACCGCGCCATCAGCGACGCGGCACTGGTCGGCGGCGACGAGGACCTGGTCTCCGCGGTGGAGGCGGCGCAGGGCTACGGGGCCCGCGTGCACCTGTGGGGCATCGAGGCGGGGGAGGGTCGCAATCAGGCCGAACCGCTGCTCTGGGAGGTCGACAGCCAGCGCACCTTCGACCTGGACTTCTGCCGCCCCTACGTCACCAGACGTCCCGTCACCACCTACGAGGACGACACCCCCGCGCCCGCGCGCGAGGACGTCCGCTTCGTCGGCGCGCAGATCGCCGCGGCCTGGCTGGCCGCCCGGGGCCGCGAGTCGCTCGCCGACCTGCTGCCCGGCCACCCGTACCTTCCGGGCTCCGTCGACCAGGACCTGCTGGTCGAGGCCGAACGGCTGCTCCAGCACTCGCTGCGCGGCCACGCACACCTGCGGCGGGCCCTGCGCGACGGCTTCTGGCAGCACCTCCAGTCGCAGTACTGAGCCCTCGCGGCCCAGGGCCTACAGGCTGTCCCAGAACGCGGCGATCGCGGCCGCCGTCTCCTGCGGGCGGTCCGTGTTGGGGGAGTGCTCGGCGCCCGCGATCCGGGTGCGGTGCGCGCCGAGCCGCCGCGCCATGTCGTCGAGCAGCGGCACCGGCCAGGTGTCGTCACGCTCGCCGGAGAGCACATGGACCGGCAGCGGTACGGCGGCCAGTTCGGCCACCCGGTCCGGCTCGGTCACCAGCTGGCGTCCGGTGGCGATCAGCTGGGCCGGCCGGTGGCGCAGCCAGCGACGGCGCAGCGCCTCGCCGTTCGCCGACGCCCTCTCCTCCGGCGGGTCGAGGGCGCGCATCGCCTCCCACACCCGGGCCATGCTCAGCGTCGCGAGTGCGTCGCTGAGCACCTTCACCTTGAGCTGCTGGGCCTCGACGACCTCGGCGGGCCCCGACGACATGAGCGTCAGCGAACGGAACGGCGAGGCGTCGAGCAGCACGGCGGCGCGGGCGATCTGCCCGCCGAGCGAGTGCCCCAGCAGATGCACGGTGCCGCCGCCGGCGCCGCCGAGCGCGGTGGCCTGCGCGAGCACATCACGGGCCAACTCGCCCTGTGCGTAATCCTCCTGACGGTCCGTCCCATCCGTCTCGTACTGTCCGCGGCCGTCCACGGCGACGATCCGGTACCCGGCGCGGGAGAGCGGTTCGAGGAGCGCCACGAAGTCCTCCTTGCTGCCCATGTAGCCGGGCAGCAGCAGGGCGGTGCCGCGCACGGCACCCGGCGGCGCGGCGTCCAGCACGGCGAACTCGCCGCGCGAGGTGCGCAGCCGGTGGGCGTGGGCGCAGGGGGGCGGGGTGAAGGTGTGCGGCCGGCTCATGGGACGAGGTTATGCCGTGGCGCGTCCCACGGGCAGCGCAGGACGGCCGTGAACGCCGGACGGGCCCGAGGATG
>NZ_JBHXTM010000073.1:0-33199 GCF_042677325.1 Streptomyces sp. NPDC127117
ATGACGAAGCGCCGGTGCGCAGTCGACTTCGAGACCCCGAAACACGGCGGCAGAGCCCGCCAGGCACACCCGCTCACCAGCACGTAGACGATCGCGGCGAACAGCGTCTCATCAGGCGTGTCCTGCGTCCCGCCACCCTGCGGCCGCACCCTCGACGGCGGGATCAACGGCTTCGCGATCTCCCACAGCCCGTCCGGAACAATCCAGCTCCACGTATCCCGCCCCATGAACAGCTCAACGAGTGATCACCACATAGGACACGGTCTTAGCCTTGCCCCCGGGGCATCGTGCGGTGCAGACGGTTCAGGAAGGCTTCGGCTCGGGTTCGGAGGGCCTGAACGTCTTCCAGACCCAGTCCCCGTCTTCGAGCTGCGCCATCAGGATGCGGTCCTCTTCGTCCGGGTCGTCGGTCGCGTTGCGCGCGTCCCGCCGTGCCTGGGTGATCGCCAAGATCAGATCGGTGTGGAAATCCCCTGGCAGCGGTGGAGCGTTGTGCCCGCCATCTTCGGCCTTGGCCAGCACTGCGACCTCGTCGGAGCCGAGTTCGGAAGCCCGAACGTAGCCGTCGTACATGCTCAACCGAGTGATGGCGTCGGCACGCACCAGGCTGGACCTGGCGGTCCCGACCGGCGGACTGTTCCTCTTCCGCATGATCCAGACGTGTGTCACGGTTCCCCTCCCGAAGCTGACGATCGTCTCGCCATCATCGCCGGGATCGCCGACAAGCATGGGCGGCCGGAGTAACAGGGGTGCGCGCCAAAGGGGCAACGGGATGATCTTGAAGCCCTGATCCGCTCGGATTCACGTGCGGCGACGTGCAGCGGGGTCGCGTTCGGCGACGTGCCGGACGACCGCGTCGACGCCGGGGCGGGCGTACCGCTCCAGGGAGCGGACGGAGGCGTGGCGGGAGCGGGCCAGCAGCATCGGGGTCGAGGTGCCGTCCTCCGCGTCGTGCGTCAGGGCACTGTGACGTAGCCGGTGGAGCGTCCAGCCGTCCAGGTCCTTGATGTCGTCGGATGAGGCGAGGGGGTTGGCCAGCAGCCGGGTGTTCTCCTCGAAGATCTCCTCAGCCCGGCGGTAGGAGAGCCGGGCCCGGCCGGTCTCCGGGCACACGTCGAGCGTCGGTGTTCCGGCCGGGGCCTTGCGGTCGGTGAGGAACAGCGGGCCGCGGGTACGGCGGGCGGTGAGTCGGGGCAGCAGCTGGGCGGTGCCGGACTGCCAGTGAATCCACTCGGTCGCCCCGCCCTTGGCGGTGATCTTCCCCCGCTTGTCCTGCGGGTAGAGGTCTTCCACGTTGAGGCACAGCACCTCGTCGGCCCGTGCGGCGGACTCGTAGAGCATCTTCCACTGTGTCTTCTCCCGCAGCGCGACGTCGAGGCGCCACAGGGCGGCGATCTGGTTCTGCGCCAGGGCATTGGTGCGGTCCGGGGGTGCCGGCCGCCGCTCGATGCCGATCGTGGGATCGCCGTCGATCCAGCCTTGGCGCTGCCACCAGCCGATCGCCTTGCGGGCGATCGACAGTTCACGGTTGACGGTGTCGGCGTCCATCTCGTCCGCCCGCGCAGCCGCCAGCTCGGCCAGGACCTCCGGCAGTGCCGGGTCGTCGATCGCGGTGACGGCGAAGACAGGCGGCTTCGCGCCCCGGCGGGCGGGTCCGGTCGGCGCGGGTCCGCCGGCGAACATCCATCCCCATGTCGTGAGCGAGATCCGGTAGATCCGTGCGGAGGACTTCGCGATGCCCGCGCCGGTGAGGTACCGCTCGACCGCCGCGGTGTACGACGACGGCGGGGCGGACAGCGGCACCACCCGGGCGCGCGGCACACGCAACGCGCCCCCGCCCCCGAGTTCGGTCACTGGTTCGATCGTCACGCCTGCCCTGCCCTTTCGGTACTGCCGCAGTAAATGCGTACACCTCGCCCCGGCGACCGGAAGACCCCGTCGCAGGTCGCGATGATCACGGTAGGGGCTCTGCCGCAGTAAATCCGGTATTTACTGCGGTAGTTCTTCCGGTCCCCGCTGGGCAGCTGCGGTGAGCTGGGCGGCCAGATTCTTGAGCGCCTGCCGTAGTTCATCGGGATGGTGGATGGTGAAGGGCCATTCCAGGGAGGCGAGCATGTGGGCCATGCCGTCCAGCCGTTCTGCCCGTGCGTGCATGAGAACGCCGGTGGGCCGGGCGGTGAGGGTCACCGCTGAGCGAGGCAGTCGGCGGGCGATCTCGTCGAGGGGGCCATGGATCGTCACCTCGACCCGCCAGCGGTAGGGCCCCTGGGCGAGGGTCGAGGTCAGGTGGGCCACGGGGTCGAAGCCGGCGGGTGCGGTGAAGCTGTCGGCTCGGGGGGTGACGGAGGCGATGCGGTCGATACGGAAGGTACGCAGGCTGTCGCGGAGGTGGTCGTGGCCGACGACGTACCAGCGGCCGGTGTGGAAGACCACGCCGTAGGGGTCGATGTCGCGTTCGGTATGTTCCTGGCGCCAGGACTGGTGGCTGATACCGATGGTCGCGCGGGCGCGGGAGGCCTGGGCCAGTGCCAGCAGGACGCCGGTTCCGGGTGCCTGCCCAATCACGGCGTTGGCGGTGAACGACAGGGTCTCCCGCATGGCGGCGAGCGGTTCGCGCAGGGTGTGCGGAAGCACCCGCTCGATCTTGGCCAGGGCACCGGCACTGGCTGGTGCCGCGGTGCCCATGCCCAGGCGTTCTGCTGCGAGCAGGCCCAGGACGACGGCAAGGGCCTCGTCGTTGGTGAGGACCAAGGGTGGCATGCGGTAGCCGCGAGCCAGTCGGTAGCCGCCGTAGCGGCCGCGTTCGGCTTCCACGGGGATGCCCAGTTCCCGCAGGTGGGCGGTGTACCGGCGCACCGTGCGGACGTCGGTGTCCAGGCGGTCGGCCAGCTCCGTCCCGGTGAGCCGGGCGTTGGACTGGAGGAGTTCCAGCAGGGTCAGCACACGGGTCAGGGGATGCGACATGGATCACTCGGCATTTCAGGGCGGATTCTGTCCTGTATTGACTTTACGCTCCCCGCAGCACCTACTTCTGGGAGATCACATGGCCACCTTCGTACTCGTTCCCGGTGCCTGGCTCGGGGCATGGACTTGGGAAGACACCGCCCGCGCTCTGCGGGAGCGCGGCCACACGGCGCTGCCGCTGACGCTGACGGGTCTGGCCGAGCACGCAGACCAGGGCGGACCCGAGACGGACCTGGATGCGCATATCACGGACATCACCGACTTCGTTGAGCGGGACGATCTGCGTGATGTCACGCTGGTCGCCCACAGCTATGCGGCTGCTCCGGTGACCGGGGCAGCCGGGCGTCTCGGCGACCGGCTGGAGCGCGTGGTGTACGTGGACAGCGCCCCGTTCGCCGCGGGCATGTGCATGCTCGACCTGATGCCGCCGGAGGCAGCGGACCAGCTGCGCCAGCAGGTCGACGCTTCTGGCGACGGGTGGCGGCTGCCGATGCCGCCGTTTGAGGTCCTGGGCTTGTCCAGCAGCCTCGACGGGCTCGATGAGGGCCAGCGGGACGTTCTGCGCGCGGGTGCCACCCCTCAGCCATTCGGCACCTTCACCCAGCGTCTCGCCGGCCCGGCCGAGCCCGGTCCCGGTGTGGACCGTGTCTTGGTCGCTTGCCATGACTTCACGGGCCTGCTGGATGCCGGGGTACCGATGCTGGCCTACCTGAACCAGCCGCCGTGGCGACGCTTCGACCTGCCCACCGGACACTGGCCGATGCTGTCCGCGCCCGCCGAACTCGCCGGCATCCTCGACGCGGCCGTCTCCTGACCGCGCTGGCTGAGAGGCACACGATGCTTGACCACGAAAGCGTCCGCCGGCTGCGGGCCTGTGCGCAGGCCCTGGCCGGCGGGGCACGGGAGGCCTCTGCCGAGGCGGTCGTCCGACGGGTCTTCGCCATCCAGGCCCAGGACGCCACGGCCGCCGACCTGGGCATCCGGGTACGTGGGCTGAACATCACCGCCCAGGCCATCCGCGCGGCGTACGAGGACGAGCGGAGCGTCGTCCGCAACTGGTACATGCGCGGCACCCTGCACACCATCCCCAGCGACGACGCCCACTGGGTCCTGCAACTGCTCGCCCCTCGGATCCTTGCCACAACCAGACGCCGCTACCAGCAGCTGGGCCTGGACGATGATCTGCGCCAGCGCGCCGACCATCTCATCCGGCGGGTTCTTGCCGCGCACGGACCACTCACCCGGGCCGAGCTGACCGAGCACCTCACCACCCTCGGTATTCCGCCGGACGGGCAGGCGCCTTTCTACCTGATCCGCCACGCGGCACTCACCGGCACCCTCTGCCACGGCCCACAGCGCGCCGGTGAGGCCACGTATGTACCGCTCGACGACTGGCTGCCCACCACCGGGCGCTTCCGGTGGGAGGGAGACGCCGCTCTCGCCGAGCTGGCCCGCCGCTACCTGGCCGCGCACGCCCCCGCCACCTTGGAAGACTTCGCCGCCTGGTCCGGGCTGCCGGTCACCTGGGTCCGCAGGGCTTGGAAACTGCTGGCGGAATCGGGCGCGATCACCGAGTACGGCGGGTTGACCGTGCTCGCCGGGCGGGTGAAAGAACTCCCGGACTCGTCTGACACCCCGGACGTTCGCATGCTGCCCGCCTACGACAACTACCTGATCGGCTACTGCACCCGCGAGGTGTCCGTCCCCGCTCTCCACCAGGCCCGCGTCCGGCCAGGAGGCGGCCTCATCCGGCCCACCTGCATCGCCGACGGCCTGGCCATCGCCACCTGGACCCGTGGCTCCGGCTCGCGCTCCATCCAGGTGGATGCGTTCGAACCTGTCCCGCCTCAGATCGAGCAGGGGATCGACATGGAGAAGGAGGCCGTCGTCGGCTTTCTGCGGCCAACCGCATAGCCGACCCACATCCCGATCCAAGAATAGGGCGGCCGCGTAGGCGAGAACGTTGGGTCAGGCGGCCTGGCCGAGGCCGTCGGCGGTGAGGTCCTGCTCACGGAGCGGGGTGAAGTCGACATCCAGCTTCGGGTCGTACGCGTCGGGCTGGATGCCGAGCTCGTGGGTGCTGTACTCGCCGAACCGGTTGATGTGTTCGGTCAGGTACGGCGAGATGTGTGCCAGGTCTTCGGGGTCGATCTCCACCCTTCGTCCGGCAGTTGCCGCACGATCTCCGCGATGTCCAGGGCGTTGTGGAAGATCACCGTGTTCGTGAGCAGGGCGTTGAATTTCATCGCCTTCTCCTGCTCGATGGGGTCGTTGTCGGCGATGAAGCCGCGGTTACCGAAGCCGATTCACTGGGAGAACCGGTTGAACGACTCCACCTTGTTGGTCGCCGCGGTCACCCGCCGGCGAAGTGGCGCATCCGGCAGATACCGAAGGAGCTGGACGGTGCGGATGACGCGGCCGACCTCGCGGAAGGCGGCGTACGTGGCGTTCTTCTTCGACCCTGACCGCAGGCGCTTGAGCAGCGTGGAGGAGGAGATGGTGCCCTCGCGCACGGAGACGGCCACGCGCATCAGGTGCCGGAACTGGGACTCGATCAGGTCGGAGTCGATTGTGTTCTTGCCCGGCTCCCCGAACAGGGCGTCGATGTGCACGTACTACGTGGTCTTGCTGGGCCGGTAGAAGGTCAGTTCAAGCGCGGTCGGCCGCGGCGGTAGCTTCTTGCGCGGCTCCGGCCAGACCGAGTCCACGGCCTTCTTCACGGTCCGCCACGACAGGTTGTACTTGCGCTCAAGCTCGCGCATCTTCATGCCGGCACGGTGATCACGCCGGATCGGCGCGTACAGCTCGACCTTGGACATCTGCGGCATGACCAGGACCTTTCACCGGGAGCACCCCGATGCTGCCCTGGCAAGTACCCCAGTGCTGTCGAAACTCGGTTCTGGCACTGATCTTGGGGAGCGGTCGCGGAGGGTGACGGCACCGTTCGACCGCAACGGGTGGTCACGACCCTGGGCCCGTCACCGTGCACCTCGACCACCACAGGCGTGCCCCTTGTCCGACACGGCACATACGCTGTCGCCACGGAACAAAGAGCCAAAGGATGGAGGCGGCATGTCGTTGACGTGGCTGGATACGGAGGGCGGCCCCTTCATCGTGGTTCCGCGCACCGCGCTGCCGCACTGGTCGGGAACGGAGGGCGACTACGACCGGGCCTGCGAGGTGATGGATTTCGTCGGGGTCCTTGCACTGCCTGACGGAGCCGAGGCGCTCGTCCTCGGGGACGAACCTCTCTCCACCGCCTACCTTCCCGAGCATCGAGTCCTCGTCCGCTGGCACTACGCGGAGAGCGGGGAAGGTGTCACCTACATCATCCGGACAGGGCTTCCCACCGCCGAGTGGAAGGAAGGCCCCGTACTCAGCACCACTGGCGAGCTCGTTATGTTCGATGCCGCCTACTTCGGCACCGAGGTCGGGTCGCTCACGGACAGCACCACCCTCGACCTCGCCGCTGGCCGCTACCGAGTGGACTCGGCAAGCATCGAACCGAACAACCTGACGTCTTTTCGCGTCCATCGCTTTGTCGAGTTGGACTGACCCGACGTTCGCAAAGATCCTGGGGAGTCGCTGCCGAGCGTCACTGAAGCAGGATCATTTTGCGTAGGAGTTCGAATCCGGCTCGGCCGTGTCGTGGCGCTCTGCGCTGCAGCAGTCTTCGCGCTCGGCATTTACACGATCGCCAGGTAACGACCCTCCCTGGCGCAGTTTTGGTACACCGCCCCGACCCCTACGGGACAGCTCTCAGGGTTGTCAAGCAAATCTGCTGGTAGTCGGCGTAGAGGTCGATCAGGCAAGGGCCCGCAGGAGGCCATCTCTCCATGGGATTGCCTCCCGTACGTCGGCGCCTCCTCAACGCTGCATCTCCGTGCTCGGCCTGGAACCCGCGCCATGGCTCCATGTTGAGACCGGGGGAGTACGGCCCCGGCCCTGGGCCCCCACCCGTACAAGCCCAGGCCCCTACCGCCAGCGCTCGCGACTGCGATGGTCGGATTCTGTGAACTTGGCTTCAAACGACGGTAACTGAGCGCATCCGGATCGGTATCCTCCGTGCTCCCACGGGAAAATGGGTCCAGCCGCCCGAAGTCGGCTGCCACGGTGACCCGTCACCGGGTTCCCTGGGAGCACGTCATGGATGCGCATGAGGGGGAGTCATGACTGAGCGAGAACCAAGCAGCGAAGAACCTGTGCTCGGCCCCCCGGGGGAGGAGCCGAGCACGACACCGGCACCGGAGGCCCCCCCAACGTCCGCCACGCGACCACTCCCCGCTGGCCCGCCGCCCCTTCCGGAATTTTCGCCGCCGTTCGCCGGCACCCCGGGCCCGGCTACCCCGCCCGCGCCCCCCACTCAGCCTCCGATGCCCGTCGGCCGACCGACCGGCAGGCCCTGGATAGCGCGGATCCAGGCTCTGACCGGACGTCAACGGGCATCACTGGTTGGCGTCGTCGGTCTGGTCATCGTGGCGCTGGTGGCCGGGCTTTTGTCTCTGACGTCCTCGTCCTCCGACTCTGATGAGGCGCAGGCGGCTCAGCGGAAC
Source organism: Streptomyces sp. NPDC127117 (assembly GCF_042677325.1). NCBI lineage: Bacteria > Bacillati > Actinomycetota > Actinomycetes > Kitasatosporales > Streptomycetaceae > Streptomyces > Streptomyces sp. NPDC127117. The sequence continues at coordinate 7,518 of NZ_JBHXTM010000073.1, forward strand.
CTCAAGCCGTTCAAGGAAGCTGTTGACGACCTGGCCGACGCCCCTGGCCTGCGCTACAAGGACACCTCGTCTCTCGGCATCACCGAGAACGAGATCACCGTCACCGCCAGCGGCAGCCAATTCGGCACCACCTCCTCTGGCCGGAACAGCACCGGCAAGGACGACAACGCCGAGGATGTGCTGCGCATCGGTGGCAAGACGTTCATGCGGTGGCATGTCGACCCCTCCCCCAGGAAAGACGTGGCGGCGGGCGAGAAGGCGCCGCCCAGCGAGTGGATGGTAGGACTGGACGACGGCTCCGACCTCACGGATGAGGCGCTGGCCCGCACCATCGCCCCGCCGAAGCTGGCGGCCGTGCTGGCCAAGGCCCTGGCTGATTTGGAGAAGTCACCTCCGCCAGCGAGCGAGTCGAAGACGTCGAGCATATCTGGGCAGCAGCCGCTGAGCGTGAACGGAACGCCCGCGCTCGGCATCGACACCTCGGCCGGTCGCCTGCTGGTGACGAAGGAGAAGCCGCACCGGGTGCTGCGGCTGGAGGCCTACGACCTCCGCGAAGGCCTCTCCGACATGAAGGACCAGCTTGAGAACGGAGAGGAACTGACAGCACCCCCCGAGGTGACCACCGGGCCACTGGAGTCCGGCGGCGGCGAGGGAATGGACCTGACCCCGATCGTCGCCGACGCCGCCGACAAGATGTTCGACACCCTGGTCGAGTACGCCGCCCAACTCAAGGATGCGACCGACCACGGCATCAACTTCACGATGGACGGCGCGGGCGAGATGGACTGCAGCTCGTCGGGCTGCACCGCCACCCAGAACTTCACCGGCGAGGTCAGCCCCATCGCCCGGAAGGAACGCGTCACCAAAGGCGAGGTCACCGCCGTGATGAGCGCGACCTTCTCCATCGACGGCAAACCCGCTGGCCAGTGCACCAGCCCACAGCGCACCTTCCCCGTTCGGGGCAACAGCGTCTCAGGCACCCTGCAATGCTCCAACCCAGGAGCCGGACCGCTCTACGCCTCGGTCTCGGCCCGCAACAAGGCGCAGGCCAATGCCAGAGCCCAGGCTTGTAGCTGCAAGGTCACCCTCAGCTACCCACTCCGCGCCAACACTCTGATCGACGCCAGCGCGCTGGCGAAGGTCGAGGCGGAGAAACTTGCCAACCAGGCGAAGTCGGAACGGGACGCTGCAGCCTGCGCCAACCCGCACAGCTTCCCGTCCGGCACCCAGGTACTGCTGGCAGACGGCACCACCCGGGCCATCGAAGACATCCGAGTCGGAGACCGAGTCGCCGCCAGTGACCCGCAGGTAGGGCTGGCCGTTACGCGGCCGGTGACCAACACCTTCACTACCAAGGACGACAAGGACTTCACTCAGCTCACAGTCACCACTGACCAGGGGCTGGCCACGGTCACGGCGACCGACAATCACCCGTTCTGGCTGGCAGACGATGAGCGTTGGGCGAATGCCGAGGATGTCCAGGTAGGCGACGAACTACGCAGCTTCACAGGCTCGCCCCTCCCAGTAACCGCAGTCGTCAGCCAACAGGGCCGGCAGCGTACGTTTGACCTCACAGTCAGCGGTGTCCACACGTACTACGTGATCGCAGGGCACACGCCGGTCCTAGTACACAATGCAGACAAGAAAAAGTGCAGCGTACAGATCGATCACGTGGGCCAGGTGGATCAGGATTGGGTGACGAAAGGTGCACACGTCAATATGAAGGACGGCATGGAGGTAGCTCTCCGCCCCGACGGAAAGGGAGGTATTAGGGGAGAGGCAATCCGTCTGAGGAACGGCACCGCTACCCAGAAGCAGGTGGATGCCGTTGTCGAATCGATCAAATCCGACCCTAAGGTGCGCTCGGACATGATCAGGGTGACCGAGTCGGCCAAGGAGGTCTTCGAGTCCAGCGCCAAGGCTATGAAAGAAGGGCGCAAGCCGCAGTGGCGCTTTAACAACGACCGGACAGCAGAACTGCAAGCCCTGATCGATGCAATGGAGAAGATGTAGATGTCCGACCTGGACTTCTATGCGCACTTTGCCACGTGTGGTGAAGTGATGGGAGCGGGCATTGACACGCAACCCTCAGACTGGGAATCAAAACTGGGAGCCGACTACCTCGACGACAAATCGCACGGGCTGATGCGTCGAGACTACGGACTCGTGGAGGTCTCGTTCCAAGAGGACGAGGAAAATTGGTCCTGCTTCGGCATCAGCGTGCAAGTCCACCGTCTGAGCCGGGGTGACATGGCCGCCGTGCCCGCGCCTCTTCGGCATCAGTACGGCAATTTCGCTCCTCAAATAAAATTCGACGAATTGGCCACCGCCGTCACGAGCCTGAGCCATTCCATCGAACGGGAGAAGGAAGCGACGACCATGGACATGCGTCGTTACCGAGTATCCGGGTCTGGCGCGACGATCCTTGTAATCGCCGATGTTGATCCCTACGGATACACCAGTGCGACTGCGGACCACCCCATCGAACATAAGGTGGGGGATGTGTGGTCCATCAGCCTTTCCCCCGCTTGGTGACGCATCGGCGTCCGCACCGCCCGCAAGGGCATCGAGTCCAGTGAACGACTCGGGCACCGGAGGTGGGTGATCGAGCGAACCGTGTCCCGGCTGACCGGCTACTGCGGCGGGCGGCGGGCGAGGACATCGTCGATGCGTGAGGCCTCGGCCACCCGGGCTGCGGCGGCCGGCGAGCACTCCGCTCGTACTGATGATCACTGACCATAGGCTATTGTCCACGCAGATTTCCTGGCCACAAACTCGCCCAGGCATGCGTGCCAGAGGGCAGCAGGATGGTGCCGTGGCGTGGTGAATCAGCCGGATTGGCCCACGCCGTTTCCGAATCCGCTAGAAGAGTAGGCATGGATATAGCAGATGATCCGTGGCTGGTCGATGCAATGTGGCGGGCGGCCGATCTGACCCGGGCTTAGCTGGCTGGGAGCCGGGAGCGAGTCGCTGCCTGCGTCGCAGACCTGGGCACTGACCGGCTGGAGCGTGTCCTGGTCCGGCTCATCCTCGATCACGATGCGCTCTTCGATGAGCTGGGGGAGCCGTCCATGGGGATGTCCGTGGCCGACGCGCTGGCGGCCTTGGCCCCGGCAGAGGCCGAGTTCGCGACGACGACGGCCCTTCGACGCGTCGCACGGAAGGAGACGGGACTGACCCGCGCGGTCGAAGGTCTTGCCCCACTGGAACAGATCCACACTCTCGCAATCTGCACCGCGGTCATGCTGCTGGAGGCGCACGGCCGCCCTGGAGCATCTCGACGCACAGACCACGGGGTACGACCAGAGGGGCTACCTCAGGCCCTACCCCATCGTCTGAGCGCACCAGCTGCCAGGCACGCGGCCGGGAGGCGATCGGCAACTCCCACCGGAACGCCTGCCTGGCGGCTGGCAGGCCGCCCGCGAGCGGGGAATGCGTCGCGCGGAGGAGGAAGCCGCACAGCGGGAGGCGTGGCGGCCGGTGTGCAGGGCCCGTGGGCGGAGGTTCACCGACGGCTGGTGGGAGGCCGGCCGGCTGCACCCGGGACCGGGGCAAGCTCCAGTCGCCCCCGCACCTGTGCGAGCGCTGCCGGATCCGGGCCGTCCGGCCGGTCTCCGCGAAGTGGCGGACGCCACGGCTACGCGTGCTGGTCATTGTCCCCGTTACGGTTTCGCGTGAGGGGGTGGAAGTCGTGACAGACGTGCATACTCGGCAATGGCCGGCGGGCTGGGTCAGCTCAACTCTCGAAAATTGGCACATGTGGTGGACGACCTCACGGTACATAGAAAATGACGTCCAACAAGACCGCGAACATCGCGAACAGATCCATATTTCTAGGTTGCGTGCCCGTAATCCCATGAAAGCATTTCGTGCGCGTACGGGAATTCACAGAATTTACGATCTGGAGAGCCTGATCCTGGCGCAATTCAACAACAACGCGACACGCTCGGCCGCTGACTTTTTGATGAAACTTTCCCCGAACTATGCGGACGGTCTGGCCTTCTATGGTTATCGCTGGAAAGGGGAGGGGTATGGGACGGTGCGAGATCTGAAACCGCTCGTGGTCGTCTGCCCTGACATTCTCCATGGCCAATATTGGTCAAACGATGTTCCTGTCGCGTTCCCCAGCGTCTACAAGGATCGACTGCCGAAGATTCAGCACTTGTGGTTTTTTGATCTCGAACAGGGCGTCATATGGCCTGCCGAACCGAAAGAGTCCTTGGTTGACTCGGCTCTGGCTAAAGGTTGTCCCGTAACTCGAATGGCGTAATGGCGTTGGTCGGGACATGGGTGTTGTGTCTGCGATCGACGACGAACTGGTGCCCGTCTTCACGGGGTTGACCGTTGGACAGTTCCGGAAGCTGGTGCGTGTGGTCCGCCGTCGCGGCGGTCACGCGCTGGATCCGCACCGGCCGGGCCGGCCGTGGGCGCTGTCGCTGGAGGGCCGGGTTTTAATGGTCGCCCTCTACCTGCGGACGAACCTCACCGTACGGCAGCTGGGACCGCTGTTCGGCGTCTCCCGGGCGGCCGCGCACCGGATCGTCGACCGTCACAGTCCGCTGCTGGCCCTGGATCTGCCGCGGGCCCGGCCGCGGGCGGACGAGGTGGTGATCGTGGACGGCACCCTGGTGCCGACCCGCGACCGGACGGTGGCCGCCTCGTCGAAGAACTACCGGTTCTCGACGAACCTGCAGGTCCTGGTCCACGCCGACACCCGCCTGGTCATCGCGATCGGTCGGCCGTTGCTGGGCAACCGCAACGACTGCACGGCGTTCGCCGAGTCGGGGATCGACCGGGCGTGCGGCGACGCTTTCGTCCTGGCCGACGGGGCCTACCGGGGCACCGGATGCCTGATCCCACACCGGCGGCAGCCCGGACAGGTGGAGGTGACCGGCTGGAGAGCCGACCACAACCGCAGTCACCGCAAGGTCCGGGCCCGGGTCGAGCACGTCCTTTCCCGGATGAAGAACTGGAAGGCCCTGCGCGACTGCCGCCGCAAGGGTGACGGCGTGTTCTGGGCAGCCAGCGCGATCGCACACATGCACAACCTCGCAATGAGCGGATAGCCACCCAAACATCCCTGCAGGTCAGACCTGTTCAGCAGTTACGGGACAACCTTTAGCTCATGGGTGTGCTCACTCAGAAGGAACTACACCCAGCCTCGACGAGACCGGCGCAACCTCAACCGATTGAAACAGCCGGGTCTCGCCGGAGTCGCTGACAGTTGCTCGTCGCTGAACCGACGAAACCGATCACGCGGGGCCCGGTCCGCCGGCACCCCGGTCCCGCAGCCCGTTGACCGTCACCGCCAGCAGCTGCTCCCGGCGCTCGGGTGTCCGCTCGATCGCCCAGGCGGTGGCGGCGATCAGGGAGTACAGGGTGGTCGGGTCGACGCCGGTCCCGGCGGCGCCCGCCTGCTGGGCACGGGCGAGCAGCTGCGCTCCGCCGTCCCTGACGTCCCGGCAGGTGGCGTACAGATCTGACGCCGGGTCGGTGACGGCGTCCATCAAGGTCTCCACCAGTCCGCGGTAGGTCGCGGCGTGGTCGACGGCTTTATGCAGCCACAGCTCCAGCCCCTCCCACGGATCTCCCGCCGCCAGCAGTTCATCGGACTGCGCCCGCAGGCTGCGCAGACTCTCGCCCAGCAGGGCTTCAAGGAGCGCCTGGCGGGTGGGGAAGTGCCGGTAGAGGGTCACGTTTCCTACCCCGGCCGTACGCGCGATGTCGTTCAGTGACGCGCTGACCCCCTCGCGGGCGAACGCCGCCTCCGCGGCGGTGAGCAGCCGCTCACGGTTCCGCCGCGCGTCCTTGCGGCCTGTCGGTTGTTGTGTCCCGGGACCGGCAGCCATGGGAGAACCCCTTCACTTGCGAAACGAGGAACCTCCTCGTATGTTACCCGACAGCAAAGCGAGGAACTTCCTCGTTTTGCTGTTGAGCTGCTGTCGGGTTGCTGTCGATCGGGGAGGACGTAATGGCCGGAACTCTGCGGAGCGCGCCGAGGTCAGAGGTGCGGAAGGAAGAGGGAACTACAAAGAAGGACCGCAGACCCGGCATGGTGCTGCTGACCGTGCTGCTGTGCCAGACGATGTTCATCCTCGACACCAGCGTCGTGAACATCGCCCTGCCCGCGATTCAGCGCGACCTCGGGTTTTCCGCCGCGGGACTGTCCTGGGTCCTGAACGCCTACCTGCTCGCGTTCGGCGGCCTGCTGCTGCTCGGCGGGCGGGCCGGCGACCTGCTCGGGCCGCGGCGGGCACTCATCACCGGGGTCGCGGTGTTCACCGCCGCCTCACTCGCGGGCGGCCTGGCCACCTCGGGAGGGCTGCTGCTGGCGGCCAGGGCGGGGCAGGGTGTGGGTGCGGCGCTCGCCGCGCCGACGGTACTGGCCCTCATCACCACCCACTTCCCGGAGCCGGCCGCGCGGGCCCGGGCGCTGGGCGCCTACGCCGCCGTGTCCGGATCCGGTGCCGCACTCGGGCTGATCGCCGGCGGCGTGCTGACCGACTGGCTGTCCTGGCGCTGGGTGCTGTACGTCAACGTGCCGATCGGCGCCGCCCTGCTGGTCCTGGCGGTGATGTACGTCGACGGGGCGGAACGGCGTACAGTCCGACTGGACGTCGCCGGCTCCCTGACCTCGACCGCCGGAATGACCGCCCTGGTGTTCGGACTCATCCGCGCCGCCGAAGAAGGCTTCAGTGACGCCACCGCACTGGCTGTCCTGGGCGCGGGCGTGGTCCTGCTCGTCCTGTTCCTGGTGATCGAAGCGCGCAGCGCCCAGCCGATCACGCCGCTGCGGCTGTTCGCCGACCGCGACCGCGCCGTCGGCTACCTGGCACTCCTGTTCCAGATGGCGGCGGGCAACGGCATGTTCTTCTTCCTCACCCAGTTCCTCCAGGAGGTACGCGGCTACCGCCCGCTCACCGCCGGACTCGCCTTCCTGCCGCTCACCGCACTGATCCTGGCCTCATCCCACGTGGCCGCCCGGTTCGTGCCGCGCACGGGCCCCAAGCCCTTGATCGCGGCCGGGGGCGCGGTGATGACGGTCTGCCTGCTCTGGCTCGCACAGCTGACGCCGGGTTCAACGTACGTGTTCGCGCTCCTCGGGCCGATGGTCCTCATCGGCGCGGCCATGGGGGTCCTGCTGGTCGGCATCACCACCGTGCTCATGACGGGAGTCCGCGCCGAGGACGCCGGGGCGGCCTCCGGTCTGCTCAACGTCATGCAGCAACTCGGCGGCGCGCTCGGCCTGGCGATCCTCATCACCGCCTTCGGCACCGCCACGCGTGACGCACAGGGGACTGCACACCAGGTGCTGACCGACGGCGTCACCACCGCTTTCACCGTCGCGGCTGTGCTCACCGGGTGTGTGCTGGTGTCGTCGCTGCTGATGCGCAAACGGGTCGGCGCGGACGCCTGACCTCGAGCGCGGGCCGGGGCCCTGTGACGCGGCCCCGGCCCGACCTTCACCCGGGCCACGGGCTCACCTGCCCGCTACCCAGGCATGTGCGTCGTCTGCAACATCCCCTAGGCACTCGCAATGGGCGGATAGCCACCGAACATCCCCCAGGTCAGACCTGTTCAGCAGTTACGGGAAAACCTTTAGTTGGAGAATTGCGAAGACAACCGAAACTCCTCCAGCTGCCGATCGGATCACTGACCTCGACGGCTGAATGAGTTGAGGTATAGGTGTGATGTGAGCTGCAGTGTTGCAGATTGGGTGAAAACGGGTTGTAGTGTCATCTCGCCCGGTGTCACGCTCCCCGGCGGCGCACCGCCGCATGCGTACCGTTGCTCGGCTCGGTGCCGTCACGGACGACGTGCGGCCTGACCGCGGGGGAGAGGGCCGGCCAACCCATGGCCCGCGCTCTCCATGGCACTGCCCTCTGAGCCGTTCGCCTGACCGCCCGCCTCAACTACCTCACCAAAACCACCAACAGCCCTCCAGCGTGTACGCGGTCCCCGCCGGCCTGCCCGGCCACGGCCGAAGGCGCCGCTAACGACCTGCCGCGGCGACTCCCAGACACGTAGCCACGCCCAGGAGTGCCCCTGTGCGGGCCCACATCCGCGCCGCCCAGGCCGACCTCCTCGACACTCTCCCCGGAGAGCGCCTGTCCGACCTCGATGAACTGCGTGCCCGGGGCGTACTCGGCACACGCCCGGCCGCGCCCCCGTTCCCGCGACGGACCCTCGGAACCGGCGGCCACGCCGACGAGGAACTGCCCCACCATCCGGCCTGACAATTACCAGGTCAATCACCCCGGCAACGCCCCCAACGACTTCCTGGCCCAGGCGCTTCGCGAGGCATTATGACGGCCGCGCCGTTTTGGGGCGGAGTCGGTCAGGGGGTGCTCTGCGAAGCGACAGCCCGGTCGCAGACGGGTTGCATGAGTTCCTGGGCCCGTTCCAGGAAGTCGAGCCTTTCGGGGCCGTCGCCGATTGGGCCGTAGGCCATCTCGATCAAGACCTTTCCCGTCCGGGCCCGCATCTTGACGCGATCGCCTTGCTCGAATCTTGGGCCGTCAGTGACTGTGTACCTGGTTGCGAAGCTCTCATCACCACACTTCGGCATCGCGATACGCGTTTCTTCCGGATCGCTGGTTTCGGTCCTCTTCAACGACTCCGCGTACCCATCGATCACCTTTCGGACATCTCGGCACGAGGTCACGACGTAGAGCATATGGAGGTTGCCCGAGTTCTTTTCCGGGTTCTCATAGATCGCAGTTCCCCGGTTACACCCTTTGCTCTCTTCATAGGGGAACCCGGTTGCGGGTTCAAGGGTGAATCCGTTGCGCTTGCTGAATTCTGCCCAGCCTGCCGGCATGTCCCCCAGCGCAGGCACCACGTTCTTCGCCTCGGCCGCAGTCAGCGCACGAGGTGCAGTAGTCCTTTCCTCGCTGCCGCTGCCGCTGCCGCTGCTCGATGTCGAACCATCGCTCTTACCAACTGCCCCGGATGTGGGGCTGTGGCCGCTGTCCGGAGAGTCATTAGAGCTAAGGATCCGGCCCCCGCCGTACACGGCGAGGACGATCACGGCGAGGACCACCAGCACGGCCAGCACGAGCGCCACCACGCCGGCTGCTGACGTGGGCTTCCTGATGTTGATCGTCCCGCTGCTGCCGACCATGATTGGGTTGTTGCCGCGCATCCGGCTGCGGTCGATGACCACGCCGCCGGCAGCATGCGGTTCGTTCAGGTGAACCGTCAGCGCGTGCCGCAGCCGGGGATCGGTCTCGATCTCCTCGGCGAGAACCGCCGATGCCCCGGCCTGCGCGTCAGAGGACGCCCTGGTCTCCTCAAGATCCGCCAGTGCGGCCCGACCACGATCCGACGTTCCCAGCCGGTCTCGTACGACCCGCGCGACAGCGGCCCCGGCCTGCTCGCCCACTCCGGTTGCTGTCCCCGTGATCACAGCCGCCAAGACCCCGACAGCGGCCGCGGCAAGTTCACCTGCTCCCATGACACCCCCCGAATCACAACGGACACCAAGGACATGCTCCCGCATCAAGCCGGCGAGACACCGGATTCCATCCAACTCGTCACTGATGGCTGAAAGTTCGCGCTGCCGGCGCGTGGGGGGTGCGGGCGGCTGAGAGCAGGATTGCCGCAGGCGAGGACGACCTCGGCAAACTGCGGCGAACGACTCCCGGTCTACCTCGGTCCTGGTGACAGAAACGCTGCCGAATGAGCCCTCAGGGAATCGGCCAGAGTTCTCTTGCGCTTTCTCCTGCGCTTCCTCTTGCATGATTCCTTGCACTACCTGTTGCCCCCTCTCTCCGGAGCGTCGGGCGTCTGCGCAGGTCACCATGCCTGTAGAGGCGCGGTCGGGGTGCTGACATCCCCTCTGCGCACCCCCCTGCCGCCCGAACTGCCGAAATGGAGAGGGTGGGGGCGGGGCGGGCGGGGGCGCCTCGGGGATCGGCGGCCGGTCAGTCCCTGGCGCGTCGGTGGGGCCGCGCGCGGGCCGGGCCTGGTGCCCGGCCGTTTCTGGGGTGGGGGCTGGAGCGTTGGAGGCCTCGGTGCGGGAGGCTGCGAACCAGCCGTCGTGGTTGCCACCATCTTGGCCAAGGCGTCTGCGTCGGCCAGCTACCTGCAGAGGGGAACGGAAGCCGTCACACGGCTGAGGCGTGACGGCTTCACGGACCCGCTCGGCCTCTCGGTGCCCAGTGCGGCACGCCTTCTGCTGGCAGGCGGCGTGGTTGTCGACGGCGCCCCGGCGGTGGACGTGGCCCAGGGCGACCCGTGTCCCGCAGACGGGGCACCGCACGACGTGCCCGGCTCCTCATCGTTGATGAAGGCGACGGTGGTGCTACGTCGTCGCGACGCGGTGCCACCGGTCGCGGTGGGCGGCACCTTCGACGTCAGCGGCGAACCGCTTCTTGGCCTCGCGGAGGTGCTGCCTCAGTTCGCGGGACTGGCTGCGTGAGGGACCTTCTTATGGCAGCTGGTCCAGGAACCAGGTGGAGAGTTCCTCGGTGATCAGGGTGTGCGTGTCGCTCTGCGAGGCGAGTTTGACGGCGTGGAAGGGCGTCTCCTCCAGGTCCTCCTCGCTGATCGGGGTGTAGAGGTCGTCGTGGGTGGCCGACTCCCGCAGAGAGATGGCGCTGACGGCCGGGACGAAGCAGTGCTCGCGGATCGGGTTGACGACGCCGAAGCCCAGCGCGGGCGGGAGCTCGTTCAACGTGTCGGCGAGGATGCCGAAACCGTGGATCACCAACATCGGCTTCGCCGCCTAGACGGCCCCTGCACGTCGTTTTGAGCGCCTGTCGGCCGCCCTCCTGACCGGCACACCACGCTTGTAGCCGGTCCAGACTGTCCCTGATGGTCATGTGGGTGCTTGCCCCGGAGAGGTACTGGGGTTCTGGCGTTCCGGTCACGCCGTTGCCGGTGGACCTGAACGGCCAGGCTTGCGTACCGCGTTGAGGGTATCTACGGATGCCCGCGCGGGACGGCGTGTGTGAGGCTCTTTCTAGAACCGCCGAGAGCGCTCCCGGTCCACCTGCCTGCCGCCGCGATCCTCCGGACGGCCTCGGCTCGGGGGCCGGTAGCCTGCGGTTCGCGTCTTCGCCGCTCGCACCCCCGCTGGTGCGGGTGACCCCGACGGACGGGCCACACCGCCCGTTCCCTGACCGCAGACAAGGCGAACGTCATGGCACACAACAAGAACGGCGACACCCCGCTGCCCATCGACATGGCAGCGATCCGGCGGACCGTCGAGGTGATGCGGGCCGAACGGGCCGCCACGTTGGAGGCCGACGACAGCGGCTGGCTCGCCGGTCTCGTGGAGTGTGACCTCGACAGCTACCAGGAGTTCGTCGCCCAGCTGCGTGTCACCCTCAACCCCGACCTGCTCGGGTACGTCCCGGAGATGTGCGCCAAAACTCTCGGCGACACCGGAACGACCCGCACTCTGATCGGCAACCAGCAAGTGGACACCCCGCTCTTCCACCACGGCGATCTGGTGGTCAAGGGCGACCTGGGCGTGGGCGCGCCTTTCGTGGTCACCGGATCGGTAACGGTCGAAGGTGTGATGGGGGACTGCGCCCCCTACTCGGTGGTGGCGATCGGCGGCGCGGTGAAGGCTCGGGGGGTCCTCACCAGCGGCGAGATGCTGGTCATGGGCGACATCGAGGCCGACGTCGTCTACGGCGACTACAACGACAGCACGCTTCACGCGGGCACGATCCGCGCCCGCCTGGTCATCGAGGACGACCACCAGACGATCGCGACCGTGAAGGCGGACCTCTACTTCGACGTGGACGACTACCAGGGGGGATACGGGGATGGCGTGCAGGAGCAGCTGCGCGCGTTCCTGGTGGACGAGGTCTTTGCCGCCGACGAGGACGCCGACGAGGATGAGGAGATGTTCGACTCCGGCCTGCTCTTCGCGCGGCTGTGCGAGGGCCTGCCCGTCTTCCGCGCCGACGCGGCTCCCGAGGGGCGCTGAGGCCCGCTGGCCGAGCTCGTCCGCTGGCACGGACGCCCCGCCGAATGCGACAGCGGACCGCTTGGCAGCCGTCCGTACATTGTCCTACGGGCGGGGGTGCTGACATCCCCTCTGCGCACCCCTGCCACCCGAACTGCCGAAATGGAGAGGGCGGGGGCGGGGCGGGCGGGAGCGCTTCGGGGATCGGCGGCCGGTCAGTCCCTGGCGCGTCGGTGGGGCCGCGCGCGGGCCGGGCCTGGTGCCCGGCCGTTTCTGAAGCGGGGCCGGGGGTGCTGGCCTCGACGACTCCTGGGAAGACGTCATCGTGGACCTGGGATCCCAGTGGGGTCAGTACGAGGACACGGCGCGGCGGTCGCCCTCGACGAGCACCGCGCCTCCCGAGCCGGGATCACCGGACCATGCCGAGCGCCACGACCCGTCCTGGCGCTCGGAGCCTCAGTGAAGCGAGTCGATCCCGAAGGAGAGACCCTCCGGGGGCTCAGCGAGTTCGACCTCGTCGGGAATCTCGGCAAACAGGACAAGTAGCACGTCAGGCCCAAGGGTGCTGCTGCGGGCACCGAGGGGCACCGACCCCTCCGGCGTCGCCGAGTCAGCAGCCCGGGGCAGCCGATCAGCCAGGTACGCCGCAGCCTCAGCGGGATCCTTTCCGAGCGCGTCCGCGACCCGTCCCAGGCCCTCCTCTCCAAGCGCGTTGGTGATCTCAGCAGCGGTCACCGCCTCATTGGCGCCCTGGCTGATCCACGACGCCACCTGAGGCAGCGTCAACGCAACCGGCTCAGCGGCCGGTACCTCGCCGACCTGCGAGAGCTCAGACTCATCCATGACCCTCATCCTCTCTTGACCGCCACGCGAGCGACCGCCCGCCCAACCTCCTGATCATGCACCCTCTCAACGGCGTTCACCCTCGAAACTCTCCGCCCCACGCCGATGCGGGAACCGCCAGATCAGAAATCCCCAGACGCGTCTCATCAGACACCGTTCCTGATTTGAAATCGAAGAGGGGAGCGGCACTGATTCCATAAAAGAGCGGGGTCGGTTTTTGACGCACTTTCGGATTCAGAATGAACGGGTTCACAGATTCTGAATTCAGTCCCTTTGAACTCGTGACACGATCTTGCTGGCGTGCAGCGGCCTGGTCAGGGCAGTTGAGTAGGTCGCTGCTTCCTGTGCCAAGGTCGTCCATGGGCTTCGCCGGAGTCATGCCGGGACGAAGCTCGGCCGCCAGGGTGGGACATTGGCCGGGCAAAGCGGGGCGGGGTAGGAGTCCGGCACACCGAGCCACGTGACGAGGAACCAGGCGAACCACAGGGTGAAGACGAGCCCCGCAGTCAGGGCTGTCCTGCGATGGCGTTTCCCGAGGGTGCCGTACAGGATCACCCACGGAACTGCAGCGGTGATCCATATGAGAGGCGCAAGAACCAGCAAAGTCATGCTGTTGGCTGCTGCGCCGCTACCGATGTCACAAGCAGCCCAGGCCCTCCCAATGGCAGCAGTGGTCACCACCGCGGTCAGCCCACCGAAGACGAACCCAAGACCAGTTCCTCTCAACCAGCGGCTCGGAGGACTCGACGGCTCTGCTCCCACGATCATCTCCCCGCCTCGCCGTAGATGCGGAGGGTACCAACGTTCTGAAGCAGCCCATCGGGGCCCTGGCCTGCCCTGACACCAGTCAGCCGTTCTTGGGTTTCCGAAGCCGCCGCCAGCAGATGAGGCTGCAGGCGAGGGAGACGAAGGCGTCGTGGAGTTCGGTGCGGCGTTCCCGGCGGACGGCCAGGCGCTTGAAGTTGTGGAGCAGAGCGAAGGTCTGCTCCACAACGTAGCGGAGCTTGCCCAAGCCCTTGATGTTCGGCGCTCCCTTGCAGGAGATGATCGGCAGGATCCGCCGATGACGCAGCTCGTCGCGGTGGTCGTTGGAGTCGTATCCCTTGTCGCCAAGCAGAGCTTCAGGTCTGCGGCGGGGCCGGCCTGGGCGGCCCGCGACGGGCGGGATGCCGTCGACCAAGGGGAGCGTCTGGGTGACGTCGTTGACGTTGGCCGCGGTCGTGATGACCTTGAGCGGGGTGCCACGTCCATCGCAGATCAGGTGGTGTTTGCTGCCCGTCTTCTGCCGGTCGACCGGCGACGGGCCGGTGTCGGATCCCCCTTTTTCGCGCGGACGTGGGAACCATCTACGCACGCCCGTGACCAGTCGATTTCGCCGGCGGCGTTCAGCTCTGCAAGCAGAACCCGGTGCAGCCGGTCGAAGACTCCTGCTTTCTGCCACCGGTCCAGGCGACGCCAACAGGTCTGCCCCGAGCCGAACCCCAGCTCCAAGGGCAGGAGTTGCCAGGCTATGTCGTTGTAGAGGACGAACAGGATGCCCTGGAGGCACAGCCGGTCCGAAACCGGTCGTGGCCCCGGCGACCGCTCCGGCCACGGCGGCAACAACGGCTCGATCAGAGCCCACAACTCATCTCCCACGAGCCACGGTCGAGTACCCACGCCCTCACGAACGGACGAATCCTCACGCCAGTTACGCCCCACCAGCCAACATCACCAAGATCGTGTTACGAACTCCAAGCAGGGGACCGATGAGCGAAAACAATGAACTGGGCTGGCGCGTCGCGGAAGTGAATCCAGAAGAGCGATTCCGTGCGGCACTCGATGCTGTCGGCAATCCAGTCGAGCTGCCCAGATGTTTCATCAACTGGCTGCGAACCTACTGGTTGGACAGCAGTGAGTCCGAAGCGTTCTCTCTCTGGGAGGAGACCGTTCATGAATCCTGGTGGGACGCTGCCGAGTTTGTGCGATGCCTGGATGCGACCCTTCAGAACCCTACTGATGATTTCACCTCCCTCATACGTGAGCACGGCGGAATGCTGCTTCAGCATGAATTGCCGAATGGGTATTACCAAGAGTTCAGCAGGGCGGAGTACCTTGATTGGCTTAGCGGTGTAAGGGACAGATTCGCCGAAATTCTCAATACATCAATTCCGGGGTCCGGGGAGTAGTGCAGCAACCACCGGAGGAACTGGACCTGTTCTCCGAGACCTCTGCCCCGGACAGCAACTCAACGGCGTCGCGGGGCCGCGTTCCGGCCGTACTCAAGGCACACACTGGCTGACAGCCCCCGCAGCAGCCTCGCCCGAATGCTGGGCGATGAAGTCTCGGGTTTCTCCGCGGCGAGCGCACCGTTCACGACTGCCCGTCCGATGGGGCGGCGGTCTCCGGTGGGCCGGGCGGGGCCACGAGAACCAGCACGGGCGACTCCAACGGCAGGCGGGCAGGGCTCCGCATACTCAACGACGAGTCGGCCGACCCGTCACGCCCTCCGCTCCCCCGGAGAACCCCCAGTCGGCCGGACCACCCCCGGCACGCCGGATGCCCCCGCCGTGGGCGACCGCGACGGAGCACGGCTGCTTGCCGCGGCCCCGCACCGGCCGAACGGCCGAGGCCCTACACCTGCTGGCCGGGGCGCGCCCATCTGAACGCACGGCCGCTGAGCTGGAGGCGACGCACGCCGTACCCGCCCGACACCAGCAGTCCTGCGGGAGCTCACTGCCAGCCAATGCGCCCTGTACCGCATCGAGATCCACCAAAACGTCGGAGAAGCCGACAAGGCCGGGACTAAACTCCGCCGAAACGGCACCCTTTGAGACCACCCTGCACAGCAAGACCTACCCCAAAGGGGACTCAAAGCCGGGGCAGTGCCGAAAGACCCCGGGGTGGCAGAGCTGGCCGACCTTCTGGAAGAAGCCGCAACAGCCCTCCAGGACAAGTCCAGCCCAGGTGCCAGGGCCGGCCTGCTGGAGGCGGTGATGCTGCGGCCGGCCCGGGCCCGGCCGGGAGAGAATGCAGGTATGGCGATGTGCAAGAAGTGCGGTGCGCGAAAACGTGGTTGGCCTCGTTCCTGTTCCCGGTGCCGTTCCGGTCCGGACCGTGTGGACGTGGCCGTGGATGCCGCCGAACTGGCGGTGGAGACCGGACTGCTCGGGTGGGTCGGACGGGCGATCACGGGGGTTGCGCGGCTGGCGCTGCGCGCGTTTGACTGACCAGCCTCAGCCAGGAGTTGCGCGGCCAGGGTGTGATCGATGCGGGTACCGTCTGCCTGTCCCGGCCGGCGTTGCCGCGCCCGGCCCGCTATCGATGTGGCGCCGTCTCACGCCGGGCTCTGCGTCCGCTCGCCCTCCTCGCGACCCTGTACCTCGCGCACCAGCGCCCTTGTGCCGTGACCTTTCCGGCGCCGCTGGGGGTGTATGCCGACGCCCGGGTCCTCTGGCCCGGCCACCGTGTACCCCGATGGTGCGCCGCATCGTTGCCACCCTGACTCGACGTCGGGCGTTTCACGCCCGGATGGTGACGGCACCTGGCCAGGCCCGCCGTGCGCCCCGCCCCTGCCTGCGCGGCGCGGAACAGCAAGTATCGGCCGGTGTCTCATTTCAGAGGATTGCAGGCATTCGGCCGCCGGGCGGGCAGGGTGTGTACGGCGCGCAACCCCGGGCTACGTACACCCCAGTCCAGGGGCGGAAGGGGCCGCGCCGGCCATTCCCGAGAGGCGAGGAGACCGCACCTCAGCAGCCCGCACGGCTGGTGAGGGGGAAGCCGCCCGGGGGCCGGTTCAGCCGGTGATGGAGAAGAAGATCGATCCGTCTTCGGCCCACCACCAGGTGCCCTGGCCCTCGGCCCATTCCGAGTACCAGCTGTCGAGGGCCTTGATCAGCTCCTCCAGGTCATACCGCAGGTCGGCGTCGATCCGGTCCAGTACCGCCCGGTAGGCCTTTATCGCGGGTCCGGCCTTCGCCAGCGGCCAGTATCCGATCTCCGGAGAACCCTCCAGGGGGCTGGGGATACGGAACCCGATCTCCGAGGGCGGACCGCTGTAGATGTACTGGTAGGGCAGCAGGTCCGCCTGGACACCAGCTGCGCTCAGCGCGTCGTCCAGAGCGGAGAAGAAAGTGGTGGGGCTTCGGTAGCTTGCCAGGGTGGCGGAGTCGGATGCGTTGTGGTCGATGATGATCTGGAGGGCTGCGTAGTAGGCGCTGCCTGCGTACCTCGCGCTGGAATCGGCCCGACCGGTAATCAGCTCTTCCAGCGCGTCCTGAACCGACAGTCCCCAGTCCACCTCTTGGGCATCGAGATCGTCCTGGCGTGCCCGCGCCCGCTCCCGCATCCTGTCCAGGAGCCGCGATTCGTCATCGCTCAGGTCCAGGGCCGGCAGAAAACGCGCAACTTCCCCGCGGTTCGCCATGGAGTAATTGACTACTTTGCTCATACGGCCACCCTGCCAAAGGGCACTGACATCCCCAGCACCCGGGGTCGTCCACCTGAACCACCCCAACAGGCAGGCCGCACCCAGCCCCGCCGCACACGAATCGCCCCTCACTCGGGCGGATGAGGGCAGAGCCCGGCAGACTCTGAGCAACCTGGCCGCCTACGTCACCGGGATCGTTCGGAAGGGAGCGGAGGCCGGGACTGGCACGCCGGCGAGACGGCCGAAGTACGGCCGGGCGTCTGCGCCACCGCCCGGGAGTGGGCCGGGCGCCCGCTCCCCACCGAACCGGGCCTGCTGCCCACCGTCCTGGAGAAGACACTGCTGGACAACGGCTCCGGCACCGGAACCGACATCCTCCTGTATGCCCCGGTCACCGGCGTCCCCGCGCTGCACTGCGCCCCGGGCACCCGCAGCGCGTACCTGCTCACCCACACCCTGCAGCCCCTGCCCGCCCGCACGACGCTCCCCTCACCACCTACACCTGCGCCCAGCTCCTGGCCGTCCGCGCCGGATGAACTCGCTGCGGCCGCGGTCGCGGGCCGGGCGGGTGGCGCCGCGAGGAGTGGCAGGACACCGTTGACTACCTGCAGGGACTGCTAGGGCAGACCCACCAGTCCCCAACTGCGGCGCGCGGCCGTTGTGATCACGGCGCCCCATTCACGCAGCAGCGCGGTGAAGTCCTCGAAGGTGTCCGGGCGTCCTGCCCAGCCCTCGCACTCGGCGGCGAACGGCTCGCGCAGCACATCCAGTTGGGACACCGCTCGCTTCCAGGCGTGGGCCTTGCCGGTTACTGCCTCAGGCGGGCACACCAAGAGGACGCGCAGGAGCCCGCGGTCGGTGGCCGGCGGGAAGAACCCTCCGCCGCCCGTCAGCGCAGGATCGTCGGCCGGGTTCGCGTCCCAGATCAGACCGACGAGAAAGGCGTCGATCGCCTCGCGCACGGATGCGTCGACGAGGGGCCGCATGTCGTCCCATGCATCGCCCGCCTGGGCGTGCGGGCGATAGCTGCCGGTGGTGGTGGAAAAGTCGTACTCGGCGCACCATGCAGACTCCCGATCCGGGGGCCACAGCCAGCCGCCGGCCAGTCCGTACCGCTGGGGGTACTCGCCGTCGAGCTCTGGTGGCCAGGTCGTGTCATCCAGTGCTCGGACCCGGTTCTCCACAGGGATAGCGCTCAACTTCTCCCAGTCCGCCATGAACAGCGTGATATCCAAACCCATAGCGGCAGCATAGGCAGAGCCGCGCGACAAGCCGAAGCGGTCAGCCGCCGCGGATCAGCGGCGTCCAGGGATCGACCACAGCAGCACACCGATGCCGAGCTCCGGCAGGTTTGAGCCCAGGCATGTGACCGTACGTCAAGGAGCAGCAAGTCCTGACCAACGGGGAATGCGCCCGCAAGTACGGCCGCGGTCGGGGATGCCGCCCGATCACCCCGATGCTCTGGACCACGCGGTGCGGCTGACGGCTTCCCGGCCGAAGGTATCGGCCGAAAACGGATGGCGGCGCTAAACAACTCGTTTAGTTTGAGGTGGTGACCTTTCCGTGGACGCGTACCCATCGCTCCCTGACTCCTGTTGCAGCGCCGACATCACACGGCTGGCCAGCCTGACCAGCGGGCGGGTGTCCCAACTGCGCACCGCCGACGGGTCCGAGGCGCTCCCGGAGCCCGATGCCGCAGACAGCACCGAGGCGCGGCCCCTGTGGCGAGGCGGCACCGTGGCCCGTTGGCGCGCGAGGACCGGCCGCCGTCTCCCGCCGCGTACCGCGTCGTGACTGCTGCCGGGCCCGGACGGCCCGAACCTGCACCGTGAGGGCCAGCAGACGCTGCATCTGTGCCAGCCGGAAGAAGCGACCCGAGGCACCGAACTGCGGCACCCGCCGGTCGATGTCCACGTCACCCGCTACACGGCCCCCGACGGGCGTGGCCCCTCTGTGTGGCTGGCGACCGTGCTCGCCCCGGGTGAGATGAGCCGCCTGCTCGGCTGGCCGCACGCCTGGCCCCACGGAAGCCCGATGCAGCACCTGGTGCACGACATCCTCGCCGGCACCGAGCCCGATCACTTCGCGACCACCGACCTGCTGGGCACCCTGGTCCTGCTGCCCACCCGCGCCGAACCCCAGTACGGCCCCCTGTCCGGAGACGCGCGCATGCTCGACCTCTACGACATCGACGCCGACAGCCGCGGCCGCACCGAGGATTCCCTCCACCGCCTCCTGCGCCAGATGCGCCCCGCCGACGACGAACTGGGAGATCTGGTCCGAGCCCTGGGGCACCGCCTGCCGTGGTGGCCGCCCGGCTGTGCCACCCCGGCCCTCGTGGCCAGCTGGGCACCGGACGCCCAGCGGATTGCCGACCACGTTCCGCCGCCCCTGGGCGAGGCACAGGCCTTCGTCCGCCGCTGCGAGAGCGCCGCCGCCGGCCTGGAGGGCACGCTGCGCGCCTCCGTGCTGGAGCTGGGCAACACCCGGTGGGACAGCGCCACCTCCGGATGGCGTCGCGGAGGTGTCCCCGACCATGGCGCGCTGCCCAAGGGCAGCGATGCCACGATCTGGCAGGTCCCCGTGGAGTTCGTCCTGCCGCCCGCCCCCAAGATGACCGGTGACTTCTGGGAAGGCCTGGAATGGGTCATGGACCATGCCCCGTCCCAGCGCCTTGCACGCGAAGCACTGCGTTTCCTCGGAGACTCCGGCAGTGCGGGGACCGTACTCTGCGACACCGGCCAACTGCCCCACCCGCTTCGATCCCTGTTTATTGACCGGGTCACCCCCGCAGAGAACACCGGCAGCCTCCGGGCGCACCGAGCTCTCGAGGCCCTGGACTCCCATCCGAACGCGGCGGCCGGATCCGTCCTGGGCACCTGGCCCGCACCGGCCGGCCCGGCCTGGTGCGCTACATCAGCCGGCACCGAGCTCATCGCTCTGCACGTACCGCGCACCATGCCCGCGCCCGGCCCTTCCACCGGGACTCCCCTCGAAGTCGTGCTGCTGCGCGGCGAGTCCGTCACAACCTACGGGCAGCCTCCGGCTTTCGGTTTCGTCGTCACCGACCAGGACCAGATTCTTCTCCTGCCCGCCCAGGGCGGCCCTGCGGAGATCGCGGCCGCGGTCAAGCACGCCGTGTGGCATCCGGGCGTGCCGACTCTGACCGTCGGACTGGAGCCGAGCCGCAACGAGCCCCTCGTCGCCGCGGTGGACGCGCTAGTGGAAACAGGTCCCCGCACCACCCCGTGGAAACAGCTGACCGCGTTGGTCGGCCCGCACCCCGACGACGTCAACTGCTTCTACTGCCGCCAACGAGAAGCCGATGACACCCTGCCCGACACCGAATCCGCAACAGGCGGCTGAGACATCGCTCCCGCACCCCGAACTCGCAGGCCCTGGGCTGCTGCTCGGAGAATCGGTGAGGCTCTCGTAGAGCCGTTCCTTCCATGCCGCCTCTGCCGCCGCCTACCGCGCGTGCGGTAGTCACCAACCTCCGCCCGGAGCTCCTCTCGTGGCCGGCGGCCCATCCTGGTCACCGACGTCGAAGAGGTCCAAGAGCCCACCGTGCCCGCGCTGCGCCGACCACCCGCAGGCCGGCTGCGCCGCCTGCGGGTGCAGCCGACCTGGGGGTGCCACGGCGGCTACCGGCTGAGGGACCGGGAACCGCTGGGGCGGGCCTGGGCGAGGGAGGGGAGTGACAGGTAGTGCTGCCAGCCGGGCGCGTCCTCGGTAGCACTGCCCGGGCGGGCCGCTCAGCGGGCGGATACCGACGAGAGGGCTGTCGAACTCCTCGAGCTGCGCGTCCTCCTGCGGATGGGTCCAGCGCAGCACCCGCAGCCGGTGCATCCACTTGTCCCCGACATCGAAGAGGTAGCCCAGCTCCCCGACTGCACCATTACCGGACGGCGCCTTCGACGACCGCCCCTGAACCGAGGGCTTCGCTCTTTCCGTCCCGAGCGGGTCGACGTCACGGCCAATCACCCCGCCATCGACGAGGCCGCGCGCGAGGTGTCGCTCATCCACCGCCAGCGCGAGGCCCAGGTGTCGGGGGAGCGCCGGCCGCGCACCGTGCCCGTCGCCTGCCCCTGCGGCCAGACCCTCCGCGTCACCCTCGACACCCCCGGCTGTCGATGCCCCCGATGCGGGACGCAGTACGGGCACGGTGAGTTGCTGCAACTGCCCATGGCGGAGCGCCGGAACGCGGCTTGAACGAAATTCCGATGCACGCAAGCCAGCCAACCGACAGGATCGCGGAATGCAGAAGATTCCCACCGTGTTCGTCCGCGACTTCGACAACAATCCTGCGCACGTGCTGCCCAAGGTGACCCCCGGCTGCGAATGGGTGCTCACAGGCGAAGGGCAGGCCACCCGCAAGTACGACGGCACCTGCGTGATGCTCGACGAAGCAGGCAAGTGGTGGGCGCGTCGCGAAGTGAAGCCCCGCAAGCCGGAACCGCCGGCCTACATAGCCCTCTCCGTCGACACCGAGACGGGTAAGACCATCGGCTGGGAGCCGATCGGCCAGTCATCGTTCGCGAAGTTCCATGCAGAGGCCCTTCAGGCGGCCGGGTCGAGCGAGTGGACCGCCGGGACCTTCGAGCTGATCGGCCCGAAGGTGAACGGAAATCCCGAGGGTGGCGACGTTCACCGGCTCGTCGAGCACGCTGCGGCGCAGCACGTCTCAGTGTCAGAGCTGACCTTCGAGGGGATCGGTAGCACCGTGCTGGCCCTGGCAGCGGTCGATGGCTGCGAAGGCATCGTCTGGCACCACCCCGACGGACGGATGGCGAAGATCAAAGCCAGGGACTTCCCGAAAACATGACAACGAAGCGCCCCCGCACCGGATAGCCGGACGCTGTTGGTTTATTCGGGGTGCTGATCACTTCGCCCCGCCGAGCAGTTGCTCGGCGGGGCGAAGTGCTGCGAAGTGGCTGGTGCGGGTGCGGGCTCGGGGCGTGTCGGTCAGGTGGGCGTCGATGCGGGCGAGGTTGATGGCGGCGCCGGTGAGCTGGTGTTGCAGGGCGGTCTTTGCGAGTCCGAGGTAGCGGGATCTGCGCAGGCCGCAGCGCTGGACGGCCTGGGAGACGGTGCCCTCGACGCCGGCGCGGGTCTTGTAGCGCTCCTTCCAGGTGTCGGTGTCCTGGTCCCGAGGAAGCCAAGGACCGCCTCGCCGCGATCGCGGCAGCCGAGGGCCTGTCGCTGCGCGCCTACCTGGCGCGCCTGGCCGAGACCATGCTCACCCCGGCCGAGCGCGCCGAGAAGGCCCGGATCGCGTTGAAGGAGTGGAACGGCTACGCGCCCACCCGCTCCGAGCAGGACGACCTGGACAGTGAACTCGACCGGCGCCTGGCCCGGGTGACGGCCCGATGAGCGACGCCATGCACATCGTCCTGGACGACACCGCGATGACCGCGGCCGGCCAGGGCAACGTCCTCGCTTCCCGCCTCATCCACCGGGCCCACGCCGAAGCCGGCTGGTTCCTATACGCCCCGGCCTGCGCCCTCGTCGAGGCGGACCGGGCGCGTCCTGGCACTGCCGAGCACCTGGCGGCGCTGCCGGGCATCACCGTGCTGGACCTGGATCTGCCGGCCACGCTGGCTTTCGCCCGGCAGGAGACATGGGCGGCGGCGCACAGCCAGTACGCGGCGCAACCCACCGCGGACCGCCCCGACGGGGCGATCATCGCCACCACCGCTCCGCAGCGGTGGAAGGGCGAGCCGGTCCGGGTACTGGATTTCAACGCCTGAGCTCAATACGACACAGTTGGCCGCCGGCCCTGAACAGGACCGGCGGTCTCACTGTGCCGTATCGAGCTGTTCACGTGCGATGTCGAGAAATGCGGTTCGTGCCTGGTCGAGAGAGCCGAGGTAGTCCTCCACCTGCCGGACCATCTCGAAGCGCCCTCCAAGAGCGGCATCGTGCAGGAGAACGCGTGCCTGGCTTTCGGGGATGGCCGGGCACATGTCGAGTGCGTCGGTTGCTGTCGTGTGGGCCCGCTCGATCTGTCCGAACACGGCCTCGGGGTCCGTGTTCGGATCGGGGCCCCAGGGCACGAAGCGACCTCCGGCGGCACGGACGCCGTCCATCAGCGAGGCCAGTGTCGAGAGCGCTGTCCGTGCGTCGTGCACGGGAGTTGCCGCATCCGGGGACAGGCTCACCCGTTCCTGTTCGGCGGCCCTTTCCAGGGTGTTCCAGGAATGGGATGCCGGCAGGTCGCCCTCGATGAGGTCCAGATAGTCGTTGCACGTGCGCCGTACCAGGTTGGCGGCCGCCACGACGGAAGGCGGCCCCTCGAGCTCAAGGACCACCAGCGTCGTCTTCACGGCCCGGCGCAGCGAGGGGAAGTCCTCGTTCGTTCCGCTGCGTGCCGAGTGACCGGAGCTGATGGCGTCTTCGATGGCGAGGAGGAACGCTGCCCAGGTGTCCCGGCGGATGCCGCGACGCCACTGGTCGTGGGTGGCCGTCGTCTGGGCGGCGGCCTGGTCAAGAGCCGCGCGGTAGGTGGCCTCCGCGCTGCGCAGGGCGGCGCGCGTCTGTCACCGGCCGACCAGGATGGTCGCGGGAATCCCCACGGCCGCGACGAGCACGGCTCCCATCGCGCCTATGCCCTGAAGGTCCATAGCTGTTCCTGGTGTCGGGCCGGCCGCTCAGTCCTGTGCGCCCAGGGCACGGCGGCGGGCGGTGACCAGGGTCCGCCACCGTTCCCGGGTGAGTACTGGTCCGTCCAGCCACTGTGCCGGAGACGGGTTGGTGAGGGGGAGTGCGGCCATGAAGTGGGCGATATCGGTGAAGTAGGCAAAGTCGCCGGTGACGGTGAGTCCGCGCAGGCGGCCGATGGTGGCGGCCAGGTCCTGGTCCTCGTCGCGGACGGCGTGGTGGAAGGCGAGGGCGAGCTCCACGAACCGGTGGAGGAAGGGGAGCCCCGCAGCCTCGATGTCGGCGTGCAGGCCCTGGGCGCGGGCGGTGACGTCATCGGTTCCGGCGTCCTTGATCAGGGCGACGACCTGGGCGAGGAGGGTGTTGGAGCGCTGGTCGAGGCCGTTCAGGAGCTGGTGGGCCAGAGCGAGCTCGTCGCCGGCCCGGGCGGGGTCGGCGAAGGAGAGGGCGAGGGCGAGGCGGACCTGCGTCATGGCGCGCTCGCCGACGGCACTGTGCTGCTCGGCTTCGGCGCGGCCGGCTTCGAAGGCGGCGACCGCTTGGGCGGTGTCGGCGTGGGACCAGTGGATGTCGCCGAGGACGCGGTGGTGGCGGCCCTTCCAGCCCAGGGCGGGGACGGCGGCCAGGGCGGCGGGGAAGTCGCCGGCGAGGCGGGCCAGGTTGGTCAGACCGCGGCGGGCCTTGAGGGCGAGGCGGCCGCCGGTTTCGGAGACCTGCTGCATTCCGGCGCGGGCGGCGTCGTTCTGGCTGAGGTCCTTGTACGCCTTGGCCCGGTAGTACGGAGCCATCTCGGTCAGCTCGGCGGGCAGTAAACCGGTGTCCAGGACGGCGGTGAGACGGTCGGCGGTGCGCCGGCGGTGTTCGTGCTGGCGGCGGGTGATCGCGGTGAGGAGTTCGGCCAGGGCATAGGCAGGCGTGTCCAGTGCCGGGTCCGGTACCCCGCCGCTGGCGCCTGCCGGGACGGTGGGTGGGGTGAGAGGTTCCCAGACGGAGTCGTCGGTGTAGGTCGGCCAGACTCCGAAGTGACGGGCGGCCGCGGTGAGCGTGATGTTCTTGGACTGGCGCAGAGGCCGCAGGTCGGCGATGCCGGGAACGGTGACCGTGGTGGTCAGGCAGCGGAACATCTCGCGGGCGATGGCCCGTTTCAGGAGCCGGATGATCTCCAAATGGGAGGGCGCCCCTTACCACGCGGCGCCCTCCCGCACAAACATGCAGGTCAGAGACACGGACTGCGTGAGGCAAATCGAGCGAAGACGCGCTGGTGCTGACCTGGTGCTGACTTCCGCTGGCGTCCGTTCCGGTCCGTTCGGGTGCGTCGTGCTGGATCGGTGCTGACTCCGGGGCCCTCGTCGCCCGGCAGACCTCCACCCGCTTGGTGCGGCCGCCATTCCTCACTACCGTCCTCGCGAGCAGATGAAGCAAGCGTAGAGGAATTGTTCGTGAGTGAGCCGATGTGGGACGTCAAGGCGCTTGCCGCCTATCTCGGGAAGCCTACTTCTTGGGTGTACGACAATCACCTCAAGGAGGGAATGCCGAGCTTCCGCGTGGGCCAGCAGCTACGGTTCTCTCCAGTGGAGGTTCGGCAATGGCTGGAAGAACGATGCCGAATGGTCACATGAACATGAAGTACAAGGAGACCGCGCGCGGCGGGCTCGCGGTGAACATCATCGAGTGCTGACCACATAGGCCCTGATGAGTGATTTTCTACCTTTCAGCACTGTCAGGGCCTTCCCCGCATACGCGGCGGAAAGCCCCTAGTAGTGCTTCGTTACCTTGAGTGATCTTGCCTGGTGGTGGGCATCATCAGGGTGTGAAACTGGGGGATGTCGAGCGGCTCCGGGGCGAGTT
>NZ_JBHXTM010000074.1:0-33003 GCF_042677325.1 Streptomyces sp. NPDC127117
GGTGGGGGGTGTTGGGGTGTTGTGTGGGGGGGGGTTGGGTGGGGGCCGTGGGTGTGTGGGGGGGTGTTCCGGGGGGGGCCCTGGGGGCCGCTTCCGCCGTCAGAGCTGCTGCTCGCGGACCAGGTCCTCGATCGAGCGGCCCTCCGGCACCTCCCCGGACGGGGTCAGCCTGTCGACCGCGGTGGGCAGCGAGCGGGCGATCTGGTCGGCCGCCTGCTCCGTGCTGACCCCTGTCTCCTGGGCGACCTTGCGGAGCGTCTCGTCCGGCAGCGCCTCGGCGATCTGGGCGCCGCTGACCGTCTGGTTCTCCCCGGTGCCGACCCAGGACTGCGCCTGGTCGACGAGGCCGGATCTGGTGAGCATCCCGATCAGCCCTTCGAGCGCGTTGCCGCCGCCCGTACCGCCCTGGCCGCCCTGGCCGCCGCCGAGTGCGCCCAGCAGCGCGCCGAGGATGTTCCCCGCGCCGCCCGAGCCGCCGCTCTGGCCGCTGCCGCCCAGCAAGCCGCCGAGCAGGCTGCCGAGATCGTTTCCTGCCATGGTTCTGCCTCTCCAGAGGGGATGATTTATCGACAATGTCGATCAGAACCCGGGCTTCTGCCACTTGAGCGGGGCACTCCGTGCCAGGGCCGCGGCACGGAAATCCCCGGTACGGACGGCTCCCGCTCACGTACCCTCGCCGGCATGATCACCCCTGATCCCGAGGCTCTCGTACGCGACCACACGGTCTACTCCTGTGTGATGGGCTCGCGCGCCTTCGGGCTCGCCACGGAGGGGAGCGACACCGACCGGCGGGGTGTGTTCCTCGCGCCGACCCCGCTGTTCTGGCGGTTCGAGAAGCCGCCGACGCATGTCGACGGCCCGGCACCGGAGCAGTTCTCCTGGGAGCTGGAACGCTTCTGCGAGCTGGCGCTGCGCGCCAACCCCAATGTGCTGGAGTGCCTGCACTCGCCGCTGGTGGAGCACATCGACGACGTGGGCCGGGAACTCCTCTCCCTGCGCGGCGCGTTCCTGTCCCGGCTGGCCCACCGGACGTTCGTCCGCTACGCCTGGGGCCAGCGCAGGAAGCTGGAGGCGGACGTACGGCAGTACGGGGTTCCGCGCTGGAAGCACGCCATGCATCTGCTGCGGCTCCTGAGCACCGGCCGGGACCTGCTGCGCACCGGTGAGCTCACGATCGAGGTGGGCGCGGCCCGCGAGGGGCTGCTGGCGGTGAAGCGGGGCGAGGTGCCGTGGGACGAGGTCGAACGCCGTATGAACCGCCTGATGGAGGAGAGCGAGGAGACGGCGCGGAACTCCCCGCTTCCCCAGGAGCCGGACCGGGCCCGGATCGAGGACTTCCTGATCCGCACCCGCCGGGCGTCCGTGGACCGGCCCTAGCCTCCCGACTCGGGAGACCAGGAGACCCCCGTCAACCGCGCACGCACCACGAGGTCGTGCAGCGCCTCGAACCCGCCGGCCGTCGCGGGCAGCGCCGACTCCGCCTGGGCCTGGTCCAGCACTCCGTGCAGCGCCTCGACGTCCCGCGACACCGCCTCCCCGTCCACGCCCTCCGCTCCCCCGTGCTCCGCCTCGGCCTTCGCCTCGATCAGCCCGGGCAGGTACGCGGGCGCCGCCACCTCCCCCAGCAGGGTCGGCAGATGCGCCCGCACCTCACCGCTGCGCATCAGGTGGATCCCGGTGAGCAGCGCCCGGAACGTGTAGAGCAGCGGCTTCAGTTCACCGGTCTTCCCGAAGAGCCGCCACTGGGTGTTGGCGAACCCCCGGTAGTGGTGGGCGTGGTTGCGGGTGACCACGCCCGGTGCCAGCGCCACCAGTTCGGCGTGCGGCTCGCTCGTGTGCACGACCAGCGGCGAGAGCAGTTGTTCCAGCACATAGCCGTTGGGCTTGAGCATCAGCCGGACGAACTTCCGGAGGTCGTGCGTGACGAGATCCATCTCGGTCCCGTCCCGGTCCCACATCCGCGAGCGGGTCTCCTCGGCCTCGCGCAGTCCCACCAGGTCGGCCGCGGGCAGGAGATGGACCCCCCGAAGGTCCACATCCGAGTCCTTGGAGGGGAACCCGTACAGATGCGCCCCGGAGACCGTGGCGAAGAGCAGCGGGTGGCGTTCCTCGGCGAGGACCGGGCCGAGGTCGGTGACCGGCAGCCCGGCCTCTTTGAGGTGCTTGGTGTCCATGGGCATGGGTCAAGAATCCCAGAGCGCCCCCAGCGACAGCAGATCGCTGCGGTACTCGATCCGCTCCGACCACTCCTTGGGCCACGCCCCCGCCCCCAGGTGCGCCCCGGCGAACGCACCGGTCAGGCAGCCCAGGGAGTCCGAGTCTCCGCGTGTGCAGGCGGCCCGGCGGAGCGCGGTGACGGGTTCCTCGGGGAAGAGGAGGAAGCAGTGCAGGGCCGTGGCCAGGGCCTCCTCGGCGATCCAGCCGTCGCCGGTCACCTCGCAGGGGTCGGTCTCCGGGGACGGGTCGCGCAGCGCGTCCTGGACGCGGGCCAGGGCGGTCAGGCATTCGTCCCAGCCGCGCTGGATGTACAGCTCGGGCGAGGGGTCGCCCGCGTACCGCCAGAGGTCGCCGAGCCAGCGCGTGAGGTAGCGGCCGCTGTTCTCGTACGCGTAACTGCGCAGCTGACCGATCAGGCCCATCGGCTCCGCCCCCTGCGCCAGCAGGTGCACCGCTCGGGCCGTCAGGTCGGACGCGGCGAGCGCGGTCGGGTGTCCGTGGGTGAGGGCGGCCTGCAACTGGGCGGCGCCGGAGCGCTGTTCGTCGCTGAGTCCGGGTACGAGCCCGATCGGCGCGACCCGCATGTTGGCGCCGCAGCCCTTGGAGCCGGTCTGGCTGGCCTCCTGCCAGAGCCGGTCGCTGTCGAGCAGCCGGCAGGCGGTCATGCAGGTGCGGCCGGGTGCGCGGTTGTTGTCGGGCGAGTGGTACCAGTCGACGAACTCCTCGCGCACCGGGCGGGCCAGCCGCAGCGGGGTGAGCAGCCCGCGGTCCATGGCGGTGCGGATGCCACGTCCCAGGGCCAGTGTCATCTGGGTGTCGTCGGTGACGAAGGCCGGCTTCGGCAGTGGCATCCGGCGCCACGGCCCGCACTTGGCGAGGATCGACGGAACGTTGTTGAACTCGGTCGGGAAGCCCAGTGCGTCGCCGAGCGCGAGCCCGGTCAGCGCGCCGGTGGCGGCCTGTTTGGTGATGGTCCTGGTCACGATCACGTGCTTCTTCCTTCCGGTCTCAGCAGTGGTGGGTGCAGGGCGGTAGCGGCACCCGCCCGGTAGAGCGCGGCCGGTTTTCCCCGTCCGCCGGTACGGCGCGGCGATCCCTCCACGGCCTGGACGAAGCCGGGTGTGGCGAGGACCTTGCGCCGGAAGTTGGGCCGGTCCAGCTCGACGCCCCAGACCGTCTCGTACACCTGCTGGAGTTCCCCCAGGGTGAATTCGGGCGGGCAGAAGGCGGTGGCCAGACAGCTGTATTCGAGCTTGGCGCCGATCCGGTCGTGCGCGTCGGCGAGGATCCGGTCGTGGTCGAAGGCGAGCGGGCCGGGCTGTCCGGCGTCCCACCACCGGGCGCCGGCCGCGTCGCCGCCGCCGCGCGGTTCGGGCAGGTCGGGTACGAGTGCGGCGTAGGCGACCGAGACGACCCGCATCCTGGGGTCGCGGTCCGGTTCGCTGTAGGTGCGCAGCTGTTCCAGGTGGAGGGCGCCGGCGGTGCCCCCGGTCAGTCCGGTCTCCTCGGCGAGTTCCCGGCGGGCGGCGGTCTCGGCGGACTCGCGGGGCAGCACGAAGCCGCCGGGAAGTGCCCAGTGGCCCTTGTACGGATCCTCGCCCCGTTCGACGAGCAGGACGTGCAGCCGGCCGGCGCGGACCGTGAAGACGGCGAGGTCGACGGTGACCGCGAAGGGTTCGAAGGCGCGCGGGTCGTACCCTTCGGGGGCTCCGGTGCTCATCGGTGCTCCGGCAGGGGTGCGGCGAAGTTCCAGCTGTCGGCGAGCAGTGCGTCGACGGCGGCGACCGCGGTGGCCAGACGTTCCTGACGGGTGCCGGTTATCTCGATGAACTCCCTTCCGGTACGGGTGAGTTCGGCGCGGAATCGGTCGGTCATCCAGGGCCGCAGCTCTTCGCCGTCGCGCAGTCCGTCGTCCTCGAAGGCGACGCCCTCGTGGTCGGTGAGCAGCCACAGGTGGTGGGTGACCCGGTCGGCGGTCCGCTCGACGAGCGGGTTGCGTCCGCCGACGTACCGCTCGTGCCAGACGGTGGTGGCGAAGGAGTCGGTGTCACAGATGAGCACCGGCGACCCGGTGCGCGCGGCGGCCTCCTCCTTCGCGTTCTGGGCCTCGGCGATCAGCGGGAAGTCGTCGGTGGTGAAGCTGACGTCCTCCCACTGGGCACCGGGCCACCGCTCGCGCAGCTCGGCCAGTTTCCGTTCGCTGAACTCCCGCCCGTACTCGGCGACGTACCGGGTCCGCGCCCACACGCCGCCGCGTGCGCGGTAGTGGTCGGTGAGGGCGCGGGCCAGGGTCGTGGTGCCGGTGGACTCCGCGCCGAGGACGACGACCCGGCGGGCGAGGGCGGCCCGTACCGGAGGTTCCAGGAAGTCCCAGCAGCCGACCGGGTCCTTGCGGACGGCGGTGCCGGAGACCGGGAAGACCGTGCGGTCGGGGTCCACGCAGACGGATTCGGCGCCGAACCGGCGGGCGAGTTCGTCCCCGTACGACTCCGAGGTGAAGACGGCGTCCACCGGCTCGGGCACGGCCCCGGTGAAGACGGCCATGTGCGCGTCCCAGATCACCGGATCGTGGAGGTCCATGCGGATGTCGTCGACGGCGCCGACGACCCGTACGTCCGGGTGTGCCTCCCGCATCCAGGCCACCCGGTCGGCGAGCGGGACGGACTCCACGGAGGCGGCGCAGACCAGGACGGTCAGCCGTTCGCAGTGGTCCTGGGCGGTACGGACGAGGTGGTGGTGGCCGGCGTGCGGCGGGTAGAACTTGCCGAGGACCAGCCCGTGACCGAAGCGCTTCATGCCGCCACCCGCACCAACCGCGGCGGCTCCCCCGCGAGATCGCGCTTCCAGTTGCGCAGGCCGATCAGGCAGAGCGTCAGGAAGCCGACGTACAGCAGCGAGGTCAGATAGAGCTCCTTGTACGCGTACAGCGGGATGTACACCACATCGGCGGCGATCCAGAGCCACCAGGACTCGACGAGCTTCCGGCACTGCCCGTACGTCGCCGTCAGCGACAGCGCGGTCGTCAGGGCGTCCCAGAAGGGCACCGTCGAGTCGGTGGCGTGGTCGAGCAGGACGGTGAGCGCGACGGCCCCCACCGCCCCCGCCGCGAGCAGCCAGGTCCATTCGGTGCGCGTGGTGCGCCGCACCGGCAGGTCCGGTGAGCCCGGTCCACCCCCGTGGGTCCAGGTCCACCAGCCGTACGCGGCAAGGGCGATGAAGACGATCTGGAGGCCGGCGTCGGCGTACAGACCGGACTGGGTGAACAGCAGGATGAAGAAGAGGTTGTTGGCGATGCCGATCGGCCAGTTGGCGAGGTGCTGGCGGGCCACGAGCCATACGCACAGCGCCCCGCTTCCGAAGCCGAGCACCTCGGTCCAGCTGACCGGGGTGTCGAGCACCGTCACCAGGGGTTGTTGCAATGGATCGAGGAAATCCGCGAGACTCACGCCCGCCTCCTTAATAGTCACTCTGACTATAAAGGCGGAAGGGGCGCAGGAAAAGGCCCGCGGCCGATTCCTGTTCGAAAATCGGGAACAGGAATCGGCCGCGGGCCTCGGAACGGACGGTGGAGGGCGCTCCCTACAGACCGACCTCGCGCATCAGCATGCCCACCTCGGTGTTGGTGAGGCGGCGCAGCCAGCCGGACTTCTGGTCGCCCAGCGGGATCGGCCCGAAGGACGTCCTCACGAGCCGCTCGACCGGGAAGCCGGCCTCGGCCAGCATCCGGCGGACGATGTGCTTGCGGCCCTCGTGGAGGGTCACCTCGACCAGGTAGTTCTTGCCGGTGTTCTCGACGACCCGGAAGTGGTCGGCGCGGGCGTACCCGTCCTCCAGCTGGATGCCGTCCTTGAGCCGCTTGCCCAGGTCGCGCGGGAGCGGTCCCTGGATGGCGGCCAGATAGGTCTTCTTCACCCCGTACTTGGGGTGGGTCAGGCGGTGGGCCAGCTCACCGTGGTTGGTGAGCATGATGATGCCCTCGGTCTCGGTGTCCAGCCGGCCGACGTGGAAGAGCCGCGTCTCACGGTTGGTGACGTAGTCGCCGAGGCACTGGCGGCCGTCCGGGTCCTCCATCGAGGAGACGACACCGGCGGGCTTGTTCAGCGCGAAGAAGAGGTAGGACTGGGCGGCGACGGTCAGGCCGTCGACCTTGATCTCGTCCCTGTTCACATCGACGCGCATGCCCTGCTCGACGACGATCTCGCCGTTGACCTCGACGCGGGCCTGCTCGATCAGCTCCTCGCACGCCCGGCGCGAGCCCATGCCGGCCCGGGCGAGGACCTTCTGCAGCCGCTCACCCTCCTGCTCGGCGCCCGGGTGGGTCTTGGGCGTCCGGATGTCGGCCTTGCCCGCGTACCTGTCCCGGTTGCGCTGCTCGATCTTGGCGTCGAGCTCACGCGGACGGGACGGGGCACCGTACGGGGTACGGCGGCCGCTGCCCTTGGAGCCGCCGGTCGCCGCCTTCGGGCCGCCCTTGGCGCCGCCGCGGGCCGCCGCGCCGCGCCCCTTGCGGGTGCCGCCGTCGCCGCCCGGCTTGTCGTTGCCCACGTCGTAGCGGCGCTCCTCGGGGCGGGGCCGGCGGGGGCGCTGCTCCTGCTTGTCGTCACGCTCGGAACCGGAAACCCGAGGGTTCGGGTTGCTGTTCCTGCCGCTGCCGGTGTTGTTCCTGGCGCCGCCGCTCCTGCCGCCGCCGCTCCTGGCTCCGCCGCCGCTGCCGCCGCTCCTGGCTCCGCCGCTTCCGCTGTTCCTGCCACTGCTTCGCATCAAAAATCCGTCTTGTCGTCTGCGTGAGTATCCGGGGTGTCCGGTGCGTCCGGATCGAACGACGGCACACCCTCTAGCGTCTCAGCCTCGATCGCGTCCGCCTCGGGGAGGAAGGGCGCGAGCTCCGGGAGCTCATCCAGGCCGCGCAGGCCCATCCGCTCCAGAAAGTAGTTCGTCGTCCTGTACAGGATCGCACCTGTTTCGGGTTCCGCGCCCGCTTCCCCCACCAGCCCCCGCTGCAACAGGGTCCGCATGACCCCGTCACAGTTCACGCCGCGGACCGCGGAGACCCTGGAACGGCTGACCGGCTGGCGGTACGCGACCACCGCGAGGGTCTCCAGCGCCGCCTGGGTCAGCCGGGCCTGCTGGCCGTCCAGCACGAAGCCCTCGACGGCCGCCGCGTACTCGGGGCGGGTGTAGAAGCGCCAGCCGCCCGCCACCAGCCGCAGCTCGAAACCGCGCCGCTGCACGGTGTACTCGTCGGCCAGCTCCCGCAGCGCGTCCCCGACGGCCCTGCGGGGCCGTTCCAGGACCTTGGCGAGGTGCTCCTCGGTGGCGGGCTCGTCGACGACCATGAGGACGGCCTCCAGCGCGGGCTTGAGATCGAGATCCGCGACGGTGGAGCCGGTGTTCTCCTGCTGACTCATGCCTTCACATCCTTCTGGGCGTCCCTTGTCTCGGGGTCGAACTCGTCCGTGACAACGGGTCCGGCCCCCTCTCCCCCGGCCCAGCGCACCAGCAGCTCCCCGAGCGCCTCGTCCTGGTCGAGCGCGACGGCCTTCTCCCGGTACAGCTCAAGCAGCGCGAGGAACCGGGCGACGACGGTGAGGGTGTCCGGGGCGTCCTCGGTGAGCGTACGGAAGCTGGTCTCGCCCGCCTCCCGCAGCCGCGCCACCACGATCTCGGCCTGTTCCCGCACGCTGACCAGCGGCGCGTGGATGTGGTCGACGTACACCTGCGGCTCGGGCTTCGGCTGCATCGCCTTCACGGCCAGCGCGGCGAAGCCCTCCGCCCCGATGCTGATCACGACCTCGGGCAGCAGCTCGGCGTGGTGCGGCTCCAGCCCCACGGTCCGGGGGAAGCGCCGCCCCTCGGACGCCAGCCGCTCGCTGAGGATCTCCGCGATGCGCTTGTACGCGCGGTACTGGAGCAGCCGGGCGAAGAGCAGGTCCCGCGCTTCGAGCAGCGCCAGATCCGCCTCGTCCTCCACCTCGGCGGTGGGCAGCAGCCGGGCTGCCTTCAGGTCGAGCAGGGTCGCGGCGACGACGAGGAACTCGGTGGTCTGGTCCAGGTCCCAGTCCGGCCCCATGGCGCGGATGTGTGCCATGAACTCGTCGGTGACCTTCGACAGGGCGACCTCGGTCACATCCAGCTTGTGCTTGGAGATGAGCTGGAGCAGCAGGTCGAACGGCCCCTCGAAGTTCGCCAGCCGGACGGTGAACCGGCCGTCGTCGGCCGGCCCGGAAGGTCCGGCGGGTCCGGAAGGTCCGGCGGGCTCGGCGGACTCGGAGGTGGCGACAGGCGCCTCGTGCGCCTCCGGCGTCGCGGGGGCGGGCGGAACCTCGGCTTCGGGCGCGGGCGGGCCGGCGGCCTGCTCGTCGGCGCTCCCGCCGTCCACCGGCTCCGGCGCGGCCCCGCCGCCCGGGCCGCGCCCCAGGGGGCGGCGTGGGGTGCGGGCGGGCTCGTCGGTCGTCGGCATGAAGGTCCAGGGGCAGCGGGATACGGGCGGCGGGCCGTGGCCCGTACGGAAAGGGCCGGACCGCTCGTCCGGCGGCCGCCCACCGGGCAGGCTACCGGCGCCTGACCCGTCAGCGGCCGCGCAGCCGCCGTACGAGGATGCTCGCGTCGCCCCGCGACTCCAGATCCGCGAGCACCACCGCGACCGCCTCGCGGACGATCCGCCCGCGGTCGACGGCGAGCCCGTGCTCCCCGCGCAGCACCAGGCGGGCGTGCTCCAGGTCCATCAGTTCCTCGGCCGAGACGTAGACGGTGATCTTCTCGTCGTGGCGCTCGCGGCCGCTGGGCCGCCGGTTCGCCCCGCGCCCGCCGCCGCGCCTGCGCTGCTGCTGAACGGCAGGGGCGGGAACCGCCTCCTGCGCGGCCGGGGGCGTGGCGGCGGGCGCCGCCGAAGACGCGGCCGTCGGTGCGGACTGCTGGGGCCTGCGGCCCGCCTGCGCGGCCACCGCGACCCGGTCGGCGTCGCGGCTGCGCGGCTCCCCCGCGTCGGCGTCCGCCGCGGAGTGCTCCTCGCGCGAGGCGCCGTCGGCCGCCTGCGCCGCTTCCGCCCCGGATCCGTCCGCCCCGGAATCGCTCTCCCCGGCCGGGCCGGGCACCCGGGCCTCACCGTTCGCCTTGCGTCGCCGGTCCGCGGGGGACGAGGCCTGGAGCCCCATTCCTCCGGTGGTACGGAACAGTTCGTCGGCCCCGGGCAGACTCACTCGGCGTGACACCGGGCGAGCACCTCCCTGGCGAGCTGGCGATAGGCGGCGGCACCGACCGAGTTGGAGGCGTAGGTGGTGATGGGCTCACCGGCGACCGTGGTCTCCGGGAAGCGCACGGTGCGCCCGATGACCGTGTGGTAGACGTGGTCGTCGAATGCCTCGACGACGCGCGCGAGAACCTCACGGCTGTGCACCGTACGGGAGTCGTACATGGTGGCGAGGATGCCGTCGAGTTCGAGATCGGGGTTGAGGCGCTCCTGGACCTTCTCGATGGTCTCGGTGAGCAACGCCACACCACGGAGCGCGAAGAATTCGCACTCGAGCGGCACTATGACCTTGTGGGCGGCCGTCAGGGCGTTCACGGTGAGCAGGCCGAGCGACGGCTGGCAGTCGATCACGATGTAGTCGTAATCGGCCATCAGCGGCTTCAGGGCACGCTGCAGCGTGGACTCCCGGGCCACCTCGCTCACCAGCTGCACCTCGGCGGCCGACAGGTCGATGTTGCTGGGCAGCAGGTCCATGTTCGGGACCGCGGTCTTCAGCAGCACCTCGTCGGCCGACATGCCCCGCTCCATGAGCAGGTTGTAGACCGTGAGGTCGAGCTCCATCGGGTTGACGCCGAGCCCGACCGACAGGGCACCCTGCGGGTCGAAGTCGACGAGCAGGACGCGTCGTCCGTACTCCGCGAGCGCGGCACCCAGGTTGATGGTCGACGTGGTCTTGCCGACGCCGCCCTTCTGGTTGCACATCGCGATGATCTTCGCGGGGCCGTGATCGGTCAGCGGGCCCGGGATCGGGAAGTAGGGCAGGGGCCGGCCGGTCGGGCCGATCCGCTCGCGGCGCTGGCGGGCAGCGTCGGGCGCGAGGGTGGCCGCGTACTCCGGATCGGGCTCGTACTCGGCATCGGGGTCGTAGAAGTGCCCCTGGGGCACCTCGTCGAAGTCGGCGAAGTGGGCGGTGTCCCGGCCACTTTCGTTGCCGGCCATGGCGTTCACGTGTAGGCCGTCCATCATCTGGGGGGCTGTCGTCATGTGCTGTTGGGTGGCGAAGGTGCGGACAGCGACGGAGCCGACAGCCTCCAGCCCGTTCGGGCTCTGGCCCCGCGCAGGCATCCCTGGATGAACACCCCCGGGAGTAAATGTCGACTCATTCACAAGTCGTCTTACCTCCTTGGACGTGACCAGGAAACTTATCGATAGGTCAGCGTGGCACCATGCCGACGATTGGCGACTCTATGGCGTGTCACCGCTCCGCAGCAACACAATCCGCCGGACCCGGCCCGATGTGTCGGCAATCGAACACGTCCCTGTCAAGGGCGTGCGGCCACCGGGGCGCAGATTTAACGGGTGTACGAATCGGTTAAAGGGTTACGTTCGAGACGAGTTGAACGGGGCCGCCGAAGGGGCCCGGCATGCGTACGGCCGGACCTTGCTCGGCAAGGTCCGGCCGTACGCATGAGGTTGACGGAAGCAGTTGACCCGTCAGCCGAGGAGCGAGCTCAGCTCGACGTGCTCCAGGCCGTGCGCCTCGGCCACCTCGCGGTAAACGACCTGCCCGTCATGGGTGTTGAGACCCTTGGCGAGCGCGGCGTCGCGGCGCAGCGCCTCGACCCAGCCGCGGTTGGCGAGCTCCAGGATGTACGGGAGCGTGGCGTTGGTGAGGGCGTACGTCGAGGTGTTCGGGACCGCGCCCGGCATGTTCGCGACGCAGTAGAACACCGAGTTGTGGACCATGAAGGTCGGCTCGGCGTGCGTCGTCGGGTGCGAGTCCTCGAAGCAGCCGCCCTGATCGATCGCAATGTCGACAAGTACACTTCCGGGCTTCATCTTGGCGACCAGCTCGTTGGTGACCAGCTTCGGCGCCTTCGCGCCGGGGATCAGCACGGCACCCACGACGAGGTCGGCCTCGATGACGGCCTTCTCCAGCTCGAAGGCGTTGGAGACGACGGTCTTCACCTTGGTGCCGAAGACCTTGTCGGCCTCGCGGAGCTTGTTGATGTCCTTGTCGAGCAGCGTGACATGGAAGCCGAGACCGACGGCGATCTGCGTGGCGTTCCAGCCGGAGACACCGCCGCCGATGACCACGGCTTCGGCGGGCGCCGTGCCCGGGACGCCGCCCGGCAGCACACCGCGGCCGCCGACCGAGCGCATCAGGTGGTAGGCGCCGACCTGCGGGGCCAGCCGGCCCGCGACCTCGGACATCGGGGCGAGCAGCGGGAGCGCGCGGTTGGCGGTCTCGACCGTCTCGTAGGCGATGGCCGTGGTGCCCGACTCGATCAGCGTGTCGGTGCACTCGCGGGAGGCCGCGAGGTGGAGGTAGGTGAAGAGCGTCTGGTCCTTGCGGAGGCGGTGGTACTCCTCGGCGACCGGCTCCTTGACCTTGAGCAGCAGGTCGGCGGTGGCCCAGACCTCGTCGGCGGTGGGGAGGATCTGCGCCCCGGCGGCGACGTACTCCTCGTCCGTGATGGAGGAGCCGGCCCCGGCGTTCTCCTCGACGACGACCTGGTGGCCGTGGCGGACGAGCTCGTGCACACCGGCAGGCGTGATCGCCACGCGGAACTCGTTGTTCTTGACTTCGCGGGGGATGCCGACCTTCACGTCGATCACGGTCCTTGGCTCAGAGGGTTACCCGGACATAGCAATACATACCCGGATAGACACTACGTAAATGGAGACACCGCGAACACACGCGGCAGAGCCAGTCTAATGAAGGGTTTCGTGCTGTCTAGCCTTACAAAGCATTAATTTTCAGTCGCCGCACTACGGATTTCGCAGGTCGCACCCTCCTGGCTCAGCAATCTGTCGGCCAGACCCCGGTGCAGCCCGGCCGCGGCCGGGTCGCCGAGCCGTTCGAGCGTGTCGGCCAGCCGGAGCTCCAGCGCCGCCTGAAGCCGCACGTCACCGGCGCGCCTGGCCCACTCGACGGCCTCCTGGCAGGTGTGCAGCGACTCGTGCGGGCGGCCCGCGTACTCCTGCACCCGTGCCGCCTCGCTGAGCGCCCGCGCCTGGGCCGGCACGTCGCCGAGCCTGCGGTACCCGGCCGCCGCGGCTCGCCAGTTCCGCAGCGCCTCGCCGTACCGCCCGGCATAGGTGTGGACGGCGCCGAGCCGCCCGTACAGCCGCGCCTCGTCGGCCCGCTCCCCCTGGGTGAGCCGCTGCGCCAGCGCGCGGCCGTACCAGTCGGAGGCCCGCTGGAAGTCCCCCAGCTCCGCATAGGCGCCACCTACGGATTCCATCGCGCGGCCGGTGGCGTACGGGTCCTTCGCGGCCCGTCCGGCGTCCAGCGCGGCCCGGTAGCGGGCCAGCGCCTCCCGGGTGCGGCCGGTCCTGGCGTCGAGGTCGGCGAGGTTGAGCAGCGCGGCGGCCCGCTCGCGCGGCAGCTCGCGCCGCTCGGCGACGGCCAGCACCAGACCGTGCAGCCCGTACAGCTCGGGTGCGGCGGCCTCGGTGCCCCGGTGCACGGCCAGCGCCCGCACCAGCGCGGACACCAACCGCCGTGCCAGGGTGTCCAGTTCACCGTCCTCGACGGCGATCCGGGCCGAGGCCAGCAGGGCCGGCCGGCGGATCCGCAGCCATTCGGCGGCCGCCTCGGGGTTGGGGAAGCGCAGCGACCGCGGGAGCCCGGCGAGCTTACGGCGGGCCGGTGAGGCCTCGGGTTCGGTGACCGCCCGGCAGGACTGCAGCAGCCGTACGGTCCGCTCCAGCATCCGGGCCCTGGCCAGCTGGACCTCCGCCGGCCGGTCCCTGGCCTCCAGCAGCACCCGCAGCAGCGGTGCGAGGCAGCCGGGCACCTCGTACTGCGGCTGGTCCGCCCCGTTGGTGTGCAGCAGCCCCAGGGCCACGAAGTCGTCGAGGGTCGTCTGGGCGGCCGAGACGGAGCAGCCGGCCAGCGCGGACGCGGTGTGGGCGTCGGCGAGTCCGGCGGGGGCGAGGGCGAGCAGCCGCAGTATCCGGGCGGCGGTCGGCGGCAGCGATTCGTGGAC
Organism: Streptomyces sp. NPDC127117; assembly: GCF_042677325.1. Lineage (NCBI taxonomy): Bacteria > Bacillati > Actinomycetota > Actinomycetes > Kitasatosporales > Streptomycetaceae > Streptomyces > Streptomyces sp. NPDC127117. The sequence continues at coordinate 13,402 of NZ_JBHXTM010000074.1, forward strand.
CAGCCGGAAGGCGCGGGCCAGCGGCCGGGAGCCGGTGGACTGCTCGGTGTCGTCCGGCAGTTCGCGCAGTTGCCTGGTGACATCGGCGACCGACGCCATGGGACGGGCGGCGAGCCAGCCGGCGACCATCACCAGGGCGGCCGGCAGTCCGCCGCACTCCTCGGCGAGGGTCTCGGCGGTCCGCGGGTCGACGGTGATCCTGACCTCTCCGATGGTGCGGGCGAGCAGCCGCACGGCGGAGCCCGCGTCCAGGCCGCCGATGGTGCAGGGGCGGACGCCCGGGATGCCGGTCAGCGGGCCCTCGGACGTGGCGACGACCAGGCAGTCCGGGTTGTCGGGGAGCAGCGGGTCGACCTGTTCCGCGTCCACCGCGTCGTCCAGGAGCAGCAGTGCACGGCGTCCGGCGAGCTCGTCGCGGACCATCCCGGAGAGCTCGTCCCCGTCCGCGCCGGGCGGCCCGGTCACCCCCATCCGGTCGAGCAGCTCACGGGCGGTGCGCTCGGTGGGCACCGGCGCACCGCCGGGGTCGGTGAGCCGGGCGCGGAGGAGTCCGTCGGGGTGGTCGCCCTCGGCGAGCAGCCTGCGGGTGAGTTCACCGGCGAGCGCGGTGCGTCCGGAGCCGGGTCGTCCGGCGATCAGCAGGACCCGGGCGCGGGCGGCCTTGCGACCGGCCAGGGTGTCCAGGCCGGCCCGTTCGATGTCGGCCCGCAGTGCCTTCAACTCGCGTGCGCGGCCGAAGAATTGAGGTGGGGCGGTACGGGACGGCTCCTCGGTTCCCGCTGCCTCGGCCGGGCCGCTGGTGTCCACCGCCTGATCCGTCACGGGCCACGCTCCACTTCGCTGCACGCGTCGCCCGCCGGGACTCCGGTCAGGGCATTGTGAGCGTAGTTCAGGCGTGTGGGTGATTTCCGTCGAGCATGACCGGGCACGACACAGAGGTCCCCCGATCGGATCAGCATCTTGTCCGATCGAAGGACCTCGGCGTGCGCCGTTCGGTGGTTCTACGGCCCGTCAGGCCTCGAACGGACGGGCCGGCCACGGCGCGTCGGCCGGGCGCAGCGAATCGATCCCGTCACCGGCGAGCACCGCCGCGAGCGAGAGGACACCCACCACGAGGCAGTTGTTGTGCAGCTCCCCCGCGAGCACGCCCCGTACCAGCTCCTGGAGCGGCACCCGGGCCAGCTCCATGTCGGCCTCCTCCTCGGAGACCTCGAAGCGCTCCCCGTCGGCCTCGGAGAGGCTGCGGGCCAGGAAGATCCTCACGGCCTCGTCGCAGCCGCCCGGTGTGGTGTAGACGTCGGTCAGCACCCGCCAGTCCTCGGCCTTGACGTACGCCTCCTCGTAGAGCTCGCGCTGCGCCGCGTGCAGCGGGTTCTCACCGGGGACGTCGAGCAGTCCGGCCGGGATCTCCCAGAGCTTGTGGCGCACCGGGTGGCGGTACTGCCGCAGCACGACGACCCGGTTGTCGTCGTCGAGCGCGAGCACGGCGACCGAGCCCGGGTGGACCTGGTAGTCGCGGCGTACGACCGAGCCGTCCGGCATCACCACTTCGTCGGTGCGGACGCTGGTCTTGTTGCCGGTGAAGGGCGTCTCGGTCGCGGTGACCTGCCACTCCTCGGGCGTGTCCTGGAAACCCATCTACGTCCTCCCACGAAAAACAGAAACCGGGGTACGCGTCCTTCGCGGACGCGTACCCCGGCCAACGTTAACGCCTGTGCGGCGCCGGACTACTTGCCCGACTGCTTGCCCTTGCCGTCACCGGCCGCGGCACCCGTCTTGCGTGCGACGGCCGCCTTCACCAGGCCCGCGAAGAGGGGGTGCGGGCGGGTAGGGCGGGACCGGAGCTCCGGGTGCGCCTGGGTGGCGACCAGGTAGGGGTGGATCTCGCGCGGGTACTCGACGTACTCGACGAGCTTGTTGTCCGGGGAGGTGCCGGAGAAGACCAGACCGGCCTTCTTCTCCAGCTCGGCCCGGTAGGCGTTGTTGACCTCGTAGCGGTGGCGGTGGCGCTCCTCCACGTACGGCTCTCCGTCGTACGCCTCGCGGACCAGCGAGCCCTCGGCGAGCTTCGCCGGGTACAGGCCGAGCCGCATGGTGCCGCCCAGGTCACCCGCGCCCTCGACGTACGCCAGCTGCTCCTCCATCGTCGAGATGACGGGGTGCGCGGTGGCGGCGTCGAACTCGGTGGAGTTGGCGTCGGGGATCTCGGCGAGGTTGCGCGCGGCCTCGATGACGATGCACTGGAGGCCGAGACAGAGGCCGAGCAGCGGCACCTTGTTCTCGCGGGCGTACTGGATGGCGCCGATCTTGCCGTTGACACCGCGGTCGCCGAAGCCGCCGGGGACGCAGATCGCGTCGACGTCACCGAGCTGCTTCGCGGCACCGGCCGGGGTCTTGCAGTCGTCCGAGGCGACCCACTTGACCTTGACCCGCGCCTTGTTGGCGAAGCCGCCGGCCCGGATGGCCTCGGTCACCGAGAGGTAGGCGTCGGGCAGGTCGATGTACTTGCCGACGAGCGCGACGGTGATCTCGTGGTCGGGGTTGTGGACGCGGTCCAGCAGGTCGTCCCACGTCGTCCAGTCGACGTCGCGGAACGGCAGGTCGAGCTTGCGCACGACGTAGGCGTCCAGGCCCTCGGTGTGCAGCACCTTCGGGATGTCGTAGATCGACTTGGCGTCCACACAGGCCACCACGGCGGCCTCGTCGACGTCGCACATCAGCGAGATCTTGCGCTTGATGGCGGTCGGTACGTCGCGGTCGGCGCGCAGCACGATGGCGTCGGGCTGGATACCGATGTTGCGCAGCGCGGCGACGGAATGCTGGGTCGGCTTGGTCTTGAGCTCACCGGACGGGCCGATGTAGGGCAGCAGCGAGATGTGCACGACGAAGACGTTGTCCCGGCCGACCTCGTGGCGGACCTGGCGGACGGTCTCCAGGAACGGCAGCGACTCGATGTCGCCGACCGTGCCGCCGACCTCGGTGATGACGACGTCGACGTCGTCGGTGGCCATGCGGCGGATGCGGTGCTTGATCTCGTTGGTGATGTGCGGGATGACCTGCACGGTGTCGCCCAGGTACTCGCCGCGCCGCTCCTTGGCGATCACCTGCGAGTAGACCTGGCCGGTGGTGACGTTGGCGGAGCCGTCGAGGTCGACGTCGAGGAAGCGCTCGTAGTGGCCGATGTCCAGGTCGGTCTCGGCGCCGTCGTTGGTGACGAACACCTCACCGTGCTGGAACGGGTTCATCGTGCCCGGGTCGACGTTGAGGTAGGGGTCGAGCTTCTGCATGGTGACCCGAAGGCCGCGCGCCTTGAGCAGGGCACCGAGGCTGGAGGCAGTCAGACCCTTGCCGAGGGATGAGGCGACACCCCCGGTGACGAAGATGTGCTTGGTCGTCGTGGATGTGGGCTGCATAGCCAAAGGGGGCTCCCGTGGTCGCGATCGTGAGGTGCGTACCGGCGTTTTCGTCCGGAGACTCCGGAGGCGCCGTCGCTGCGGTTCGGGGGCCTCGTCTGCGGTTGCGGACGACCACCGGTCCACGGGCTACCAGGGTATCAGCGCCGAGGGGAGCCTGCTTCCGGCCGCATCCCGTCGCCCACCTCGCATGATCACCACGAGTGCCCGTGCACACACCCGTTCGGGTCAGACGTGTTGCTGAGACCGTCGCGCGGATCATCGGGGTGCGTCGTATCCTGCTCGGACACTTGCCCCGGGCGAGGTGACTTGTTCGCAGGATCCCCCACAACAACCCCTTGCGACGACCTCTTGACCCGCAGTAATGCCCTACGGGGCGACATGGCCGTTCGACTGGAGATGCACGTGGCCGGGCGCATCGAGGATTACGCACTCATCGGAGACATGCAGACCGCCGCCCTGGTCTGCCGGGACGGCACAGTGGACTGGCTGTGCCTTCCCCGCTTCGATTCGCACGCCGTCTTCGCAGGACTGCTGGGTACCGAGGAGCACGGCTTCTGGCGCCTGGGTCCGGCGCGGGCGGACGGGACGGAGCCGCCGTCCGCGGACCGCCGCCGCTACCGCGGGGACTCCCTCATCCTGGAATCGGAGTGGGACACACCACGCGGAACGGTCAGAGTGACCGATTTCATGCCGCCACGTGACGGTGCGCCGCAGGTGATCCGGATCGTGGAAGGGATCAGCGGCCGGGTGCCGATGCGCTCCGAGCTGCGCATGCGGTTCAGCTACGGACGGGTCACCCCTTGGGTGCACAAGGTCGACGGCCGCACGGTCGCCGTCGCGGGCCCCGACTCCGTCTGGCTGGACACCCCCGCCGACACCTACGGCGAGAACCTCACGACGTACTCCGACTTCACGATCGCGCCGGGTGACCGGATCGCGTTCACGATCAGCTGGCAGCCCTCGCACCACGAGCCGCCCGGTCTGCCGGACCCGGAGGGCTCGCTGGACGCGACGGCGGACTTCTGGCGCGAATGGGTCGAGCAGTGCACCTACCACGGGCCCTACCGCGAGGCCGTGGTCCGCTCGCTGATCACCCTCAAGGCCCTGACGTACGCGCCGACCGGCGGCATCGTCGCCGCGCCGACCACCTCCCTGCCGGAGGACATCGGCGGCTCCCGGAACTGGGACTACCGCTACACCTGGCTGCGCGACGCCGCGATCACGCTCTCCTCGCTGCTGCGCACCGGTTACCGCGAGGAGGCCCGCGCCTGGCGCGAGTGGCTGCTGCGGGCGGTCGCCGGCGACCCGGAGAACCTCCAGATCATGTACGGCATCGCGGGCGAGCGCGAGCTGGGCGAGGCCGAGCTGGACTGGCTGCCCGGGTACGAGAACTCGGCCCCGGTCCGGGTCGGCAACGGCGCGGCGGGCCAGCTCCAGCTGGACGTGTACGGCGAGGTCACCGAGGCGCTGCACCTGGCCCACATGACGGGCCTGACCCGCAACGACTACGCGACCGGCCTCCAGCTCAAGCTGATCGAGTACCTGGAGAAGCACTGGGACGAGCCGGACGAGGGCATCTGGGAGGTGCGCGGGCCGCGCCGTCACTTCGTTCACTCGAAGGTGATGGCCTGGGTCGCCGTCGACCGCACCATCAAGCTCATCGAGTCCGGGGACGCGGAAGGGCCGGTGGAGCGCCTGCACGAGCTGCGCGACGAGATCCACCGCGATGTCTGCGAGCGGGGCTACGACCCGGAGCGCAACACCTTCACCCAGTCCTACGGCTCGAAGGAACTGGACGCCTCGCTGCTGCTGATCCCGCAGATGGGCTTCCTGCCGCCGGACGACAAGCGCGTGATCGGCACGATCGAGGCGATCCAGCGCGAGCTGTCCACCGTGGACGGCTTCGTACTGCGCTACCCCACCTCGGGCGAGGACGCGGGCGTCGACGGCCTGGAGGGCGACGAGGGCGCGTTCCTGGCCTGCTCGTTCTGGCTGGCGGACGATCTGGCGATGATCGGCCGGGTCGACGAGGCCCGCCAGCTCTTCGAGCGGCTGCTGTCCCTGCGCAACGATCTGGGCCTGCTCGCGGAGGAGTGGGATCCCCGGCTCCAGCGCCAGGTGGGGAACTTCCCGCAGGCATTCAGCCATGTGCCGCTGATCGACACGGCACTGCGCCTGACGGCGAGCGGGGCGTACGTCGGCTGAGCCCGGCTCACGGGGCGGGCGGAGACCCGTCCGCCCCGGTCACCACGGGCCGCCGTGACGGCAGCCCCCATTCGCTCCAGGACCCGTCGTACACGGCCTGTCCGCGGTACCCCGCCAGTTCGGCTCCCAGGGCCAGGACACACGCGGTGACCCCCGATCCGCAGCTGACGACCAGCCGCTCGCGCTCCCCGGCGAGGGCGGCGAACACGGCGCGCAGCTCGTCCGCCGGGCGCATCCGCCCGGCGCGTTGAAGCTCCCCGAAGGGCAGGTTGACCGCCCCCGGCATGTGCCCGGCGCGCAGTCCGGGCCGGGGTTCGGCCACGGTGCCGGTGAACCGTTCCCGGGCCCGGGCGTCGAGGACCATCGCCGCCGGGTCGGCCAGTGCCGCCGCCACCTCCTCGGCGCCGACGAACATTCCCGGGCGCGGCCGTGCCGTGAAGTCGCCGGGAGCGGGGGCGGGGGCGGACGCGGGCCGGGCGCTCTCCAGCGGCAGTCCGGCGTCGGCCCAGGCGGGCAGACCGCCGTCGAGCACCGCGACCCGGTCGAAGCCCATGGCCCGCAGCATCCACCAGGCCCGCGCGCTGGAGTAGATTCCCGCGGCGTCGTGGACGACGACGGTGTCGGAGTCGTTCACGCCCAGGGAGCGCAGCTCCTCGGTGAACCGGCCGGCCCCGGGCATCGTGTGGGGCAGCGGGCCGGAGTGGTCGGACAGCGCCCCGTCGATGTCGAAGGCCCGCGCTCCCGGGATCCGCCGCTCACTGCCCCGGTGCGCGCCGACCGAGGCGTCGAGGACCACCAGTCCCGGCCGGCCGAGCCGCCGCGCCAGCCAGTCGGCCCCGACCAGCGGGCCGGGAAGTTCCGGACCGCTCGGGTACGCCGGTACGTCGTCACCCATGTCTGCTCCAGGTCCGGTTCCGGCTGTCGGGGCCGCCCGGCAGACCGGGCCGACCGGCCCGGACCGCGCGGCGTCCACAAGATCGCAGCGGCGATCGTCCCATGTCAACAGCTGTCCCGCGGCTCCCCCGGTGGCTCCCCCGACGACGCCTCCGCCGGCCGGGGCCGGTACCTTCCTGAATCAGGGGCGACCACCGTCCGACCCGAGTGGAAATGCGAGGCCAGAGCCAGTGGAGACGCAAGGCGGAATCACCGTGCAGCGAGCCCTCGAACTGCCGGGGCTGCGCGGGGGGCTCCCCGAGGTGGTGGCCGGCGCGGACCGGCTGAACCGTACGGTGCGGTGGGTGCACGCGGGCGAGGTCCCGAACATCGCCTCGCTGCTCAAGGGCGGTGAACTGCTGCTCACCACCGGCCTCGGGCTCGGCACCCGCCCGGCCGAGCAGCGCGCCTTCGTCCGCAGGCTCGCCGACCGGGGCATCGCCGCCCTGGTGGTGGAGCTCGGGCCGCGCTTCAGCAGACTGCCCGCGTCGATAGTGGACGCCGCCCGCGCCGCGGGGCTGCCGCTGGTGCAGCTGCACCGCGAGGTGCCGTTCGTGACGGTGACCGAGGAGATCCACACCGAGATCGTCAACGGTCACTACGCGCTGCTGCGGCAGGCCGAGGACGTGCACCGCAGGTGTACGGAGGCGCTCCTGGGCGGCGGCGGGGTGCCCCAGGTGCTGGGCATCCTGGCGGACTTCGCGGCCAATCCGGTCTTCCTGGAGACGGCGGACGGCCAGCTGCTCTACGCGGCGGGCCCCGGCTCCGGCCCGGTCTGTGCCGATCCGCTCCAGGTATGGGAGGGGATGCGCGGCGGGCGGGCGGCCCGTGAGACCCCGCCCACCGGTTCGGTGCTGGTGGATGTGCCGGGCGGTGGCCCCGGCACCGGTTCGGTGCGGGCCAGGCTGGTGCTGCTGGCCGTGGCCGGGCCGCTGGTGACCGTGCACCGGATGGCGGCGGAGCGGGCGGCGGGCATTCTGGCCGTGGTGCTGATGCAGGCCCGCCAGGAGGAGGAGCTGGCGGCTCGCGGCCGGGGCGATTTCCTGACCGATCTCGCCGAGGGCCGGATCACGCCGGAGGACGCGCCCGCGCAGGCCCGCGTACTGGGCTTCAAGCCGGCCGAGATGCCGCTGCTGCCGGTAGTGATGCGGCTGGCCCCCGAGCTTTCGGTGTCCGGGAACTGGGCGTTGCTGGCGCGGGCGGTGCTGGAGGAGCTCTCGTCGGTGGGGGTGCCGGTGCTGCTGGGCGTGCGGCCCGTGGAGGGCCGGGTTCCGGTGCTGCTGGGGCTGCGGTCCGAGACGGAGCGCACGGCGGTCGCGGACCGGGTCGCGGCGGCGCTGCGGGCCGGTGTGGAGCGGGCCGGGCTGGAGCGGGCCGGATCGCATCCGCCGGTCGTGGTGGTGGGGGTGGCGGGCGGCTGGGCGGCGGCGGGCGCGGGGCTGCGGCACGCCGCCGAGACGGCGACGGCCGCGCACGGTCTCAGCGACCGGCCCTGGTACGACGCCCGGCGCCTCGACATCGATCTGCTGCTGTGGCGGTTGCGGGACCACCCGGATCTGGCGGCGTTCGTGGACCGGGCGATCGGCCCGTTGCGCGATCACGACCGCACCTCGCGCCCGGCGCTGCTGCCGACGCTGGAGACGTATCTGGCCCATGCGGGGCGCAAGGCGGAGACGGCGCGGGAGCTGCATCTGAACCGTCAGACGCTGTACAACCGGCTGGCCCGCATCGGCGAGCTGCTCGGCACCGACCTGGACGACCCGCAGGCGGTACTGGCGCTGAGCCTGGCCCTCCGGGCCCGCCGCCACACCTCGTAGCCGGGCGGCGGCTCATCTCGTCCGTGCCACCAGCGGCTGGGTCAACTCGTCGTACACGCTGAGCACCTGGGCGATCGTGTCGTCCTCGGTCGGCCAGCTCGCCGCCTGCGCGAGCCCGGCTGCCGCCATCTCGGCGCGCCGCCGGGGATCCCCGAGCAGCCTGGCCACCACCCGTGCGAGCGCCTCCGTATTGCCGTACGGCACGAGTTCCGCCGCGTCCCCCACGAGTTCGGGCACGCCGCCGACCGCGGTGGCGACGAGCGGGACGCCGAGCCGCAGCGCTTCCTGGGCCGACACCGAACGCGCCTCCCAGCTGCTGCACAGCACCGCCAGATCCGCGGCGGCGAGCAGTTCGGCGTGATCGTCGCTGCTGCCGATGAGCCGTACGGGCAGCTCCTCGTTCCTGATCCGGCGCTGGAGGGCGGCCCGCTCGCGGCCCTCGCCCACGATGACCAGAAGCGGTTGGGGGTCCAGCTCGCGCCACAGCCGTGCCGCGTCCAGCAGCGAGCCGTACCCGTGATGCGGCACGAGACTTCCGCGGGCGAAGATCAACGGCCGTTCCACCGCCCCGAGTTCGGCCCGTGCCTTGCCCGCGTGGGCGGCGGCGGACAGTCGGGGGACGGGGGCGGAGACCGGTGCGAGCCGGGCGTCGCGCGCGCCCCGGTGCCGGGCCCGGTCGACCAGGTCGGAGGTCGTGCCGAGCACAACTGCCGCCGCCCTGGCGGCTCTTCGCTCCATGAGCCGGATCAGCCGGCTGCGGGCCCCTTCGGCGTGCGCGCGGGCGTGCCAGGTGACGACCAGCGGAACGCGCCGGCCGCCGAGCGCGAGGGCGGCGCGCACGGCGGCGTGCGGTCCGTGCGCGTGGACGACGTCCGCCGTCAGGCAGGCGGTGCGCAGGGCGGCGACGGAGGCCGGGTCACTGCGTCGGGGTACGGGCGCGAAAGCGGCGCCCGTGCCGGAGTAGTCGTAGGCGCGGTCCAGTTCGGCCGGGGCGCAGACGGTGACGTGCACGCCCCTCGCCACGAGTCCCGCGGCCAGCGAGCTGACGTGGGCACTGCTGCCCGCGCTGCCGCCGCCCAGGACTTGGACCGTACGCAGCTGTGACACGTTGATTGGCTCCCGGGGCTCCCGAGTCGGCGGTTTTGGCACCGCCAAGGATGCCAGTCCGTACGCGCGTTCCGGCACAATCCAGCCGTCGTTGCGGCCCGCACCCCAACAACCGGACCCGGCCTATCACTCCCCCGGGTGAGAAACCGGCACGCTGTTGCCGTGCCCGCCTCTGCGGCCCCTCCGTCAGTGGTCCGCCGGCGTCCGGGCGATCCGGCGGCTGATCCGGTCCCCGTACACCGCCGCGGCGACCAGCCCGGCGGCATGCGCGGCGAGACCGGCCCGGCCGCGGCCCGTGACGATCGCGACCCCGAGGGCGGCCCCCAGGGCATGGGCCCCGGTGTCCCCGAGCATGGTCCGCTCCGCCAGGTCGTCGGCGGCGAGCGCGGCCACGGCACCCATCGGCGCGGCGGCCGGGCCGCCCGGCAGGCCGGGGGCGCCGAGGGCGAGGACGGTGGCGGCGGCCGCCGCGGGCCGCACATCGGTCAGGTTGACGAGGTGGGCGGTCCCGGCGATCACGACCGCGGCGAGCACCCGGTCGACGGGCCGCTCCTTGAGCAGCGCACCCGCCGCGAGCCCGGCGGCCCCGATCCCGAGGAGCTTCACCGCGCCGGAGGTCACCTCCCCGTCCCGCAGCGCCCCGAGGTGGGCGCGGAACCCGCGGCGCGGATCGTCCGCACCGGCGAGGTCGTCGTACGCACCGCAGCCTCCGGCCGCCAGCACGGCGAGCACGGTGGCACACCGGGTGCGGGGCGGCAGCGGGAGGACGGCCGCCCCGGCCGCGGTGCCGAGGACGGCGGCCGGACCCGCGTACAGGTCGACGCTCCGGCCCGCGTGGTTGGTGCGCTGCCAGTGCGGGCGCGGCCGGGCCCGCAGCGCCCGGTACACACCCCCCGCGACGACGGCGGCGACGGCACCGGACTTCACGGCCCTGCTCAGCGCTGCTCCCATGCCCGCCACACTACGCAGCGGCCCGCCGGGACCGTCCGGCGGGCGAGCCCGCTACCCGTCGGCCCGCGCCGCGGCCAGCAGCTCCTCGGCGTGGGCCCGTGCCGTCTGGGAGTCCTCCTGGCCGGCGAGCATCCGGGACAGCTCCCGCACCCGGTCCTCGCCCTCCAGGACCGTGACCCCGCTGCTGGTCACCGATCCGTCGACGGTCTTCTCGACCAGCAGTTGCCGGTCCGCGAAGGCCGCCACCTGCGGCAGGTGCGTGACGACGACGACCTGGGCGGACCTGGCGAGCTTGGCGAGCCGCCGCCCGACCTCGACCGCGGCCTTGCCGCCGACGCCCGCGTCGACCTCGTCGAAGAGGTACGTGGGTACGGGGTCGGCGCCCGCGAAGACCACCTCGACGGCGAGCATCACCCGGGACAGCTCACCGCCCGACGCCCCCTTGGCGATCGGCCGGGGCTGGGCGCCGGGGTGCGGGGCCAGCAGCAGCTCGACCTCGTCGGCGCCGGACGGCCCGTAGAGCACGTTCCGCCCGTCGATCTCGATGCCGGACGCCTCGTCGGCCGCCTCGGTCTGCCGGATGTCGAAGGAGACCCGGGCGTGCGGCATGGCCAGCGACGCCAGCTCCGCGGTCACCGCCTCGGCGAAGAGCGCTGCCGCCCGGTTGCGCGCGTCGGTCAACGCCTGTCCGAGGCCGGAGAGTTCGCCGCGCAGCGCGTCGCGCTCGGCGGTCAGCTCGCCGATCCGGTCGTCGTCGCCCTCCAGCTCGGTGAGCCGGGCGGCGCCCTCCTGGGACCATGCGAGCACGGCGCCGATGTCCTCGCCGTACTTCCGGGTGAGCGCGGTGAGCGCGGCGCGGCGCTCCTCCACCGCGGCCAGCCGCAGCGGATCGGCGTCCAACTGATCGGCGTACCCGGCCAGTTCGCCCGCCACGTCGGAGAGCAGGATCGAGATCTCGCCGATCCGGTCGGCGAGCGCCGCCAGGGCCGGGTCGTGGGCGCGCACGGCGTCCAGGGACCGTCCGGCGGCCGCGACCACGGTCGTGGCGTCGACGCCCTCCGGGTCCTCCGGATTGCCCGCGAGCGCGGTGTGCGCGAGAGCCGCGGCGGAGGAGAGCGCTTCGGCGTGGCCGAGCCGTTCGGCCTCGGCGGCGAGGTCGGCGTCCTCACCGGCCAGCGGTTCGACGGCGGCGATCTCGCCCAGCCCGAAGCGCAGCAGATCGGCTTCCTGGGCGCGTTCCCGGGCCCGCGTGGTCAGCTCGTCGAGCTCCGTGACGACGGCCCGCAGCCGCCGGTAGGCCGCCGCGTACTCGGCGTGCGGCCCGGCGACGCCGTCGCCCGCGAACCGGTCGAGTGCCTGCCGCTGCCGGGCGGGCTTGAGCAGCCCCTGCTGGTCGGTCTGGCCGTGCACGGCGACGAGTTCGTCGGCGAGTTCGGCGAGCACCCCGACCGGCACCGACCGGCCGCCCAGATGCGCCCTGGAGCGCCCCTCGGCGGAGACGGTACGGCTGATCAGCAGCGCACCGTCCTCGATCTCGGCCCCGGCCTCCTCGGCCCGCAGGGCGACGGTGTCGCCGTCGGACACCGTGATCCGCCCCTCGACGACGGCGGCCTTGGCCCCGATCCGTACCAGGGCGGGGTCGGCACGCCCGCCGAGCAGCAGCCCGAGGCTGGTGACGACCATGGTCTTGCCCGCGCCGGTCTCACCCGTCACCGCGGTGAAACCGGGTGACAGCTCCACCACCGCGTCGTCGATGACTCCGAGCGACCGTATCCGCATCTCCTCCAACACGGACACGACCTTACGAGGTCCGGACGCCGATGTGCGACGGACCCCGCCTCCCGGGGCTCACTCCCCTGTGTGTTCACGATCCGTTCGCAACACCTCCGGGGGAATGTCCGACGGTCAGTGCGGTGCGCCCCGCCACCCCGAGACCGGCAGTGCGAATTTGGCGACCAGCCGGTCGGTGAACGAGGCGTGGTGCAGCCGCGCCAGCCGTACCGGCACCGCGCCGCGCCGCACCTCGACCCGGGCGCCGGCGGGCAGTTCCACGGTCCTGCGGCCGTCGCACCACAGCACCCCGTGCGGGGTGTGCTGCTGGACCTCGACGGCGAGCACGGACGACGGGGAGGTCACCAGCGGCTTGGCGAACAGCGCGTGGGCGCTGATCGGCACCATCAGCAGCGCCTCTACCTCGGGCCACACGACCGGACCGCCCGCCGAGAAGGCGTAGGCGGTCGATCCGGTCGGGGTCGCGCAGACGATCCCGTCGCAGCCGAACCCGGTGACGGGGCGGCCGTCGATCTCCAGGACGACTTCCAGCATCCGCTCGGGCGACACCTTCTGCACGGCCGCTTCGTTGAGCGCCCAGTCGGTGTGCACGATGTCGCCGTTGCTGTGCACCAGTACGTCGAGGGTCATGCGCTCCTCGACCTGGTAGGCCCGGGTGACGACCCGGTCGACGACCTTGTCCAGGTCGTCCCGCTCGGCCTCGGCGAGGAAGCCGACCCGGCCGAGGTTGACGCCCAGCATCGGCACCCCGGACGCACGGGAGAACTCCGCGCCGCGCAACAGCGTCCCGTCCCCGCCCAGCACGATCAGCAGTTCACAGCCGTCCACGGCCTTGGGCGTGGTGTCCGTGACCGTCTCCACGGACGGCGGCAGCGGCAGATCGGCCGCCTCGGTGGCCAGCACCCTCACGCCCAGGCCGCTGCGCAGCAGCCCCTGTACGACCAGTTCGGCACTGCGGATCGCGGCCGGGCGGCCGGTGTGTGCCAGAAGAAAGACAGTTCGTGCCGCATTCGTCGTCAACGAGGCCCCTCCGCCACTGCACGGTCGACATCTGCGGGATCGAGCTCAGGTGCTCCTGCCCGCAGCCAGAGAAAGTACTCGACATTTCCCGAGGGCCCCGGCAGCGGGCTCGCCGTCACCCCCTGCACCCCGAGCCCCAGCGCCCAGGCCCGGCGTGCCACCTCACGTACCGCTTCGGCCCGCAGCTCGGGGCTGCGCACCACGCCTCCGCTGCCCAGCCGTTCCTTGCCCACCTCGAACTGCGGCTTGACCATGAGGACCAGGTCCGCGTCGGGGGCGGCACAGCGCGCCAGGGCGGGCAGCACGAGGCCCAGCGGGATGAACGACAGATCGCCGACCACCAGGTCGACCGGCTGCCCGTCGATCGCCTCCAGCGTCAGCTCCCGCACGTTGGTGCGGTCCTTGACGGTGACGCGCCCGTCGGACTGGAGCGACCAGGCGAGCTGCCCGTAGCCGACATCGACGGCGACGACATGGCCGGCGCCGGCCCGCAGCAGCACATCGGTGAAACCACCGGTCGACGCCCCGGCGTCCAGCGCCCGCCGGCCCTCGATCTCCAGCCCGAGGGGCACGAAGGCGGCGAGGGCGCCCGCGAGCTTGTGCCCGCCGCGCGAGACGTACTCGGGGTCGCTGTCGTCCTTGACCACTACGACGGCCGCGCTGGTCTCGACCTGGGTGGCGGGTTTGGTCGCGGTGTTCCCCCCGACGGTCACCCGCCCTGCGGCGATCAGCTGGCTCGCGTGCTCGCGCGAGCGGGCGAGCTTACGGCGTACCAGCTCGGCGTCGAGGCGGCGACGGGCCACTCCTGCCACGTTCGGTTCAGCTCCTGTTGTCGTACGAGGGCATCGGTGCGGGTACCGGTGCGGGTGTGGGCCCGGCGTCCAGCGCGGTCAGCGTTTCGCGCAGCCCACGGTGTACATCCTCGTACACCTCGATGTGTCCGTCCGCCGGGAGGTGGTCCGCATCGGCGAGACGTTCCAGCCCGGCGTCCACCCCGGCGTTGCCCGTGGGGGCGCGTACGACGCCGAGGGGCGCGGGCGCGGCGGGCTCCGGCGGCGCCGGGGCGGCCGGGGGCACACGCTCGCCGGACGGGCCCGGTGCGGCGTCCCCGGGCGCTGTCGCGGCTGCCGTCCCCGGTTCCGGCATCGAGTCGTTCATGCGGGAAACGCTACCGCGAAGGGCTGCGGTACCGTCGATCACGATGGCGACCATGGCGGAGTGCCGCAGCGCACTCGACAGACTTTCCGACAACCTCGCGGGGGCCGACGGCGACGTGCGCAGCGCTGCCGCGCTCGACCGCTCGCTGAGCTGCCACATCAAGGACCTCGACATCACCTTCACCGGGCGGCTGACCGATGGCCGGATCCAGGTCCTGGACACGGTCGACGGCCCGCCCCGCGAGAAGGCCGAGATACGGCTCGCGATGACCGGCGACGACCTGGTGGCCATGGTGGACGGCGAGCTGAACTTCGCCAGGGCGTGGGGTTCGGGCCGGGTCCGTCTGGAGGCCGGCTTCCGTGATCTGCTGAGACTCAGGTCACTGCTGTAGAAGTCAGCTCGCTGCTGCCGGGATCGGCTCCCCGCTGCTACCGGGCCGTTCCGGCACCGCCCCGCCGCCGCGTGCCCTTCGTGCGGCGGCGGGCACCACCAGCGGGGTTCCGGTCTCCGGGTCGTCGATGACCCGGCAGCGCAGCCCGAAGACCCGCTCCACCAGTTCCGCGGTGACCACCTCGCCCGGTGCCCCCTCCGCGATCACCTCGCCCTCCCGCATCGCGATGAGGTGGGTGGCGTACCGCGCGGCGTGATTCAGATCGTGCAGGACGGCCACCAGGGTGCGCCCCTGCGCCTCGTGCAGCTCCGCACAGAGGTCGAGGACATCGATCTGGTGCTGGATGTCGAGGTACGTCGTCGGCTCGTCGAGCAGCAGCAGCGGCGTTTGTTGCGCGAGCGCCATGGCGATCCAGACACGCTGCCGCTGACCGCCGGACAATTCATCGACATAGCGATCGGCGAGTTCACCGACCCCGGTCGCCGCCATCGATTCCTCGACAATGCGTTCGTCGTCCGGTGACCACTGACGCAGCAGCCCCTGGTGCGGGTACCGGCCGCGCCCGACGAGGTCGGCGACGGTGATCCCGTCCGGCGCGATGGAGGACTGCGGCAGCAGCCCCAGCGTCCTGGCGACCTTCTTCGCGGGCATCGCGTGGATCGCCTGCCCGTCCAGGAGCACCCGCCCGCTCTCCGGTTTCAGCATCCGCGAGAGCGCGCGCAACAGGGTCGACTTGCCGCAGGCGTTGGGGCCGACGATCACCGTGAACGAGTTGTCGGGAATCTCGACCGAGAGATTCTCCGCGATGACCCGCCGGTCGTAGCCGAGGGTCACCGAGTCCGCGGTGAGGCGCTGCATGGTCGTAACTCCCGGAGTCGGAGGTGATCGGGTGCGGGACGACGACACACCGAACAGGGACAAGTTAGGTTAGCCTACCCTCCCCTGTGCGGGTGTCGTCGGGAGCCCCGCGCTACAGCCCCAGCCTGGCGACCGCCTTGCCCGCGTCAAGCCCGCACGAACCGTCCCCGGCGTGCGACCACGCCGCCCCGCAGACCGCCCGCAGCCCGTCGAGCACGTCCCCGTCCCCCGCCAGCACCAGTTCGTCGCCGCGCACGGAAGCCGTCCAGCCCCCGCACCCGAAGCCCTCGCCGCTCTCCGCCACCTCGGGCTGCCCGGTCAGCAGTCCCCGCAGGTCCGCGTCGACGTACGTCGGCCGGTGCTCGGGCAGGGCGGCGACCAGCTGCGCCGCGTCCGTCACCCCGGTGAGCACCAGCAGGGAGTCCACCCCGCCGTTGAACGCGCCCTCGATGTCCGTGTCCAGCCGGTCACCGACCACCAGCGGGCGCTCCGCCCCGGTCCGCAGCACCGTCTCCCGGTGCATCGGCGGCAGCGGCTTCCCGGCCACCTGCGGCTCGGCGCCGGTGGCGATCCGTACGACCTCCACCGCCGCGCCGTTCCCCGGTGCGATACCCCGGGCGCTCGGGATCGTCAGATCCGTGTTGGACGCGAACCACGGCACCCCGCGCGCGATCGCGTACGCGGCCTCGGCGAACCGCCCCCAGGCCATGTCCGGGCCGCCGTACCCCTGCGCCACCGCGACCGGCTCGTCGTCCGCCGATTCCACCGGCACCAGACCGCGCTCCCGCAGCGCGACCCTCAGCCCCTCGCCGCCCACGACCAGCACCCGGGCCCCGGCGGGCAGCTGGTCGGCCATCAGCCGGGCCACCGCCTGCGCCGAGGTGATCACATCGGCGGGCTCCGCGGGTACGCCGAGTCCGGTCAGGTGGAGGGCGACCGCGGCCGGTGTCCGCAGGGCGTTGTTGGTCACGTACGCCAGGTGCATCCCGCCGTCCCGCGCCGCCCCCAGCGAGTCGACTGCGTGCACGATCGCGTGACCGCCCGCGTACACCACCCCGTCGAGATCGAGCAACGCCGTGTCGTACGCCTCGTTCAACGCGGTGCTGCTGCCGCTGGGCCTGGTCCTGCTCGCCTGACTCATTCTTTGCGCTCCTCGTCCCATGCTTCTGTCCAGATCATCGCGCATCCCGGCCGCACACATACGATGCAGAAATGAACACATCAGGTTCGGCCGGCCAGGGACTGCGTCTGATTCCGTTCCGCGGGCTGCGCTACGTCCCCGAGCGCGTCGGCAGTCTTGCCGCGGTGACCTCACCGCCTTACGACGTCGTCGTGCGCCCCGACGGTCTGCACCACCTGGAGTCGGCGGACCCGTACAACATCGTCCGGCTGATACTCCCGCAGGCGGACACGGCCGCGGCCCGCCACCAGCAGGCGGCACAGACCCTGAAGCACTGGCTGGCCGAGGGCGTCCTCGCACCGGACAGCGAGCCCGCGCTGTACGTCTACGAGCAGCGCAACGACGAGATCCTGCAACGCGGCGTCGTCGGAGCGCTGGCGCTGTCCGCCCCCGCCGACGGCATCGTGCTGCCGCACGAGGACGTGATGGCCCATGTCGTGGAGGACCGGGCCGACCTGATGCGCACCACCGCCGCCCACCTCGAACCGCTGCTGCTCACCTACCGCGGCGAGTGCGACGGCCCGGGCGCGACCTCCGTCATCGAGCGGACCACGGACCGACCACCGCTGCTGGCCACCACCACCGAGGACGGCTACCACCATCGGCTCTGGGCGGTCACCGACCCGGCCGACCGGGCCGAGATCGAGACCGATCTGGCCCGCCACCAGGCCCTGATCGCCGACGGCCACCACCGCTGGGCCACCTATCTGCGCCTCCAGCAGGAGCAGTCCACCCCCGGCCCCTGGGACTTCGGCCTGGTCCTCCTGGTCGACACGGCCCGCTACCCGCTCCGGGTCCGGGCGATACACCGACTGCTGCACCGCCTCCCGGTCGCCGACGCCCTCGCCGCGCTGAACGGCCTCTTCCGCGTCCGCGACCTGGATGTGCCGCTCCCCCTGGCCCTGGACGCGCTCGCCGAGGCGGCTGCCGAAGGCAACGCGTTCCTGCTCGCGGGCGACGGCGGTTTCCATCTCATCGACCGCCCCGACCCCGGTCTGCTGTCCCGCACGATTCGCGCCGACCGCCCGGCCGCCTGGCAGACCCTCGACGCGACGGTCCTGCACTCGGCGCTCCTCGACCACATCTGGCGGATTCCCGACGCTCCGGAACACATCGCGTACATCCACGACACCGCGGCCGCCGTGGAACAGGCCGAACGTCACGACGCGACGGCGGTCCTGATGCATCCGGTACGCGAAGAGGTCGTCCGGGATCTCGCCCGGCAGGGCGTCACCATGCCACGCAAGTCGACCTCCTTCGGCCCCAAGCCGGCCAGCGGCCTGGTGCTGCGGAGCCTCGACCTCGGCTGACCCACAGCAACAAAAAGGGCGGCACCCCTCCCGGGGTGCCGCCCTCTCTCATGCCTTACGCCTCCGACGGGCGCTCCTCGTCGTCATCGTCGCCGTTGCCGCCCTTCGCGGTGGCAGCCGGCTCGGAAGCCACGTCGGTGTCGATCGCGGCCTCGTCATCGCCCTCATCCTCGTCGAGGGCATCGACGAACTCGACTCCGTCCATCTCGGCGAGCCGGTCGGACGCGTCGGTGGAGCCGTCCTTGTCGGCCTCCAGGGCCTTCCCGAACCACTCACGCGCCTCGTCCTCGCGCCCGGCCGCCAGCAGCGCGTCGGCGTACGCGTAGCGCAGCCGGGCCGTCCACGGGTGTACGGCGTTCGACGCGAGCTCGGAACTCTGCAGCGTGACGATGGCCGCGTCGAGCTGCCCCATGTCCCTGCGGGCCCCGGCCGCCACCAGGCGCATCTCGACCTGTCCGGCCTTGTCGAGCTTCTGCACCTCGGGCTCGCCGGCCATGGCCATCGCCCGCTCGGGCCGCCCGAGCCCACGCTCGCAGTCGGCCATGACGGGCCACAGCTCCACGGACCCGGTCATCCGCTTGGCGGCCCGGAACTCCGCCAGCGCCTCCGAGTACTTCTGCGTGGCGTACGCGGCGAACCCGGCCGCCTCTCGCACCGCGGCAACCCGCGAGGCCAGCCGGAGCGCGATCCGCGAATACGCGTACGCCTGCTCCGGGTCCTCGTCGATCAGCCGGGCCACCATGACGAGGTTGCGCGAGACGTCCTCGGCCAGGGTCTTCGGCAGGCTCATCAGCTCCTGCCGCACGTCCTTGTCGATCTCGTCACCGGTGACGTCCTCGGGAATCGGAAGCCGCTTGATCGGCTCGCGGTCCCGGTCGTCCCGCCGCTCGTACCCACCACGGTCGTCGCGCCCTCGGTAGCCACCCCGGCCCCCACGATCGTCCCGCTGCCCGTGATATCCCCCGCCACGGCTGTCGTCACGGCGGAAGCCCCCGCCGGACCCACCACCACGGCTGTCGTCGCGGCGGAAACCTCCGCCGGAGCCGCCGCCACGGCTGTCGTCACGGCGGTAGCCGCCACCACGGCTGTCGTCATCCCGGCGGGGACCACGCGGCCGGTCGTCCCGACGCTCGAACCCACCCGAAGGACGCCCACCACGGTCATCATCACGACGCGGACCACGGAACCCACCGCGATCATCGTCCCGACGCGGACCACGATCCCGATCACGGTCACGGTCGTCCCGACGGAACCCACCACCAGCCGAACCACCACGGCTGTCATCGCGGCGGAAGCCCCCGCCGGACCCACCACCACGGTTGTCGTCGCGGCGGAAGCCCCCGCCGGACCCACCACCACGGCTGTCGTCACGGCGGAAACCTCCGCCGGAGCCGCCGCCACGGCTGTCGTCACGGCGGTAGCCGCCACCACGGCTGTCGTCATCCCGGCGGGGACCACGCGGCCG
>NZ_JBHXTM010000075.1:0-32460 GCF_042677325.1 Streptomyces sp. NPDC127117
CGCGCCGTTATTGGCGCGGTTCCTGGGAACCCGCCCTCTCGATCCCCCCCCACGGAACTTGAGCCGGCGGGGGCGGCGGCCCCGCCGCACCGACTGACCCGCGGCCCTTCGCGGGCCGCCCGATTCTCCAGGGGGAGAGTTGCGCAAACACGTGAGAAACGCGTGTGTTTCGACCGTCGCCACGGCAGCCGCCGTGGCACTCGCGGCCGGGATGACCACCCCGGCCGTCGCACAGCCCGACGCCGCCCCGGCAACCGGCAACCGGTCGCTGACCCAGCACCGGCTGACGCTGATCACCGGTGACCTGGTCACCGTGGACGCCAAGGGCCGGGTGACAGGTTTCCGGGCCGCCGAGGGCCGCGAGCACATACCCGTGCAGCGACAGATACGCAACGGGCACACCATGCTCGTCCCCGCCGACGCGAGCCGGCTGATCAGTTCCGGGAAGCTGGACCGTCGGCTGTTCGACGTCACCGAGCTGAACCGCGCGGAGAACCGCCGGGCCCAGAAGTCGGGCCTGAAGCTGATCGTCTCCTACCGGGGCGCGAAGGCCGCCGCCGCGAAGGCCGAGGTCCGCGAGGCCGGTTCCACCCGGGTCGCCCGGACCCTGAAGACGCTGAACGCCGAGTCGGTGATCACCCCGCAGCGCGACGCCCGGGACATCTGGCAGGCGCTCACCAGCAAGGCGGCACACGGTGCCCAGCGCACCACCGCCGCCGGAATCGACCGGGTCTGGCTGGACGGCGTACGCCGGGCGAGCCTGGACAAGAGCGTCCCGCAGATCGGCACCCCGGCCGCCTGGAAGGCCGGCTACACCGGCAAGGGCGTCAAGATCGCCGTCCTGGACACCGGTGTGGACGCCACCCACCCGGACCTCCAGGGCCAGATCCTCGACACGAAGAACTTCACCTCCTCGCCCGACGCCAAGGACCGGGTCGGCCACGGCACCCATGTCTCGTCGATCGCGGCCGGTACCGGCGCCAAGTCGGGCGGCAAGTTCAAGGGCGTGGCCCCGGACGCCAAGCTGCTGGAAGGCAAGGTGCTCGACGACGACGGCTTCGGCGACGACTCCGGCATCCTGGCCGGCATGGAGTGGGCGGTCGCACAGGGCGCCGACATCATCAACCTGAGCCTCGGCGGCAGTGACACCCCCGAGGTGGACCCGCTCGAAGCGGCGGTCAACAAGCTGTCGGCCGACAAGGGCACCCTGTTCGCCATCGCGGCGGGCAACGAGGGCCCCGGCTCCGGCACCGTCGGCTCCCCCGGCAGCGCGGACGCCGCGCTGACCGTCGGCGCCGTCGACGACAGGGACGAGCTGGCCGATTTCTCCAGCCGTGGACCGCGCATCGGCGACAGCGCGATCAAGCCCGATGTCACCGCCCCCGGCGTGGACATCACGGCGGCGGCCGCCCCCGGCTCCGCCATCGATCAGGAGGTCGGCCAGAACCCGCCGGGCTACCTGACGATCTCCGGTACGTCGATGGCGACCCCGCACGTCGCGGGCGCCGCGGCGCTCCTCAAGCAGCAGCACCCCGAGTGGAAGTACGCCGAGCTCAAGGGCGCGCTGACCGCTTCGACGAAGCCGGGCGCGTACACCCCGTTCGAGCAGGGCACGGGCCGGATCGCGGTGGACCGGGCGATCGAGCAGACCGTCGTCGCCGAGCCGGTCTCGGTGGGCTTCGGGCTGCAGCAGTGGCCGCACACCGACGACACCCCGGTCACCAAGAAGGTGACGTACCGCAACCTCGGCAGCAGCGACGTCACCCTCGACCTCGCCGTCACCGCGACCGGCCCGAAGGGTAAGCCCGCCCCGGCCGGCTTCTTCACCCTCGGCGCCGACAAGGTGACCGTCCCGGCGGGCGGCACCGCGGAAGTGCCGATGACCGTGAACACCAAGCTCGGCGGCAAGGACGACGGCATCTACTCCGCGTACGTCGTCGGGACCGGCGGCGGCCAGAGTGTCCGCACGGCGGCCGCGGTCGATCGCGAGATCGAGTCGTACGACCTCACCGTCAAGACCATCGGGCGGGACGGCAAGCCGGCCGAGTTCGTCGATTCCAACCTCTTCGGGCTCACGGGCTCGGCGGTCGGCCAGTGGCTCTCGCCGACGAGCACCGACGGCACGGCGAAGGTCCGCGTCCCCGCGGGCGGTTACACGCTGAACACCGGCGTCACCGTCGACCCCGAGGACTACACCAAGGGCACGGACTGGCTGTCCCAGCCGAAGCTGGACATCAACAAGAACGTCAGCCTGACGTTCGACGCGCGCAAGGCGAAGCCGGTGAACATCACCGTGCCCGCCACCGGCGCCAAGCCCCTGATGGCGACGACCGAGCTCCAGTACGCGTCCGAGGACAACGCCTTCGGGTACGGCTGGCTCCTCGACACGTACAAGAACTTCCGCACCGCGCACTTCGGCCCGAGGGTCACCGACGGCTCGCTCAGCCAGAACTGGATCGGCAGCTGGCTCAAGGGGACCTCGACCCGGTACGAGATCGTGGCCGGCGGTCCGGTGACCGGGGCGGCCACCGGCTTCGAGCGGAAGTACACCACCGGCCAGCTGGCCAAGGTCGGTCTCTCCCTCGGCTCGCCCGCCAAGGGCAAGACCGGTGAGATCGCCGTGTCGGGCACGCTGCCCGGCATCGACGGCGGCTGGGCCGCCTGGTCCCTGCACAAGATCCCCGGCACCGCCACCGCCTATGTCTCCACCGCCGACAAGGCTCGGTGGAGCTTCGACTTCAGCCAGGACGGCCCGGTCGACGAGGACGGCTACCCGGTGACCGAGGCGCAGTATTCCCTCGGCGCCCCGCAGTCCCTGAAGGCCGGCAAGTCCTACACGAAGAAGGTCAACACCGCGGTGTTCGGCCCTGCGGTCAGCTCCGAGTACGGCGTTCTGCGCGACGGCGACAACATCGTCGGCATGCTGCCGCTGGTGGCCGACGGACGCGGCAACGTCGGTGACTCCGCCTACAGTTCGGCCAATACGGTCCTGTACCGCAACGGCAAGCAGCTCGGCCGGAACGACGACCCGCTGACCGGTCTGACCCCCTTCGCCGTGCCGTCCGGCTCCGCCGACTACCGGCTGACGACCTCGGTACGGCGCAGCACCAAGGTCTCCGCGGTCTCCACCCGGATCGACGCGAGCTGGACCTTCCGTTCCAAGCGCACCACCGCCCCGACCATGCTCCCGGTCTCCACGGTGCGGTTCACGCCCAACGTCACCCTCGACAGCAGGGTCACGGCCGGCCGGACCGCTTCCGTACCCGTGACGGTGCAGGGCGCCGCCGCCGGCAAGAACCTCAAGTCGCTGACGGTGTACGTCAGTTACGACGCCGGCAAGACCTGGAAGAAGTCCACGGTCAAGGCGGGCAAGCTCTCCGTGAAGAACCCGGCCAAGGGGAAGTCCATCTCCTACCGGGCGAACGTCACGGACAAGCAGGGCAACAAGTCGTCGGTGTCGATCTACAACGCGTACTTCGGCAAGTGAGCGGCATGTCGGTGAGCCGGTAGGCGCACCGACGGCATGAGAGCGGCCCGTCGGGGAGGATTCCTCCGCCCCGACGGGCCGTTCGCATGCCGTCGGGGCCGGCGTGCGTCGTCTCTCAGCCGACCGGAAGGACCCCGGTGTCCAGGACCAGCCCGAACGGCTCGGGCAGCGTCAGCTTCTCCCCGTGGCCGGGGGCGGGATCGACGCCGAGTGCGCTCATGGCGGTCTCCTCCATCGGTGCGTCACCGGGTCCAGCATGCCGAACGGGACCGGTGGCAGTTCACCGGTCCCGTTCACCCGCACGAGAAGACCGCAGGTCAGGCGATACGCTCCCGCACCACGGGGGTGGCGGTGAACGACGTGCCCGTCGGGGCGATGTCGTAGGCGTCGGGCAAGGCCTTCAACGCGTAGTCGAACTTCTCGGGGGTGTCGGTGTGCAGTGTCAGCAGGGGCTGGCCGGCCGTGACCTGGTCGCCCGGCTTGGCGTGCAGTTCGACGCCCGCGCCGGCCTGGACCGGGTCCTCCTTGCGGGCCCGGCCAGCGCCGAGGCGCCAGGCGGCGACGCCGATGTCGTAGGCGTCCAGGCGGGTCAGTACGCCGGTGGACGGGGCCGTCACCACGTGCTGCTCGCGGGCGACCGGGAGCGTGGCGTCCGGGTCGCCGCCCTGGGCGGAGATCATCCGGCGCCAGACATCCATCGCGGAGCCGTCCGCGAGGGCCTTCTCCGGGTCGGCGTCCTTGAGACCGGCCGCGTCCAGCATCTCGCGGGCCAGCGCCAGGGTGAGGTCGACGACGTCCTTCGGGCCGCCGCCGGCCAGTACCTCGACCGATTCGCGTACCTCCAGGGCGTTGCCCGCGGTGCGGCCGAGCGGGGTGGCCATGTCGGTGAGCAGGGCCACCGTGCGCACTCCGCTGTCGGTGCCCAGCGCGACCATGGTGGAGGCCAGCTCACGGGCGTCCTCGATGGTCTTCATGAAGGCGCCGGAGCCGACCTTGACGTCCAGGACGAGCGCGCCGGTGCCCTCGGCGATCTTCTTGGACATGATGGAGCTGGCGATCAGCGGGATGGCCTCGACGGTGCCGGTGACGTCGCGGAGCGCGTACAGCTTCTTGTCGGCGGGGGCGAGCCCGTCACCGGCGGCGCAGATCACCGCGCCGGTGGTGTCCAGGACGCTGAGCATCTCCTCGTTGGAGAGGTGGGCGCGCCAGCCGGGGATGGACTCCAGCTTGTCGAGGGTGCCGCCGGTGTGGCCGAGGCCCCGGCCGCTGAGCTGCGGCACGGCGGCGCCGCAGGCGGCGACCAGCGGGGCGAGCGGCAGGGTGATCTTGTCGCCGACGCCGCCGGTGGAGTGCTTGTCGGTGGTGGGGCGGGAGAGCGACGCGAAGTCCATCCGCTCGCCGGAGGCGATCATCGCGGCGGTCCAGCGGGCGATCTCCGTGCGGTTCATGCCGTTCAGCAGGATCGCCATGGCCAGCGCGGACATCTGCTCGTCGGCGACCTCACCGCGGGTGTACGCGTCGATGACCCAGTCGATCTGCTCGGGGGTCAGCTCGCCTCGGTCCCGCTTGGTGCGGATGACGGAGATGGCGTCCATGTCCTGGAATTCCTTCCGGCCGGTGCGTACGCAGGAGTCCCGAATGACTCTACGCGCATAGAGGGTGGAAATGGGGGTGGCCCTCCCGACGTGCGGGAGGGCCACCGGAGTTCTACTTCAGATGGTCCGGACCGAACGCCTGCGGCAGCATCTCGTCGAGCGTGCGCAGCCCGTCCGGCGTCTCCAGGACCAGCTCGGGGCCGCCGAACTCGTACAGCAGCTGCCGGCATCTGCCGCACGGCACCAGGATCTCGCCCGCCCCGTCCACGCAGGTGAAGTGGGTCAGCCGGCCACCGCCGGTGGCGTGCAGCTGGGAGACCAGGCCGCACTCGGCGCACAGCCCGATGCCGTACGAGGCGTTCTCGACGTTGCAGCCGGAGACCGTACGGCCGTCGTCCACGAGCGCCGCGGCGCCGACCGGGTAGTGCGAGTACGGGACGTACGCGCGGGTCATCACGGACCGTGCGGCGCTCCGCAGCGCCGCCCAGTCGACCTCCGCGGCGGCCGTCACTTGCCCTGGCCCTTGCGGTAGCGCATGCCGTCCGCCTTCGGCATCCGCAGCCGCTGGGCGGAGAGCGAGAGGACGAGCAGCGTGACGATGTACGGGGTGGCGCTCACGAACTCGGTGGGCACGGTGTCCGTAGCGAGGTACCAGACCAGCACCGCGGCGGCGATGACCGCGCTGACGCCGCCCTGGACGAAGCTCTTGCGGTAGAGCTTCCAGGCCGCGAGCACGGCCAGCACGACCACGAGCAGCAGGAGCAGCGCGTGGACGGACTCGCCGCCGTTGCGCAGCTGGAGCGCGTCGGCGAAGCCGAACAGTCCGGCGCCCATGGCGAGCCCGCCGGGCCGCCAGTTGCCGAAGATCATCGCGGCGAGACCGATGTAGCCGCGGCCGCCGGTCTGGCCCTCGTTGTAGATGTGCGAGGTGACCAGTGAGAGGAAGGCACCGCCGAGACCGGCCATGCCGCCGGAGACGATCACCGCGATGTACTTGTACGTGTAGACGTTCACGCCGAGCGATTCGGCGGCGACCGGGTTCTCGCCGCAGGAGCGCAGCCGCAGCCCGAACGAGGTCTTCCACAGCACGAAGAACGTGAGGACGAACAGGACGATGGCCAGGATCGTCAGCAGCGACACATTGGTGACGAGACCGCCGATGACACCGGCCACGTCGGAGACGAAGAACCAGTGGTGCTTCTCGATGGAGTGCAGCCAGTCGGACAGGCCCGGGATCGTCACCGAGGTGATGTCGTCGGCCGGTGGGGACTGTTTCGGGCTGCCGCCCTTGGCCGCCGCCTCGCCCGAGTTGAACCAGAGCTTGGCGAAGTAGGTGGTGAAGCCGAGCGCCAGGATGTTGATGGCGATACCGGAGATGATGTGGTCGACGCCGAAGGTGACGGTCGCCACCGCGTGCAGCAGCCCGCCGAGCATGCCGCCGACGACCCCGGCCAGTACGCCGAGCCACGGATTGGTCTGCCAGCCGGCCCAGGCGCCGAAGAAGGTGCCCAGGATCATCATGCCTTCGAGGCCGATGTTGACCACACCGGCCCGCTCGGCCCAGAGGCCGCCGAGACCGGCGAGTCCGATCGGCACGGCCATCGCGAGGGCCGCGCTGATCTGGCCCGCCGAGGTGACGTCCTCCGCGCCGGTGATGGCGCGCACGGCGGACAGCGCGAGCAGCACGCCCGCGATGATCAGCAGCACGACGGGGAAGGAGAGGCGGGTGCGGCCGCCCTTGCCGCCGGAGACCTTGGGGGCCGCGGGGGGCGGGGTGGAAGTCGCCGTGGCGCTCACGCCGACACCTCCTGCTGGTCGTTGTTACGGGCGGCGGCCTGTGCGGCGAGTTCCGCGCCGACCTTGCTCTGCTGGCGCTTGAGTCCGTAGCGGCGGACGACTTCGTAGG
The DNA here is from genome assembly GCF_042677325.1 of Streptomyces sp. NPDC127117. Classification (NCBI taxonomy): domain Bacteria; kingdom Bacillati; phylum Actinomycetota; class Actinomycetes; order Kitasatosporales; family Streptomycetaceae; genus Streptomyces; species Streptomyces sp. NPDC127117. The sequence continues at coordinate 6,989 of NZ_JBHXTM010000075.1, forward strand.
CGATGACGACGCACAGGACGATGACGCCCTGGATCACGCCGACGATCTCCTTGTCGTAGCCCTCGAATTCGAGCTTGCCGGTGCCGCGCTCCAGGAAGCCCCAGAGCAGTGCGCCGAGCGCGATGCCGACGGGGTGGTTGCGGCCGAGGAGGGCGATGGCGATACCGGTGAAGCCGATGCCGACCGGGAAGTCGCCGCTGTACTCGTAGCTGTCGTTGAGGAGGGTCGGCATGCCGATCAGACCGGCGACGGCGCCGGAGATCAGCATCGAGGTGACGACCATCTTCTTGACGTCGACACCGCTGGCCTCGGCCGCGGAGCCGGACTGGCCGACGGTGCGCAGGTCGAAGCCGAAGCGGGTGCGCGAGAGCGTGAACCAGTAGGCGACGCCCGCGACGACCGCGACCACGATGAAGCCCCAGACGGGCGACGGGGTGGTCGGGAACTCGAAGAAGTGCGAGGACTCCGGGATCGGCTTGGTGGAGATCTTCGTGCCGGCCTCGTCGAGGTGGCCGAGGCGGCCCTGCTGGAGCAGATAGCCGATGATCGCGGTCGCGATGGCGTTCAGCATGATCGTCGAGACGACCTCGCTGACGCCGCGGGTGACCTTGAGGACACCGGCGATGCCGGCCCACATCGCGCCGACGATCATCGCGGTGAGGATGATCAGCGGGATCTGCAGGGCGCCGGGCAGCGTCAGAGCGCCGCCGACCGCGGCGGCGAAGAAGGCGGCGAGGCGGTACTGGCCGTCGACGCCGATGTTGAAGAGGTTCATCCGGAAGCCGACGGCCACCGCGAGACCCGCGAGGTAGTACGTCGTCGCCTTGTTGAGGATGTAGACCTGGCTGTCCGACTTCATCCCGTAGTCGAACATGATGCCGAAGGCGCTGAACGGCTCCTTGCCGGTGGCGGCCAGCACGAGTGCGGTCACCAGGAAGGCGACCACGATCGCGAGTACGGGGGCCGCGATCCCCAGGAGCAGCCGCTCCTTGTCGATCTTCTTCATCGGTCCTCTCCCCCGTTCCGGGGGTCGGTGTCGGTGCCTTCGGCGGCCGAGTCGTCCGGTGCCGGTGCCTCGTCCGGTGATTCCAGGTGGCCGGAGGCCGCGCCCGTCATGGCCGAGCCGAGCTCCTCCGGGGTGATGGTCGCAGGGTCGGCGTCCGCGACCAGCCGGCCGCGGTACATGACGCGCAGGGTGTCGGAGAGGCCGATCAGCTCGTCCAGGTCGGCGGAGATCAGCAGCACCGCGAGACCCTCGCGGCGCGCCTCGCGGATCTGGTCCCAGATCTGCGCCTGCGCGCCGACGTCCACGCCCCGGGTCGGGTGCGCGGCGATCAGCAGCTTCGGGTCGTGGCTCATCTCGCGGCCGACGATCAGCTTCTGCTGGTTGCCGCCGGAGAGCGAGGCGGCGGTGACGTCGATGCCGGGGGTGCGCACGTCGTACTCGCGCACGATCCGCTCGGTGTCGGTGCGGGCGCCCTTGAGGTCGAGGAACGCGCCCTTGCTGTTGGGGCGTTCGGTGACGTGGCCGAGGATGCGGTTCTCCCAGAGCGGGGCCTCCAGCAGGAGCCCGTGCCGGTGGCGGTCCTCGGGGATGACGCCCATGCCGTCCTCGCGGCGCTTGCGGGTCGGCGTGCGGGAGATGTCGGCGCCGTCCAGGGTGAGCACCCCGGCGTCGGGGTGGCGCATGCCCATGATGGCGTCGACCAGTTCGGACTGGCCGTTGCCCTCGACACCCGCGATCCCGAGGACCTCGCCCTTGTGGATGGTGAAGCCGATGCCGTCGAGGACCGAACGCACCACGCCGTCCGGGTCGGTGGCGCTCAGCCGCAGCCCGTCGACGGTCAGCATCGGTACGTCGGTGACGGTCGACTCGCGGGTCTCCGGCGACGGGAGTTCGCTGCCGACCATCAGCTCGGCGAGCTGCTTGGTGGTGGTGTGCTTCGGGTCGGCGGTGCCCACCGTCGTACCGCGCCGGATGACGGTGATCTCGTCGGCGACCGACAGGACCTCGCCCAGCTTGTGCGAGATGAAGATGACGGTCAGGCCCTCGGCCTTGAGCTCGCGCAGGTTGTCGAAGAGCGCGTCGACCTCCTGCGGCACCAGGACGGCGGTCGGCTCGTCGAGGATCAGGGTGCGGGCGCCGCGGTAGAGGACCTTGAGGATCTCCACGCGCTGCCGGTCGGCGACACCGAGGTCCTCGACCATGGCGTCCGGGCGGACCCCGAGACCGTACGAGTCGGAGATCTCCTTGATCTTCGCGCGGGCCCGGTCGCCGATGCCGTACAGCTTCTCGGAGCCGAGGACGACGTTCTCAAGGACGGTGAGGTAGTCGGCGAGCATGAAGTGCTGGTGCACCATGCCGATACCGCGCGCGATGGCGTCACCGGGGTTGTGGAACGAGACCTGCTCGCCGTCCACCGCGATGGTGCCCTCGTCCGGCTTCTGCATGCCGTAAAGGATCTTCATCAGAGTGGACTTGCCGGCGCCGTTCTCGCCGACGAGGGCGTGGACGGTGCCGCGGCGCACGGTGATGTCGATGTCGTGGTTGGCCACGACCCCGGGGAACCGCTTGGTGATGCCGCGGAGCTCCACGGCATGGGGACTGCTGGACGCGTTGATGGCGCACTCTCCTTGGCAGGAGCGGAGGGCGGAGGCGGTGGGAGCGTGAAAGGTATCGCGCCCGGCGGACGCTACGCGCGTAGCGCCACCGAATCGTTGGCCACCTGATGACAGGTGGCGGACAGTGTGCGCACGGCTACGGCAAGTCGGCCGGGCCGGTACGTGAAATCGGGGCCCGAGTGAAGCCGAAGCGGCTCACCCGGGCCCCGATCGACGGTGGATCAGGTCGTGGTCTTGACCTTGATGGTGCCGTCGGCGATCTTCTTCTTCGCCTCGTCGAGCTTGGCCTGGATGTCCTTGATGTGGTCACCCGTGGTGGTCAGGCTGACGCCGTCCTTGGCCAGGGTGTACGTCTGCGTACCGGTCAGCGGCTTGCCGTCCTTGACGGACTTGACCAGGTCGTAGACACCGCCGTCGACGTTCTTCACGACCGAGGTCATGATCGTGTCCTTGTACTTCGCCAGCGACGGGTCGAGGGCCTGGTCGGAGTCGACGCCGATGGACCAGGCGCCCTTCTTGCCCGCGACGGCCTCGATCGAACCGGCACCCGAACCGCCGGCGGCGGCGAAGATGACGTCGGCGCCCTTGTCGAGCATGCCCTTGGCGGCGGCCATGCCCTTGTCGGGGCTGCCGAAGCCGGACAGGTCCGAACCGGTGGACAGGTACTGGATCTGCACCTTGGCCTTCGGGTTCGTCTCCATGACGCCCTGCTGGAAGCCCGCGGCGAACTTCTTGATCAGCGGAAGGTCCACACCGCCGATGAAGCCGACCTGGCCGTCCTTCGACTTCAGCGCGGCGGCGACACCGGCGAGGTAGGAGCCCTGCTCCTCGGTGAAGACGATGCTGTCGACGTTCTTCGCGGTGGCGACCGAGTCGACCAGCCCGAAGTTCACCTTCGGGTACTTGGCGGCGATCTTGTCGACCGCGTCCTTGTACGCGAAGCCGACCGCGACGACCGGGTTGTAGCCGCCCTCGGCGAGCGACTCCAGGCGCTGCTCACGGTCGGCGGGGGTCTCACCGGTCTTGGCGGTGAGCTCCTTGGTCTCGGCACCGAACTCGGACTTGGCCTTGTCCAGACCACGCGCGGCGGAGTCGTTGAACGAGTTGTCGCCACGGCCGCCCACGTCGTAGGCCATGCCGATCTTCATCTTGCCCTTGTCGGAGCCGGAGCTCTCGGTGGACGACTCACCGCATGCGGTGGCGGTGAACGCGAGGGCCGCGGTGACGGTACACGCAGCGGTGATCTTGGATACCCGGCGCAAGGGAAGGCTCCTTCAAACCTGACCGAAGCGCCTCTTCCGGCGCTGGTTTCGCGGCGATCGTAACGCGCGTAGATGTCAGATAAAGCCCTGTACGGAAGCCGTTATCGGATCGTCGCGAACCAGGGGTGACGTGTCCGGTTACGGATGGTTGCGGTCGAGCAACGCGGAGGCAGTGAACAGCTCCACGGCGACCGTGATCGCCTCCTCGTCGGCGTCGAAATCACCTCGATGCAGGTCGAGCCGGGCGGTGTCGCCCGGCGTACGGACCCCGAGCCGGGCCATGGCGCCGGGGACGTGTTCCAGGTACCAGGAGAAGTCCTCGCCGCCCAGGCTCTGTTCGGTGTCCTCGATCGCATACGATCCGCGGCGCGCGGTCATCGCCGTGGCGAGCAGATCGATCATCGCGGCGTCGTTGACGACCGGCGGGACGCCCCGGACGTAGTCGATCACCGTCTTGGCGCCGTGCATTCCGGCCACCTCGTCGATCGCGGCGTGCACCAGATCAGGAGCCTCCCGCCAGGCGGCCAGATCCAGACAGCGGACGGTGCCCGACAGCTCGGCATGCTGCGGGATCACATTGCAGGCGTGCCCGGACTCCAGCCGCCCCCAGGTGACGGCGAGCCCGGACCGGGCATCGATCCGGCGGGCCAGCAGCGCGGGCACCTCGGTGGCGACCTTGGCGGCGGCGGTGACCAGGTCGGTGGTCAGGTGCGGGCGGGCGGTGTGGCCGCCCGGCCCGTCGAGCGAGACCTCCAGCCGGTCGCAGGCCGAGGTGATCGCCCCGACCCGCAGCCCGATCCGCCCCACGTCCACCTTCGGGTCGCAGTGCACCCCGATGATCCGCCCGACGCCCTCCAGCGCCCCGGACAGGATCGTGTCGGGCGCCCCGCCGGGCAGCACCTCCTCGGCCGGCTGGAAGATCAGCCGTACGGGGTTCGGGAGCAGCCCCTGCCGGTCGAGCTCGGCGAGCACCAGCCCGGCGCCGAGGACCGAGGTGGTGTGGATGTCGTGCCCGCACGCGTGCGCCCGGTCGGGGACGGTGGAGCGGTACGGGACGCCGGTCTTGGTGTCCGGGATGGGCAGTGCGTCGATGTCCGCGCGCAAGGCGAGCATGGGCGGGGTGGAGTCGCCCCGCGTGCCCACGTCGCAGATGAGACCGGTTCCGGTGGCGAGCACTCTGGGTTCGAGACCGGCCTTCTCCAGCCGGGCCTTGATGGCCGCGGTGGTACGGAACTCCTGGTTGCCCAGCTCGGGGTGCATGTGCAGGTCGCGCCGGAACGCGATCAGCTCGGCACGCAGGGCCTCGGTCAGGGTGCCGGGGAGCGGTTCGTCGTGGGGCGTCGGCTCGGCGTCGGACTCGCGGGACATCAACTGGTTCACCTGGTGAAGGGTAAGGCCCTTCCCCCTTCAACTGACCATGAAACAAGAAAAGTTCAGCCACATAGACGAATAAATGACTGCGCTGCGGCGTGTGAGGTGACGGCGGGGCGGGTAAACTCGCCCCCTTTTGCACCATGACCGACCGCTTGCACCACGACCGACCGCTTGCACCGTGACCGACCGCTTGCACCATGACCGACCACTCCGGCCGCTCCGACCGACCGGGCCTGCCATCGGGCTCCGTCAGGCGGAGAGCCCCCGGCGTACCGGCATCAGCGCCACCCCGAGGCACAGCGCTCCGACCGGCAGCAGATCCAGGTTCACGGCCATCACCACCGTCCCCGCCAGCACCAGCGCCGGGGTCCACCACCGGACCACGTCACGGCGGAAGAACGCGAGCAGGGTGACGAGGGCCAGCAGCCCGAGCCAGAACAGCATCGGCACCACCGTGTAGACCAGCGGCATCACCCCGGGCACGCCCTGCACCCGGTCGAAGATCTCGCTCATGGCCTCCTTGTCCGCCGCGGCGAACCCGGCCGTCAGGTCGATCACCGCCTGCACCACCACCGCCGCCGCACCGAGCAGCCCGGTCCAGGCGGCCACCGTAGCGGCCGTCCTGCCGCCGCCACGCTCCCCGGCGAGCCCCCGCAGCCCCAGGAACACCGGCACGAAGGCGAGCACCCCGGCCAGGAACAGCAGATGCGCCGTCGTCCACCACACCCCGGGCCCGTAGTCGCTCACGGCCCGCCCGACCAGCCGCACCACCCCGTACCCGGCCATCAGGGCGGGCCCCACGAGGAGGGCCGTTCCCAACGTCGCCCCGGCCGCTCCATCCGTACCGACCGTCCCGCCCTGTCGCTCTGTCGCCATCCGCATCGTCGTCATGCGTCCATGCTCGTGCCGGGCCGCCCCTGCCCACCATCGGGGCTTACCCTCAACCAACCCTGGTTGCACGTCACTTGCGTATCAGGGTGATTCATGGCGTCGAGAGAACGTCCGACCTGCGTCGAGTGGGCCTCAACACTGAAGCCCTCGGCCAACACCCCGTCGAGACGCCCCTCATCCGCTCCGGACAATTGGCGGGTCGGCAGGTGCTCCACCGCCCCTCGCCGGACCGGCTCCGAACGTGCAGGCCGCGCGCGGACGCAAAACCTCAGGGTGCCGGTGTCACGACACCCCGCCCTCGACGCCTCCGTAACCGACAGAGGGCTGCGACGCCTGCGCGGCTCCGGCCGGAAGGAGGCAGAAGGACAGCCCTTGGGCTCGGAAATCGCAGGGTGCCCCGTGACGGAGCCGTCCCGGCACAGCCCGGCCATGCGGGGTAGACTTAGTCCAGTGGTTAGTCCACCTCCTGATCCGTCCCTGTGAGGCAGCCGTGGAAGCAGCTCGTCAGTACAACGTCCACGAGGCAAAGACCCACCTCTCGCGCATCCTGGAGCAGGTGGCCACAGGGGAGGAAGTGGTGATCTCCAAAGCGGGAGAACCAGTGGCCAAGGTAGTGCCGCTCCATCCTCGCGTAAGGCGGACCGGGCGCGGCTCACTCAGCGGACAGATCCACATCAAGGACGACTTCGACGACCTGCCGGACGACCTGGCCGACGCCTTCGGGATGCGCTGATGAAAATGCTGCTCGACACGCATGTCGTCCTGTGGTGGCTCGACGACTCCGCTGAGCTCACCAACGAGATCAAACACCTGCTGGACACAGAGCCTTCGGTCTTCGTCAGCGCGATCACCCCGTGGGAGATCGCGATCAAGCAGTCCCTCGGAAAGCTCGAAGGTCCCGAGGACCTGGCTGAGCGGGTACGGGACAGCCAGTTCACCTCACTTCCGATCACTGCGGGACATGGCGTGCGGGCGGGCAGGCTTCCCGCACATCACCGCGACCCCTTCGACCGGATACTGATCGCACAGGCCCAGACCGAGGGGATGACGATCCTGACCCGTGACAAGTGGATCCCCTCCTACGACGTGCAGATCATGCCCGTCTGACGGCTCTGCGACCTTCACCTCGGCGCCGACCAGAGCAAAGGACGAGGCGGGGAGGACCGCGGGGGAGTTCAGGACCGCGCGGCAGGACGAGAAACGCGAAGCGGCAGGACCAGCCCGGCAAGACAGCGGCCTCGTCTTCACCACGCCAACCGGACGGCTTCTCGCCCCGGCCAACCTCACCCGCCGCTACCGCCGCCTCCTCCACAGCTCAGGACTCCGGACCATCCGCTTCCACGACCTCCGGCACTCGACCGCCACCCTGCTCCTGGAACAGGGCGTCGACCTCGTCGTCATCAAGGAGCTGCTGGGACACGCCCACATCGGCGTCACCGCCGGCGTCTACGCCCACGTACGCCTCCGCCTCCAGCGTCAGGCCATCGACACCCTCGGCAATGCCCTCGGCCCGATCAACACCCCCGACGACTCACCAACCGCAGACGTCGTCCGCTGACGTTGCCGTCAGCGTTGCCGTCACAAGACACCAGGCCCCGCCGGAGTTCTCTCCGGCGGGACCTGTTTGATCTATTTTCCCGAGAAAAGGAGATTCCCGACTATTGGGCGTCCCGCACCAGGCTCTTACCAAATACCCTGACTCGGTTCAGCCTATCCGCGTGAAGAAGTTTCACTCGCCGGGATCCTATAGGAGGCTGCGAGACTCTCGTCGAAGAACACGATCAGCTCATCCGGCATGTACGTGAACTCTTCCCCCTCGGCCGCACCTAGCGCAATGACCAGGCTTGACCCATTGGAGAATCCGAGGCGATACGCCCACGGCATCTCAGGGCAACCTTCGTTGGGAATGTGCCAGGTGGGGCTGATTTCCACAATATCCGCCCCGAGGAACCTCTCCCAATCGACATGGCCGCTCACGTCGACAGTGTCCCCTGGCAAGTCTGCGTCCGACTCTCCAGGTTCCCTAAGCTCGATCGCCATCCCTTCATTGAGGCCATCCATCGACCAGGACAGGGACAGTGCCGCCCCGGTGCTCATGACCAGATCAACGGCCATATCGACTTCATGAGCACGATCCTCCCTGTGCCCTTCGGGCCAGGTTTCCCCCTGTGGCACTACATAGCGGACCGCGCTCACAGACGCCCCCGCGATCGCACCCCGAAGGTCAGCGAGACCAGCGCCGCCGCGCGCCTTTGCATCCCACGGCTCGATTACCAACATGCCTAGTACCGCCCGAAGTATTGGAACTGTCCATTTGCGTCGAAGGTCGCTCCGATCCCGCGCCCTCCAGCAGGGTCCGGCATGATATACCGCGTCCCGCCCGCGAAGTTGCCAGAATTTACAGCGGACGTAGCAGTTTGCGGATTGGTCAGAATGTCGTCCAACAAATCCTGCCCGGCGGTCTTCAATTCCTTGCCGGGGACCACAGGGAGATCGCCGCGGTTCATGTGCTTCTGGTATTCACGGCCTGCATGAGTCGTCTTCCCCTTTGCTGGACGCATTCCACTCTGCGAAAGCGCATCCAGATCAGGGCAGCCTCCGGAGTTATGCACGAGCACGGGAGTCTCGCCCGCCAGCACATAGTACGTGTGGATGCTGTCCACGGTGAGGTCATAAGTCCACTGACGCTTCTGGTAGCGGTGGACAGCGGAGACCTTGACCGCTTCGCCGGCATCGGTGCGAAGGCGATCACCGGGCTTGAGGTCGCCTGCGTCGACCCACTTCCGGTCCGCAAGGGACCAGAAGGGGTGGGTGTCCGTTGCGGTGATCTCGGATTCGTTCACGCCCGACTTCACCGTGATCTCAGTGAAGTCCTTGTCATCCTCCGTGACGATGGTGTCCACGACATCGCGCGGCTCAGTTTTTCCGGTTTCGGGATCGGTGGCCAGAACCTTTTCACCGATCTCGATGTCTTCGATATTCTTGGTCGTTCCATCAGCCAGCTCAACCTTGGTTCCGGAGAGGAAGCTGTGCTTGCTGCCGACCAGGCACCCCTCTACCCCCTTGGCGACTCTGACCTCCTCGGCGCCCTTCTCGCCAGCCTTGGCCACTTTGAGGAATTTTCCGGCCTTCAGGATCGGAATGTCCGTGAGAATCCAACCGCATTCCCAGGTGACATCCGTGCATGCCTTGAAGTCCTCGGGGTCGAAGACAGCAAACTTGAATGCTTCCTTGGCCAATCTCCAATGGCGGTTCTCACCTACTGGGAGTTTTCCGCGAACGATTCCTTGGTCCCCGACAGTTGTGTACCTCGTCGCCGTCAAGCGTCCATTGACGTATTGTCTGTCCGTGAACAAGGTGGAACCGTCGCTTCGCGATTGGACCTTGGTCGTAGACAGATGCTGGTCCCACCCCCCGTTCTTGTTCATGGTGAAGCTCTCGCGCGTACCGTCGTCACAGTCGCCGGTATGCCCGCAGATGCCAAGAGGCCGTAGCCCGTCGGGGTCGCTGAGCGTGGCGGGATTGTTGTTTCCGTACGTGTAGCCGTTCATCTGCTGCGGGTCGGCCAGGTCGAGGAGCGGGTCGACGGAGATGAAGCGGCCGAGGTCGGGGTCGTATTCGCGGGCACCGAGGTGGGTGAGGCCGGTGGTCTTGGTGTCGTCGGTGCCGCCGACGAAGCCCTTGGTGCCGGGCCAGGTCGTCGGGGTCTGGCCGCGGATCGCACCGAAGGGGAGCGTGCGGCGCTGGGTGAGGGCCAGGTCCGCGGCCTGAATCGCGAGTTCGCCGGTTCCGTGGTGGTCGGCGATGGTGAAGGAGAAGGTGCCGTCGTCCGCTCGGATGGCCATCTGGCCACCCCCGAGGTCGAAGTAGCGGGTCGCCTTCGCCTTGTCGGCCCCGGTGGGAAGCGTGACCTCGGTGTTGCCCAGGTAGAGCGTGGTCTCGGTGCTGGTCCGGCTGATGAGGCGGTTGCCCGCCGCGTCGTAGAGGTAGGTGGTGGTCTTCCCGTCCTCGGTGACCCCGGCCAGGTGGCCTTCGGCGTCCCAGGTCAGTTTCTGACCGGGGCGGGCCGTGGTGTTGCCGCTCGGGTCATAGGCGTAGGAGCTGGTCGTGGTTCCCGAAGGCGCCACCGTGGTGACGGAGTTGAGGGAGTGGGCCTGCGGCTGACCTGGAGTCGGGTAGTCGTAGTTCCGCTTGATGTCCTTGGTGGCGTCACCAGTGGCGTCGTGCTGGATCTCGGTGGCGCGGTTGCCGGACTTGTCGTAGGTGAAGCTCTGCCAGTACGGGGCGGGGCCGCCGATCTTGGAGCCGGACGGAGTGCCCGCGCAGGTGGTGACGGGCTGGGCCCATGCCTCGGTGACCCTGCCGAGGTAGTCGTAGACGAAGCACTGGTTGTCGGTGCCGCTGCGGGAGACATCCGCCATCGACAGCACGTTGCCAGCCTCGTCGTACTGGTAAGTGACGCTGCGGTCGACGCCCAGCTGGTCCTGGCGGTCGACACGTGAAGTCGCGAGCCGCTGGGTACCCCACTCGTAGGCATTGGCCACCCGGGTCTTCGCGCCACTGGCGGTCAAGCCCATTGTGTAATCCAAGGGCTTGCCCGTCAGGCTGTAGGAGATGCTCGACGTCATCCCCTCGCCGGAGACCGAGATCAGCCGGAGCGTCTCGTCGTCGTAGGCGTAGCCGGGCCCTCCTCCGGGCAGCGAGCCGGCTGCGGAATAGCTGACGGCGCCTGTCAGCCCCGACGGCAGGTAGGTCGTGGCTGCCTGATAGGTGCCCTGCAGCTTTCCTTCAGCGGCCGGGATGACGACAGAGGTTCTGGTGGGGCGGTAGAGCTGGTCGTAGGCGGTGACCTTGGAGATGTACTCCTGACCATCGACATAACGTGTGGATTCGGCGAGTTGCCCCTTCGCGCCCGTGAGAGTGTCGTACACCTGCTTGGTACGCAGCGTGCCCGTGGCCGACCCCTCACGCACCTCGGTCTGTCGGCCCAGGTCGTCGTAGAGGTATGCCAGGCCAGGAACATCGGTTCGCGAGCCCTTGGCAAAGGTCAGCTGACCACGGTCGTCGTAGGTGTTGTCGGTGATGCCCTTGTCCGGGTCGGTAACGACGATCTGGCGTCCGCGCTGGTCGTACTCGTAGCTCCAGCTGTTGCCGGCCGGGTCGGTCACCTTCTGCAGTTCACCGCGTGGCGTGTACTTGTATGTGGTGGTGTCGAAGGCGGCATCGGCCGCTCGGCTGTGGTGCTGACGCAACTCGGTCGTGTTGCCTCGGGCATCCATGAGGGTCGTTGTCGCTGTGCCGCCCACGGGCGGAATGACCGTGGTGCGGTCGCCGCCGAACGTGGTGCTGGTGGTGCTGAGAACCTCTCCACCATCGCCGTTGCCCGCGATCTGCCGGGTTTCGACGGCTCGGTTCAGACCGTCGAACGTGGTGTGTGTCTGGGTCTCCACGGACAGCGAGTCATCCGGCTTGAAGATCCCCGTACTCGGCTTGCCCATTGTGTAGTACGGCGCGAACGACTTCGCTGCGAGACCGCGCTCGTCGTAGAAGACGTCCGTGATGATGCTGCCGCCGTCCGGGCCCGGAGACTGTGTCTGCCGGTCCCGCAGGAATCCGTCGTAAAGGGCGTACGACGTGATCTGATTGCCACTGATGCTGTTGCCCAGGGTTTTGGTCGCGACAGCGACTGCATTGTCAGCGACTGTGTAGACGAACTCCTGGCTGGGGACTTTGTCGTTACGCTGATTCGGCAGCCACACCTTGGTGGACCGCCCCAAGGCATCATGAGCCAGCTCGGTCACTTTGCCGTTGGTATCGGTCTGTTTCACCACGAGACCACGCACGGGGTCGAGGGTGGTGACGGTGCTCTGTGCCGAGGACGCATCGGCGGCGTTCGCGGGAGGCGTGGTCACCTTGATCTCGGTGGCCTGCCCCGTTGCCGGGCTGTACGCCGTGGTCGTCGTGCGCCCGTCCTTGCGGACGGCGCGGACCGGGTCGCCCGTCCCCGTCACGGTGACATCGGCCACCAGGTCCGTACTCGTCAGCGGACGGCCGTAGCCGTCGTAGGTGGCACCCGACTCCAGATAGGTGGCCTTGGTGCTGTCGTTGCTCTTCAGCGTGGCGATCGCGGATGCATCGCCCTTGGTGGGGGCAGCGCCGTACGCCCCTCCGTCATAGGCGGTGCGGGTGTCCGAGAGAACGTCCTTGGAGCGGTCGGTCGTAGCACCACATGCCTTCGTGACCGTCTCCACCCGGGTGGGAAGGTTGAGCAGATTGACGTCGGTCACCTCCGGGTACGTGGTGCGGGTGCACCGGTCGTCGGCCGTGGTGGCATCGTCCCCGAAGTCGTCGACCTGGATGACCCGCCCCGCGACGGTGTCCTGCTTGACGGCCGTCGAGGTGGTACGCCATTTGGCGCCCGCGCCGTTGTCGAGCGAGATCCATTGCTTGGTGGCTGTGGTGCCGATGAAGTTGGCCGTCACCGTGCCCCAGTCTCGGACCTTCTTCGCCGTTTCGTGATACCAGGGCCTGTTGACCGACTTGGCCAGCACCTTGCCGCCGGGCTTGTCGAACGAGACGGACTTGTAGCCGAACCCGGCAGCGGTCTCGTGATCCGTGATCGGGTCGCCCTCACCTGCGGCGAGAGTCACCGCGACGGTCTTCGTTCCGCCGGACGCGTTCTTCCGGTCACCGTCCATGCCCCGCAGGAAGTAGGAGTCCTGCTGTGTCTTCATGGCGGCGTCGCCGCCCTGGCCGCCGGTCCAGACCCGGACCTGGCCGTAGCCCCGCCACTGGGACCAGGTCTTCTCCTTCTCCTTGGTCAGACCGTCGTCGTCATCGAAGTGCCAAGCGGCATCGCCGAGGTAGTCGTAGCGGGTGACCTGGTCGGGTGCGCCGCCGATACGGTCCGTCGCCGTGACGGATTTGGTCACGTACTTGTTGAACCAGTGCTGCGTTGCGGGGTCGGAGTCGCTGCCACCGATGTACTGGGGGAAGCAGCGCGTGGTGTTGGTCTCCGGGGTCGGCAGGGCGCTCCAGTTGCAGACCGGTTCTGAGTAGTTGGCAGTGATCTGACCGCCGTACTCGTCCGCGATGGAGAACAGCCGCGACTTGATGAAGGGCGCGAAACCGTCGCCGGTCTTGTCGAGCCGGTTGGCCAGATCCTCGTAGGCGAACGTCGCCTTCGGCAGAGTGATACTGGGCGTCGCGGATTCACCTGTGTGCTGAACACTGTCCAGCAGCAGCTGGTAGTCGGTGTCTGCCTTGCCCCAGCGGTGGTCGAGCTTCCAGGAGTCGACGTTGGCATACGTGCCGTCGGACTTGAGGGTCTGGGTCCTGATGTTCGTCAGCCGCTTGCGCGTCCAGAAAGAGGGCGACAGCCGGCCGTTGTCACACGTGGTGTCGGCCTTGCAGTTCAGATCCCAGGGCGTGTCGTACCAATAGAAGGACTTGGTGTCGATGGTGTCTACGGCACAGGTGACCCCGGACTCCGGCAGGCATCGCTCGGCACTGTCGAAAGCGACCTGGGCCAGCGGCTTGGTGCCGTACAGAGCGGACGACTTCTGCCCGTAGTCGATGCGCTCCAGGTAGCCGCCGCGGGTGTACGCGGTGTCGTCGTCGGCCTTCAGGTTGCGACCGTAGGAGTTGGTCTCCTTGGTGTAGTGGTAGGTGACGGCATTGCCATGGGCGTCGACGATGTAGTCGAGGTTCCACCGCCATGCCTGCTGGCACCAGGAGTCGGCGAACTTCTCGGCGTGGCAGTCCTCACCGGTGTTGTTTCCGTAGACGGGCAGTGTCCAGGTGGAGTCCGTGGTCGCCTTGCCAGTGCTCCATCCGGGCAGCCGGTTGTATCCGAAGTAGTAGCGGGTGCCGTCCGGGTCGGTCAGACGCCAGTACTCGCCGTCATTGTCATCATTGCCGCGGTTGGTGGACTTCAGCCGCTTGATCCGGGTGCCGTCGTCGTGCTTCAGCTTGAACTCGTCGTTGCCCGCAGGGACCAGTTCCCCGCCCGAGCCGTTGAAGGAGATGAACGCGTTGTCGTACGCCCAGCACATGTCGCCGGGCTTGCTGCCGTCCGCGTTCTTCACGCCGTCTTCCGCGCACGGTTTGTAGCGGCGCTCGATGAAACCGGGCCACATGTCGAAGCCGTCACCGACCCAGGACCCCTGGTTGTTCGTCCCACCGGTGCGGCCGTCGATGGCTCCGGACGAGTACGAGAGGCCGACGCTCGGCTTCAGGTCTCCTGGGACATCAGGGGTGTCGATGGCGTACGACCAGGTGAAGTCACCGGTGCTGAGATTGGTGCGCCACGTGGAGGACGGGGACAGCGGAGTCGCCTTGTAGTCTCCCTTGTCTCCCGCGGCCGAGGCCGTCGCGGCCAGGACCGTCGGGGCTCCTGCCCGCAGACTCAGCGACTTCGCCGTCAGTGTGTGCTCTGCCGTGTTGTTGGTGGCGGCGACGGGTTCGCCGGAACGGCATCGCTGATCGTCCGGGGTCGTGAGTGCGCAGGCCGGCAGTTCGACCAGTTGCATGCGTGAGGCGTAGGAGCCGCCGAACAACTCCGCGTAGGGGGCGTAGTCGACGGTCAGGGCGATGGAGATCTGTTTCGTCCCGGAGGCCGGGTCCTTCGGAGTGAGGGTGAGCAAGGCTCCGTTCACGCCGGCCCGGTATGCCTGCTCACGTCCGAGAACGCGCGAGGTCACACTGCTCGGCGAGGAGGCTTCCGCACCGCTCCGAGTCTTGGCCGATGGCTTGCCCTGGCTCCGGCCGATCGCAATCGGTTGCCCATCAGGAGCAACGAAACGCTTCGCGCCCTTCGCATCGGCCTCGGGCAACACGATCGTCTTCACCGAGGGCTGAGGCAGCTTTGCTCTCGGAGCCCTCGACGGGGTCTTGGGCCCTGGAGTCCGGGGACGCGGCTTGACCTTGACGCCCCTGGTTCCCGCGACGGGCTTCTCCGCTGACGGCAGCCCTGGCAGGTCGGTGGTTACCGCTGTGGAGGCCGGGGCCGCCGCTGCTTGGAGCAGAGCGGCGACCATCACGGTGGAAACCGCCAATGACGTTCGTCGGAACGCTCTGCTCTTGAGAGTGAGTCCTGTCCTGTGTCTCATGCGTGGTGTGTCCATCACTGCCGGGCGCCGCCTGCCGTCCGAGGGCACGACGCGAAACTGAAGGGGCACGCTCTGGTGGATCCGTGGGCGCGTGGGGCGCCGACCCGATCAGTGACACCGACACGGCGTCACTGATCGGCAACGTCAACTGCCGGCCGGCACTTCGGTCGGAAGGTCGAAGAAGTGCTGGGCGAGGTAGCTGACCTGACTCTCGTTCAACGCACCCTGAAAGGCCCAGACGTCGTCGATCGAACCTGCGAAGTACCCACCCGCACTGTCCGACATCGCGCGACCCACCTGCATGGTCTTGTCGGCCTTGAATGTCAGCACACCGTCCGCCCA
Organism: Streptomyces sp. NPDC127117; assembly: GCF_042677325.1. Classification (NCBI taxonomy): domain Bacteria; kingdom Bacillati; phylum Actinomycetota; class Actinomycetes; order Kitasatosporales; family Streptomycetaceae; genus Streptomyces; species Streptomyces sp. NPDC127117. The sequence goes on from NZ_JBHXTM010000075.1 coordinate 22,590, forward strand.
GGCAATGAGGTCCTGACAGGTGCTGTCGTCCGCTTCGCCATCTCCGTCGCTGTCACCGCAGGCGACTTCCTGAAGCAGGCCATTGACGTAGAGGCGGGCCTCCTTGGCGAAGCCGTCGTAGACCACCGCCAGGTGGTTCCAGTCACGGACGTCGAAGAACTCCGTGCTGCCGGCCTGCTTGACCACGGCCTTCGAGCTGTCCGCGTCCGGAAGCGTCAGCTCCCAGCGTCCCAGTCCCTCGGGGTCGGCAGGATCGGGCTGGAACCGCACGTCGAAGGCGCTGCGTGTGTTTCCCTCAGCGCTGACCACGGACATCGAATGGTCCGGCAGAGCGGCAGCCTGCGCCCACGCCGTCACCGTGAAGCTGGTGCTCGTATCGACCGGCACGGACGGAATCGTGCCGTAGGCGTCTACACCATTGAGCTGGAGTCCGTTGAAATCGACCGTTCCCGTCCCGAGTTCCGCACCCCCGTGCAGAGTCATGGGCCGGCTCTCACCGCTGGCGTCCGGAGTGGTTACGGGATCGCCCGCGGTCTTCTCCTCGAAGTTCCAGCGTCCCTTGAGCACCGGGCTCTGCCGGAACATCTGCTGGACTTCCTCGGCGGACACCGGCCGGTCGAAGAAGCGGACGTCGTCGATCTGACCAGGGAAGTACGAACCCGGCTGCCCATCGTACGAACCGGCCCCGATCTGTACGGGGCCGCCCGCATACCAGGTTGCGGCAGCCTTGGCCCGTCCTGCTTCGACTCCGTTGACATAGAGCGTCAGTTGATCGACCACAGTGTCCAGGACACCGACCAGGTGCACCCATCCGCCACCGTACGCCGTCGTGCCTTCGGGCTGCATGGCACGGATGGCTGTCGAATCCGAGCTGTCGGAGACGTACTGGTTGAACACCCACCGGTCATAGGAACTTGAGTAGTAGAGCTCGAAGCCCGGCCGGTGAACGCTGGTCTGGGTGGCGATGATCGCTGCGTGATCAGGTTTCGTCTTCGGCATTTTCGCCCACGCCGACACGGTGAAGCTGCGCTGGTTGTTGAGATGTGGCGCCCCGGCAACGGCGTAGTCACCGGAGCCGTCGAGAGTGAGCGCCTTGCCGTCCATGCCGGGGTGCCCGGTGACCGCATCCCCCTTGAGAACAGCCGGGAAGACGTCGGCATGTCCCGTGATCTTCGTAGCATCCGCCGGTTCGTCCATGGGGAACACCGCTCGGGCGGGCCGACCGGAGCCGATGGGCTGCTTGTCGTGGAGGCGGGTCACCTCCGCCGCCGAGATCGGCTTGTCGAAGATCCGCACATCGTCGATGGCGCCAGGGAAGAACGAAGCGGCCTGGCCACTGTACGAACCGGCCCCGATCTGCAGCCCACGACGGGCGTCCCACGGTGTGCTGTACGGTGTCGTGCCCACGAGCACGCCTTGGACGTACAGCTTCAGTTCCTTCGACGCCGAGCTGTAGGTGCCGACCAGATGTGTCCACTGCCCAGTGGACACTCCGCCCGGGGTGTCCGCCATGGCGCGCACGGCACCCGCGGTCGCCGAGTCGGAGGTGTACTGGTTGAAGACCCAGCGGTCGTACGCCTTGGAGTAGTACAGCTCAAAGCTCGGGCTGTGGTTGCCCGGCTGGGCAGCGATGATCGCCGCCGTGTCCGGCATCTTCGACAGATTGGCCCATGCCGCGACCGAGAACCCGGTCTCGGTGGCAACAGTGGGAATGTCCGTCACCGCGTAATCGTCGACACCGTCGAACGACACCGCCGCGTCGCGGTCGCACCGTCCAGCTCCGGCGTGGGCAGATCTCCCGGCCATGACAGGGCCAGTTCGCGGCCCGCCTTCTTCATCCGGACCAGCGGCGCCCGGCCGCCTCCGGAGAACGCGAGGCCGATGGTGCTCACCTTCGGCGCGACATCGCCATCGCCGGATCGCGTCAATGCGGTGTCGATCGGCTTCCACTCGCCGCCGACCCGGGCCCTCACCGGGCGCAGATACTCCCGGGCCTCAAGATTTCCGTCGGGTGTCGCGAAGACGTCGCGGCTCTCCCCACGCAGCGACATCACTTCGACCGGGCGTCCGGTACGTTTCGCGGCTTCCTGAGCCGCTTCGACGCCCGCCTCGCCATCGGTTCCGGCCGCGCCTGCGGATTTGGGTGTCCGCGGCGCGGAGGGTGCCGCTGCCGCCTGCGGTGTCAGCACTACCCCCGCGATGAGGCTCAAGGTGGCGGCGGCCACCACCGCTCCAGCCTCTCTTCTGCAGCGCAAGCGTCTCCACACAATCCCCACCCCAGCCCCAAGAAGATGAAGATTCTCTGAAAAAGAGAATCTTGCAGGACTCTATGTAGAGGCCACGTGTCCAGCCAGAGGGATGTTCCACGCCCCATCACTCCAAACGGGACATGCGGTATGTGATGTGATTCACGATGATCGGGAGAACACCCTGTGCGAGCACCCCGATCGTGTGTGGAGCGGAGAGCCGCAGTCCCTACGCCTCCGTCACCGCGGTCGCCCGCCAGGGTGCCAGGCGCTGGACGTCGCGGGCGGTCTCCGTGACACCGCTCAGGAAGCCCTGGGCGCGCGGGGAGGCCGTGTCGCGGAGCCATTCCGGGGCGATGTCGCAGACCGCGACCTTCACCTCGGTGCCGGCCAGGGCCAGGGGCAGGGTGTGGACGACCGTGGAGGGGAAGCTGAGGACCGTGCGGCCGATGGGGCCGCGGCGGGCGATGAGTTCCAGGGGGAGGTCGGGGCGGACGATCTCCAGGCCGGTGGCGGCCTCCAGGGCGTGGAGCTTCTCGGTGGACTCGCGGCGGTGGGCGAAGTAGCGGGTCGCGCCGTGGGTGCGGGACAGGGACGCGACGGCCTCCAGGTACTGCTCCCGGTCGACCACGCCCGTCTCGACCAGTGACGTGCCGACCAGGTCGGCGCCCTTGGTGAGCAGCGGCGGGCCGAAGCGGGCGCGGGTCCAGGCGAAGGTGTTGGGGGTGACGGTCACACCGGGCGGAGCCTCGACCGGCATGGCCGTGAAGACCTCGACCGTACGGGTGGCGGACGGGGTGAAGCGGCTGCGGGCGCGGGCGGTGACCGGGGCCAGGACCAGTTCGCGCGGGCCCGAGCTGCCCTTGCGGTGCCAGCGCACCAGGCGTTCGCCGCGCGCCAGTTGGGCGACGAACTCCATGGTGGCCGTGCCGTCGTCGACCACGGTCAGGCGGCGGGCGCGGACCATGGTGAGGAGGAGTTGTACGTACCGGGAGAACGGGTCACCGATGACGATGTGCTGCGCCCTGCGGACGAGTCCGGACAGGTCGCGCAGACTCTTCAGGGGCGCGCCCGCGCCGCCGCGCGCCTCCTGCCAGCGGACGTTGACGCCCTCGTCGCGGGCCAGCTCCGCCATCCGGCGCAGCTGACCGCGCGACATCGGGTCGACCGGGGGGAGGACGACGACCGTGATGTCCGTGAGGACCCGGTCGTCGCCTCCCTCTGCGTAGGCCCACTCCAGGACGTTCAGGAGCTGGACCGGGCTCTCGACGAAGGCGAGGTTCACCGGTCGGCCCGTCAGACCGCGACCGGCTCGGCGGCCGGGGCCGCCTCGGTGCCCTCTGCGACGACGCCCGCGACCCGGCGGAGCTTCTTCATCGGGCCGAGCTCGGACTCGTACACCTTCTTGACGCCGTCGCCGAGCGAGGCCTCGATGATGCGGATGTCGCGGACCAGGCGGGTCAGGCCCTGCGGCTCGACGGAGGCGGCCTGGTCGGAGCCCCACATGGCGCGGTCCAGGGTGATGTGGCGCTCGACGAACGCAGCGCCGAGGGCGACGGCTGCGAGGGTGGTCTGGAGGCCGGTCTCGTGGCCGCTGTAGCCGATCGGGACGTTGGGGTACTCCTGCTGGAGGGTGTTGATGACCCGCAGGTTCAGCTCCTCGGCCTTGGCCGGGTAGGTCGAAGTGGCGTGGCAGAGCAGGATGTTGTCCGAGCCCAGGACCTCGACCGCGTGGCGGATCTGGCGCGGGGTCGACATGCCGGTGGAGAGGATGATCGTGCGGCCGGTGGCGCGCAGCGCGCGCAGCAGCTCGTCGTCGGTGAGCGAGGCGGAGGCGACCTTGTGGGCGGGGACGTCGAACTTCTCCAGGAAGGCGACGGCCTCGGTGTCCCACGGGGAGGCGAACCAGTCGATGCCGCGCTTGGCGCAGTGCTCGGAGATGGCCTGGTACTCGGCCTCGCCGAACTCGACGCGGTGGCGGTAGTCGATGTAGGTCATCCGGCCCCAGGGGGTGTCGCGCTCGATGTCCCACTGGTCGCGCGGGGTGCAGATCTCCGGGGTGCGCTTCTGGAACTTGACGGCGTCGCAGCCGGCTTCGGCGGCCACGTCGATCAGGGCGAGGGCGTTGTCGAGGTCGCCGTTGTGGTTGATGCCGATCTCGCCGGTGATGTAGACGGACTGGCCGGGGCCGGCGGTGCGGGTGCCGAGGGTGCGCAGACGGGAGGTGCTCATGAGGTGTGTTTCCTTAGCTCGGATGACTTGGTGGGCTTGGGGAACCCGGAGTTACTGGGACTGCTCGGGGGACTGGGTCGGACGTGTGGTCGTGAGGGTGGGGCCGAGCAGCCAGGCCGCGATCTCGCGGATGGCGCCGAAGCCGCCGGGGGTGGTCGTGACGGCGCGTGCGGCCGCCCGTACCGAGTCGTGGGCACTGGCGACGGCGACGGGCCAGCCGGCGAGTGCGAAGCACGGCAGGTCGTTGACGTCGTTGCCGACGTAGAGGACACGTTCGGGAGCGATGGACTGTTCGTCGCACCACTGCTTGAGTGCCTGGTCCTTGCGGTCGATGCCGTGCAGGACCGGGATGCGGAGCTTGTGGGCGCGGGCGGCGACGACCGGGTTCTGCTCGCTGGAGAGGATCAGCAGCGGCAGTCCGGCCTTGCGCAGGGCGGCGATGCCGAGTCCGTCGCCGCGGTGGACGGCGACGATCTCGCGTCCGTCGGCGTCGATGAGGACCCGGTCGTCGGTCTGCGTGCCGTCGAAGTCGAGGACGACCGCGTCGATGTCGTCGAGCGTGGGCAGCGGCGAGGGGTCGAGCAGCGGTGCGAGGGCGCGGGCGCGGGCCAGGTCGTGCGGGTCGTCGACCTCCAGGACGCGTGCGGCGTCGGTGCGCACCAGGGCGGTGTGGCCGAAGAAGCGGTGGCGGTGGGTGCGGAAGCCCGCCACGTTCATGGCGTAGGCGGTGCCGGTTTCGAGGAGGTCCTCGGGGCGGTCCTGGCGCATCTGCCGTACGGACTTGTCGTGGTTGACGCCGTAGTTGTCCTCCTCGATGGCGCTGCCGTCGCGCCAGAGGAAGCCGTGGAAGGGGGCGACCGTGACGGCCGTGTCGGCGCCGTCACGGGCGACCGCGGCGGCGACGCCGTCGATGTCCTCCCGCAGCACGAAGGGGCTGGTGCACTGGACCAGGAGGACCACGTCGGCGGCCAGCTCGCGCATCGCCTCGTAGGCGTCCAGGGCGTGCAGCACCGCGTCCTCGCTGCTGGACTTGTCGCCGGCGATGGCCGCGGGGCGCTGGACGATATGCAGCCGCTCGGGGGCACCGAGCGTGTCGCCCGCGGCGCGGGCCGCCTCCGCGATGGCCGCGTCGTCGGTCGTCACGACGACGTCCGTGACCTCGCGGGAGGCCAGGCAGGCCCGTACGGCGCGGGCGATCAGCGGTACGCCGCCGACCTGGGCGAGGTTCTTGGCCGGGACGCCCTTGGATCCGCCGCGGGCGGGGATCACGGCGAGCACGGTGGGCGGCGTCATCGCTGCTCCTGAGGTCGGGATCGGGATCGGGGTCGGGGTCGGGGTGGGGGTCGGGGTGGGGGTCGGAATCGGGGTCGGGGTGGTCGGCGGGGTGGTCACAGCTCGCCCATCCGCCGGATGACGGGGGCGACCCGCTGGACGCCCTGCCGGTACGCGCCGCGCGCCGCCTCCCGGACCGCCTCGCGGACGGCGCCGCGCACTCCCCCGGTCTCGCGGGGCCGCTCGGCGCCCGGCAGCGGGTGGCCGTCGGGGGCGAGGTGGTGGCGGGCGAGGATGCCGGGGAGGTAGCCGGGGGCGGTGGCCGGTGTGTAGTACGGGGCGAGGTCGGGCAGCCGGGCCGCGGCGAGCATCGCGTCGACCCGGGCCCGGGCGTGGTCGTAGGCGGTGGCGTACGTGCCGTCGGCGGCGACGCCCTGGCCGGCCAGCCACTGCGGGTCGGGCTCCGGGCGGAAGCCGCCGTCCAGGTGGTCCCAGGAGGTGAGCAGGCCGGAGCCGATGAAGTGGTGGTTGCCCAGTGCCTCGCGGACGCCGAGGTCGGTGAGGACGGCGGTCGGGACACGCCGGTGCAGGGACTCCAGGGCGGCGGTCGAGGAGACCGTGACCAGCAGGTCGGTACGGTCCAGGACCTCGCCCATGTGCCCGTACACCAGGCGGAAGTTGGGCGGCGGTCCGCCGGGCAGCTTCTCGGCGAGCCGCTGGTACGGGAGTTCCTCGATGTGCGTGGTGTGCTCGCCGGGCTTGGAGCGCAGCTTCAGCAGCACCTCGCGGTCCGGGTGCAGCCTGGCGTGCTCGACGAGCCTGCGGAGCAGGTACATGCGGTCGTCGCGGGAGGCCGGTACGGAGGGCTGGGCGGCGAAGACGACGGTGTCGCGGCCCTCCTGCGGGCGGTGCGGCTCGCCGCCGAGGAAGGGCAGCGCGGCCTCGGTGACGGCCGAGGCGTCGGCGCCCACTCCCTCGTACACCGCGCGGAAACGCTCCGCGTCGTGGCGGGAGTTGGCGAGGACGATGTCCGCGCCGTGCCGCAGCAGCAGCCCGTCGGCGAGCTTCTCGTAGACGACGCCGACATAGCCGGTGACGACGACGGGCCTGGCGGGCAGCCGCAGTGCGGCCAGTCCGTGCAGCATCGCCTGGACGGCTCCGCCGACGAGCGCGAGTACGACCACGTCGTACCCCTCGTCCCGCACCGTGTGCAGGAATTCGACGGCCGTCACCTCGCGGACCCGGCCGGCCTCGATACCGACGTCACCGACCTCGGCGAGCTGGCGCGGGGTCGGGGTGGCCCGGCCGCGCAGCAGCAGTCCGCTGATCTCGACGCGCTGCGCCGACGTTCCGGACGCACCGGCGGTGAGGCGGCGCGCGGTGAGCGCGCCCCATTTCCACCGGGTGTCGGAGTCGGCGAGTACGGCTACCCGGAGGGCGGTCGTCTTTTCGGTACGTGGGGGCACGTCCCAGAACTTAGGAAGGCATTCCGATTCGCGGCCCAACGTGACGGCAACAGCTGGTTAACAGCCCGCCGACGCTTGGCGAATCGCCTTCACAAAGGGGACGCAATCGCCCGCGATTCGTCCCGGTTCATCATTCCGACATTCGCCGTTCACCCGCCGTCCCTCCCGGCGCCAAGGCAAATGACGGGCTCACGCCTAGCGTGAGACGGGTGGTTAAGCTCTCGGTCATCGTGCCGTTCTACAACGTGCAGACATACGCCCCCGACACCTTGAGAAGCCTGCGGGCAAACGCCCGCGAGGACTTCGAATTCATCCTCGTCGACGACTGCTCGACCGACGGGACCGCGGACATACTGCGCCGCGCCGAGGACGAGATTGAGGGGGTGGTCGTACGCAGACACAAGCAGAACGGCGGACTGGCCACCGCCCGTAACACCGGCCTGGACGCCGCGCGCGGCGAGTACCTCGCGTTCCTGGACGGCGACGACTGGCTCGCCCCCGGGTACTTCGCCGAAGTCCTGGCCCGCACCGAGGCGTTGGGCTGCGACTTCGTCCGTACCGACCATGTCCAGGTCGAGGGCCGCAACCGCAGCGTGCATCGCGTCCCGCACGGCAGGCGCGGCGAGGTGATGGATCCGCGGGACGCGATCCTGCCCGCCGAGCGGTCCACCTCGGTGGACTATCCGTACGCCTGGGCCGGGCTGTACCACCGTCGGCTGCTGGACCGCGGGCTGCTGCATTTCACGGACGGTCTGCGCACCGCGGAGGACCGCCCGTGGATCTGGCGGCTGCACCGCGAGGCCGATTCCTTCGCGGTGCTGGGACTTCTCGGAATTTTCTACCGGCGCGGGGTCGCTTCTTCGCTGACGCAGATCGGTGACGTACGGCAGCTCGATTTCATTCGCTCGTTCGACCAGGTCATTCGGGAAACCTCGGAAGATCGCGATGCCCAGGTGCTGCTGCCGAAAGCGGTCCGTACCTATTGCGCGATCATTTCTCATCACATGAGCTCGATCGAAAGGTTCGAACCCGCCGTGGCCCGCACCCTGAAGTCCATGAGTGCCGCCGCGCTCAGACGAATGCCGCAGCAGGTGCTCGACGAGGCCCTCGACTCGATGGACGTGCAGCGCGCCACCCTGCTGCGCAGGCTGCGCCGCCGCCCGGCCGCCGTCGGCGCCAAGGAGGTGTCGGCAGCGTGAACACCGCCCCGCCCCGCACCACGCAGATCTTCTTCGCCTCCACGCTCTACGGCACCGCCACGCTCGCCGCCGCGCTCGACGCGGGCTGCTTCGCGGACGCCGACCGCCGCATCCTGCTCGTCTCGAACAACGCGGCCGTACCGGAGACGACGGCCTCCCTCGACGCGATGCCCGGCTTCGACGCGCTGCGCGGCCGGTTCGACGACGTGGTGTCGTGGAACACGACGATCGCCCCCTTCCACCCGGGCGGCTGGGCGCCGCGCCCCGACGACGTACCGCTGTGGGAACGGCACCTGCGGCTGGCCTGGGGGCTCGGCGACGACGACATCGAGCTGGCGGTGGAGTCGATCCAGGTCAACCCCGCGCTGGCCGTCGCGCAGATCTTCACCGGGGCGCCGGTCGATGTGTACGCGGACGGGCTGATGAGCTACGGCCCCACCCGCAACAAGATCGACCCGCTGGTCGGTACCCGGGTGCGCCGGCTGCTCCACCTCGACCTGGTGCCGGGGCTGAAGCCGCTGCTGCTCACGGAGTTCGGGGTGGCGCCGCAGATCGTGCCGAGCGAGGTGTTCCTCAAGGTGCTCGGTGAGCTGGCGGACGCGCCGGGGGCGCAGGACGGGGTTCTGTCCGTGGAGGCGCCCGCGCTGCTGCTGGGCCAGTACCTCTCGGCGCTCGGGCTGATCAGCGCGGCCGAGGAGGAGGAGCTGCATCTGCGGATGATGCGGGGCGCGGTCGCGCTCGGCCACACCCGTCTCGTCTTCAAGCCGCATCCCACGGCTCCGGCGCAGTGGTCGAGGGCGATGGGCGAGGAGGCCGAGAAGCTGGGCGCGGAGCTGACGGTGCTGGACGAGGGGGTGCTCACCGCGCCGGTCCTCGCCGAGGTGCTCTACCAGCGGATGCGGCCGGCGCTGGTGGTCGGCTGTTTCTCGACGGCGCTGTTCACCGCTTCGGCGTTCTACGGGCTGCCGGTGGCCCGGGTCGGCACGGAGGTACTGCTGGACCGGCTCGCCCCGTACGAGAACAGCAACCGCATCCCGGTCACGCTGGTGGACGCGCTGCTGCCGGAGGTCACGGACCGGGCGGCCGTCGAGCGGTCGGGGGCGGCGCGGGGCGCCGAGCCGGTGGCCGCGGCGGATCTGACCGGGCTGGTCAGCGCGGTCGGCTTCGCGATGCAGCCGAGGATCTACCCGGGGCTGCGGCCGGCCGCCGAGCGGTATCTGGCCGCCCATCTGGACACCACGACCTGGCGGTACTTCAAGCGGAAGCGGCTGACCTCGCTGGCGCTGCCGGGCGCGGTCCCGGCGCAGCTGGCGTTCCTGCCGCGCAACGCGGTGGTGCGCCGGGTGGCGCGGTCGGTGCGGCGCCGGGTGGTGCGGCAGTAGGCGCCGGGAGCGGGGCCACGGCAGTGGGGGGGGGGGGGGGGCGGGGGCCCCCCCCCCCCGCCCCGGGGGCGGGG
>NZ_JBHXTM010000076.1:0-32048 GCF_042677325.1 Streptomyces sp. NPDC127117
GCCGGGAGCCGTCGGGTTCACTCACGCGGTGTGCTCGACCACACCACCGACCACGACGGTCTCCGCCACGGTGCCGGGGATGTCCTCGGGGGCGGCGCGCAGGATGTCGCGGGAGAGGACCACGAAGTCGGCGGCCTTGCCGACGGTCAGCGAACCCCGTTCGTTCTCAAGAAAGTTGGCGTAGGCAGATCCCATCGTGTAGCCGTGGACCGCGGTCTCCACGCTGATCGTCTCCTGCGGCATCCAGGGCTCGCCACCGCCCAGCGGGCGACGGGTGACCGCGGTGTGGATGCCGACCATCGGGTCCATCTCGGCCACGTTCCAGTCGCTGGAGAGCGCGAGCACGGCCCCGGCGTTGTGCAGGCTGCGCATCGGCCACGCCTTGTGCCACCGTTCGGCCCCGACATTCTCCGCCCAGTCCTTGCCGGGGCCGGCCACCTCCGGGGCACAGTGGCGGGGCTGCATGCACGCGACCACGCCGAGGGCGGCGAACCGCGGGGTGTCGTCGGGATCCAGGCACTCGACGTGGACGACCTGGTGGCGGGCGTCCCGCTCCCCGTTGACCGTGCGGGCCCGCTCGACGGCGTCCAGTACGGTACGGATGCCCCGGTCGCCGGTCGCGTGGACGAAGCACTGGAAGCCTCGGGCGTCCAGCTTCGTCAGCAACTCGGCGAACTCCGCGGGCGGGTAGAAGGTGTTGCCCCGGTGCCTGCCGCAGCCCGCATAGGGCTCCAGCAGGGCCGCGGTCCGCGGCTCCACCACGTCGTCGATGTATAGCTTGAGCGGCCCGACCCGGATGCGGTCGTCGTCGTAGTGGTGGGCGGCGGTGGCGAAGTCGTCGAGGTCGGCGTCCGTGGTGCCGCGCGGGTGGAAGAGGGCGGCGACGATCCGGGACCTGAGCCGGCCCTCGGAGCGGGCGCGGTCGAAGAGTGGGAGGTCGTCGAGGGAGTTCTGGGGTTCGACCACCGTGGTGATGCCGAAGCGGATGGCGTCGTCCAGCGACTTGGCGAGCCGCCCGTACTGCCGGTCCGCCGAGGCCCACGGCAGGCCCAGCTGCTTCAGGGCGCGGTGTCCGTCGCGGGAGAGGCCCTTGACCGCGAAGTCCTTGATGAATCCGGTGGGTTCGCCCGTGGCCGGGTCGGTGACAGCCTCGCCGAACGGCAGGTGGGTGTGGTCGCGGTCGATGCCGAGAGCGCGCAGGCCCTCGGTGTTGACCCAGGCGGTGTGCACGTCGTAGCTGAGCACGAAGGCCGGTACGTCGCCGGTGGCCGGGTCGAGGTCGGCGGTGGTGGGCATCCGGCCGTCCGGGATGGCCGAGTAGTCGAAGGCTTCCGCCTCGATCCACTCGGCGTCGGGGTTGGCGGCGTGCCAGGCGCGGATGCGGGCATGGACCTCGTCGAGAGTTGTGGCACCGGAGAGCTGGACGCAGGCGTCGTCCGAGCCGAGCCGGACGTGGTTGTGGGCATCGACGAAGCCGGGCAGTACCAACTTGCCCTCGGCGTCGATCACTCGGGTTTCGGTTCCCGTCCACCCGTTCGCTTCCTCGTCGGAGCCGAGCCAGGCGATGCGGCCGTCGACCACCGCCATGGCCTGCGCCTCGGGCAACGCCGGGTCGACGGTGTGGATGCGGGCGTTGCGCAGGACGAGGTGGGCGGGGCGGGCGGGGCTGGCCATGTGCGGTGACTCCTTGTGGTGCGGTCGGTGCGGTGTTGCGTTCGCTGGGCAGGTGGTTCGGTGCTGTGACTCGGCAGGGCCGGGTCAGGAGAGGGCGGTGTGCGGTGCGACGGTCCGCCGGGCGAGCGCCCAGTAGACGAGCCCCGAGACGACGGACCCGAGCAGGGTCAGGTCGGCGCCGCCCAGCGGTGCGACCAACGGGCCGGTCCACAGCTCGGAATCGCAGGTGAGCGCGGCGAAGACCATGCCGACGAGCAGTGCGGTCATGCCGGCGGGGTGGTAGCCGGACCGGTACCAGTAGGCGCCGTCCGGGCCGGCGTGCAGTGCCGGTGCGTCGTAGCGGCAGCGGCGCATGATCATGTCCGTGAGGAACACGCCGCCCCAGGGTGCGAACACGATGATCAGCAGGGAGAGGAAGGACAGCAGTGAGCTGGTGAAGTCGGTGAGGAAGAGTGCGCACAGGGAGCCGGCCGCGGTGACCGCCGCGCTGATGATGATGGCCTTGGAGCGGCTCCACGGGACGCCGAGCACCTGGAGGTTCAGGCTCGACGAGTAGAGCGTGACGATCGAGTTGGTGACGGAGCCGCCGAGCACCAGGGCGAGGAAGAGCGGCTGGAACCAGCCCGGCAGCAGCTTCTCCGTGCCTGCCACGGCGTCGGTCATGTCCGTCTGCGTGGCGGCGGCCACCCCGGCCACGCCCAGCGCGACCGACGAGACGAAGCCCCCGAGGGCCCCGTACCAGGTGAGCGACCGCAGGGAGGTCGTCCTCGGCAGGTAGCGCGTGTAGTCGGCGGGCATCGGGACGTACGAGAACGGCCCGGCCAGCATCACGACGAAGGCCAGGCTCCACCCGGACGCCCCGGGCCGGGCCGCCACCCCGCCGGTGTCGGCGCCCGGCAGCAGGAACACCAGGAGCACGGCGAAACCGACGGCCAGGACGTACGCGATCCAGCGCTCGGCGAACTGGACGGTGGCGTGGCCCCAGAGGGCGACGACGAAGGTCAGTGCGAGGGTGATCAGCAGGGCGAGGGCCCGCCCGGTGTGGCCGGACACCCATCCCAGATCGGCGAAGAACGCTTCGAGGGCGAGCGTGCCCACGACCGTGTTGAGAATCGTGTAGCCGATGCTGACCACCCAGTTGAGCATGCCCGCGGGCCAGTTGCCGCGTACGCCGAAGGGGGCGCGGGAGATCACGAGGGTGGCGGTGCCGGTACGCACGCCGCTCAGTCCGGCGGCGCTGATGGCGAAGAACGCCAGTCCGCCGATGACGACGACCCCGGTCGCCTGCCAGAAGGACAGCCCGAAGGCGACGGCCAGGGCGCCGTTGATGACGTAGGTGAAGGTGAGGTTGGAGCCGAACCAGAGCCAGAACAGATCCTTGGCGCTGCCGTGGCGGTCCTCGTCGGGGACCGGTTCGATGCCGTTGGTCTCGACCTGGAAGACCTGGTCGGTGGCCATCGTCCCGCCGGGCGCCCTCACGGTCGACTCCTGCTGCGTCATGCGGCCTGCCCCTCATCCGTGCATGCTCCGGAGCACCGGACCGAGCACTTTGAATGCCGTTCTAAAAGTTAGAACGGCATTCAAGATGTGTCTCCGGGGGCACGTCAAGACCTCCGTCGAAATCGATGGCCCGTCGGGTGTCCCGTAAGGTCGTCACGGGGTTCACGGAAGAGGAGGGGCGGCGTGGCAGCGACGGCGCGACGGCGGGACGGGCATCTGGCCCGGGAACGCATGCTGGAGGAGGCGATGGCGGCCATCGCCGAGGACGGCCTCGCCGCACTCACCATGTCGGCACTCGCCAAACGCCTCGGCACCAGCGGCGGCCACATCCTCTACTACTTCGGCAGCAAGGACCGGCTGCTCCTGGAGGTGCTGGGCTGGAGCGAGAGCGCGCTCACCGAGGAGCGCCGGGTGCTGCTGGCCGGCCGGGCCGGCGCCGTACGCAAGCTGAGCCAGTTCGTCGAGCTGTACCTCCCCCGTGGGCCGCGCGATCCGCGCTGGACCCTGTGGATCGAGCTGTGGGCGCGCACGGCGTCGAACGAGCCGCTTCGGCAGGCCCAGGCGGAGATCGATCGCGGCTGGCAGGAGGACCTCGAATCACTCCTCGCCGAGGGAGTGCGGCAGGGCCGCTTCGCCGAGGACCTCGATGCGGCGGTCCGCGCTTCCGAACTCCTCGCCCTGCTGGACGGGTTGAGCACGCGGGTGGTCCTCGGCCAGCGCGGAGCGGACCGCGCGAGCGCACTGCGCATGGCCCGGTCGGCGACGGAGCGGCTGGTGGAGCGCGGCTGATTCCGCCCACGCCCCTTGCCGCGCCACCTGGTCACCCGCGGCGACCGGCCCCGCGGAGACTGGGATACGGTTGGTTCGCAACACGGCGTGGAGGGAACCACATTGACGCGGGTTGCGATTGTCGGCGGCGGGATCGGCGGCCTGGCCGCGGCGTTGTTCCTGGCGCGCCGGGGTCACCCGGTGACCCTGTTCGAGCGGGACGGCCGCCGGCCGGGACCGGATCTCGACCGGGACTTCTTCGACTGGCACCGCCCCGGTGTGCCGCAGGCGGTCCAGCCGCACGGCCTCCTCGCCCCGGTCCGCACCGTACTGCGCGCCGAGGTTCCGGACGTGTACGGCGCGATGCTGCGCATGGGGGCCCGGGAACGCAACGAACTCGACTGGTTCGACGAGCGCGGCCCCGCCCGCCCCGGGGACGAGGATCTGGTGACGATCCAGACCCGGCGCATCGTACTGGAGGCCGTTCTGCATGACGCGGTGCACCGCGAGCCGGGTGTCGAGGTGCGGCTCGGGGAGCCGGTCGACGGGCTCCTCGTCGACCGGCGCGGCGACATTCCGCTGGTCAGGGGCGTACGGTCCGGGGCACGGACGCACGATGCGGATCTGGTGCTCGACGCCGGAGGCCGCCGGTCCCCGGTGCCCCGGTGGCTCGCCGCGGAGGGCTGCCGGGAGGCCGTCGTGGAGAACCACCGCGTAGGAATCGCGTATTTCTGCCGCTGGTACCGGCTGCGCCCCGACGGGCCGCGCGATCCCGGACGTGTCAAGGCGGGCTCGTCCTCGGCCTTCGCCGTCGGCGGGGTGTTCCCGTCCGACAACGGCATCTTCGCGGCGTCCCTGACGGTGTCCACCACCGACCCCACCCGAGCGGCGCTGCGCGACCCCGCGGTGTTCGAGAGGGTCGGGCGAACGTTTCCCGCCATCGCCGCCTGGCTGGGGCTGGAGCCCGAGGCGGTCTCCGGAGTGCTTGCCATGGGGGGCCTGCACAATCGCTGGACCGCGCTGACCGACGCCGACGGGCCCGTGGTCACCGGCCTCGTCGGTGTAGGGGACTCGGTCGCGTACACCAACCCCACAATGGGGCAGGGAGTGGCCATGGCCCTGGAGGCGGCGCAGTGGGTGGCCCACCACGCCGGGGCCGCCTCGGAGCCGGCGGCGTTCACCGGTGAATACCACCGCTGGCTGGCGCGGACCCTGCGCGTACGGTTCGACGCCCAGGTCGCAGCCGACCGGGCCGACGCGGCTCAACTCGCCGACCCCGCACGGGTGTCGGCGGAATCCCCCAGCGCCCCGGCCCGCGAGCGGGCCGCCCTCGCCGCCTGCGCGTTCGACGACCCGCTGGTCATGCGCGCACGCGCGAAGGTCCGCCACCTCCTTCTCACCGCCGATCAGGCGTACGGCACCGAGGAAGTACGCGCCCGGCTTGCGCACTGGCTGGACCAACACCCGGACTTCACACCCCGGTTCGAGGGCCCCAGCCGTGCGGAATGGGAGGCCGCCGCGGAGCACGCGGAGCCCGCGCCCCGCACACTGCGCACGGCCCCGCCCGTACCGCCCGGTCGGTGACGAGCTTCAGGGGCGTAGCTGCCGGCTTCAGAAGCACACTGGCGCCAGAAGCACACGATGCACCTTTCATGCCAGTTTTGCACTGTTATAGCCCGTGCGGGTGGTGTATCACTGGGTGTGGCCATATTGTCGTTTCAGGACGACGGCTGGAAGAAGGGCGCCACGACGACGACCGCGCCGGTCGGCGTGGGCCCGACATGAGGCAGCCGAGGAGCCGACATGCACACACGCAAATTCAGGACAGCGATCATGCTGTGCGCCGCCACGGCACTCGCGGCGGCGATTCCCGTACCGGCATCCGCTTCCGCGTCAGCACCCGCAGCCACGGAGTCCCGCTCACCGGCCCGTGTGGTGGCCGTCGACTGTTTCTCGAACCCACAGGTACGCCCGGGCGACTTCCTGCTCGCCTGCGGTGACGGCAACAACCGCCTCATCGACATCCACTGGTCCCACTGGGGACCGACATCCGCCGCGGGCAGGGCACTTGACGCGGTGAACGACTGCGAGCCCTACTGCGCGGCCGGCAAGTTCCACACCTACCCCGTCATCATCCGGCTGGACCGCCCGGAGACCTGGAAGACCGATCCCCACCTGCGGCAGTTCACCCGGATGCAGCTCGTCTACACCGACGGCAGGCCGGCATACACCGAGCGGGTCATGACACACGAGCTCTGGGACTGACCCCTCCGGGCCCGGCCGCGCCCGGGCATCGGTCGCGAGGTGATGTGTGTGAGTGCTCGCGAATGCACAGGCAGCGCCGGCGGCGGATGGCGGCCCGGCTACGTGGCTGCCGCCCTGGTATTCGCCATCGGGATGGCCGGGACCACCCTGCCCACCCCGCTGTACGGGCTCTACCAGGAGCAGCTCGGATTCTCCGAGCTGATGGTGACGGTCGTCTTCGCCGTCTACGCCGTCGCGGTCATCACGGTGCTGCTGGTGGCGGGGAACTACTCCGACGAGACCGGCCGAAGACCCGTGCTGCTGTGCGCCCTGGGCCTGTCGGCGGCGAGTGCGGGGTGTTTCCTGCTGGAAGGCGGTCTGCCGCTGCTCTTCGCGGGGCGACTGCTGTCCGGCTGCGCGGCCGGTCTGCTGAGCGGCGCGGCGACGGCGGCCGTGATCGAACTGGCGGCACCCGGGCACAAGGCGCGTGCGGGATTCGCCGCCACCGCGGCGAACATGGGCGGTCTGGGCTGCGGCCCGCTGCTCTCCGGGTTCCTCGCGCAGTACACGCCCTGGCCGCTGACGCTGCCGTTCTGGGTCCATCTGGGTCTGGTGGCCCTGGCCTGCGGGATCACCTGGTTCCTGCCGGAGACCGTCGCCGAACCGAAGCGCCGGCCGCGTCTGAGGCCGCAGGGCCTTTCCGTGCCCCCCGAGGTGAAGGGCGTCTTCCTGCCCGCCTCGCTGGCGGCCTTC
Source organism: Streptomyces sp. NPDC127117 (assembly GCF_042677325.1). NCBI lineage: Bacteria > Bacillati > Actinomycetota > Actinomycetes > Kitasatosporales > Streptomycetaceae > Streptomyces > Streptomyces sp. NPDC127117. The sequence continues at coordinate 6,940 of NZ_JBHXTM010000076.1, forward strand.
GCCGGTTTCGCGCTTCTCGGCCTGTTCACCGCGGTCGCGCCGAGCTTCGCCTCGCACACGCTGGGCGTGCGCAATCTGGCGGTCTCGGGTGCCGTGGTCTTCTCCGTGTTCCTCGCTTCGACCGCCGGACAGTCCCTGTCCCAGCGGATCGGCGCACGCCTCGCGCTCCCGGTCGGCTGCGGCATCCTCGTCGTCGGACTGCTGCTGGTGGCCTCGTCACTGGTCGCCGAATCCCTGCTGCTGCTCGTCCTCGGCGCCCTGTGCGGCGGCACCGGCCAGGGGCTGGCCTTCCGTGCCGCGCTCACCCTGATCAGCGGCGCGGCCCCGGCACAGCATCGCGGCGGCACCATCTCGGCTTTCTTCGTCGTCGCCTACGGCGGGATCTCCCTGCCGGTGGTCGGCGTGGGCGCCCTGGCGACCTGGCTCGGGCTGCGCCAGGCGGGGCTGATCTTTGCGGGCTGCGTGATGCTGCTGGCGGCGGGCGCGGGCACCTACGCGGCCCGCAGACTGCCCCGTGAACCGGATCTGCAACCGGGCCCGTCCCCCACGACGTCCTCCCGGTCCTGAGCACCTGGCCGGAACGGGCACCGATGGCCCGGACTTGTATAGGGTGCCGTTTCGATATCGACGTTCTGCGTGGGAGACGTTAGTGATGAGTGGTCAGCAGCCGGACCCGGGAAGCGCCTCACAGGTCTTCCAGCCACTTGGGGGAGACGACCCGACCACCATCGCCGGATATCGGCTCGCCGCCAAGCTCGGCGCGGGCGGTATGGGCAAGGTGTACCTGTCGTACACACCCGGGGGGCGGCCGGTGGCCATCAAGGTGATCCGGCCCGAGTTCGGCGAGGACGCCGAATTCCGCCGCCGCTTCGCGCAGGAGGTCAAGTCGGCGCAGCGCGTGCAGGGCCTGTTCACCGCGCCGGTGATCGACGCCGCCACCGACGCCGCCCATCCGTGGCTGGCCACCGCGTACGTGCCGGGCCCCTCGCTCGCCGACGCGGTCGTCGCGCACGGGGCGCTGCCGGTGGAGACGGTGGTGCTGCTGATCGCGGGCATGGCCGAGGCCCTGCACGTCATCCACGGCGCGGGCATCGTCCACCGTGACCTCAAGCCGTCCAACGTGCTGCTCGCCGCCGACGGCCCCCGCGTCATCGACTTCGGGATCGCCCACGCGGCCGACGCGACCTCGCTCACCGGCAGCGGCGTCACCATCGGCACCCCCTCGTTCATGGCACCGGAGCAGGCGGCCGGGCGCAGGGTGACCCCGGCCACCGACGTCTTCGCGCTCGGCCAGGTGGCGGCGTACGCGGCGACCGGCTCGCCCGCGTTCGGCGAGGGAACCTCGCACGGCGTGCTCTACCGGATCGTCCATGAGGAGCCCGACCTCACCGGCGTGCCGGAGCGGCTGATGGAGCTGGTCAGCCGGTGCCTCGCCAAGGACCCGGCGGCCAGGCCGTCGATCGCCGAGGTGATCGCGCTCTGCCAGTCCGCGAACGCGGAGACGGTGCTGCGCCGCCCCGAGGACTGGCTGCCCGCCCCGGTCTCGGCCGACATCACGGTGCGCACGGCGGCCCCGGCCCCGGTCCAGACGCCGCCGCCCCCGGCCGCCGCCCCGCCCGCTGCCTACGCCCCCACCGCGCCCGCTGGGTACTCCCCCACCGCTCCGGTGGCCCCGGCCACCCCGCCGCAGGGCTTCGGTCCGCCCGTGGCGCAGCAGCCCACCCAGACGGCGCAGCCCTCGCCCGTACCGCCCCAGCCACAGCCCCCGTACCAGGTGCCCCATCCGTCCCAGGGACACGGGCCGGCCCAGGCGCATGCCCACGCGTACGCCCCGACCCAGATGCCGTCGCAGGCGCAGACCTACCCCGGCGGCCCCGGGCCCCAGGCGCCCCAGCGCCCCGAGGGTTCCGGCAAGCGACGGGCGGTCACCGCCATCGCCGCCGCGCTGGTCCTCGGTGTCGTGGCCGGTGGCACGCTGTACTTCCTGCTCAAGAACAACGACCAGGGGAATCAGGCGGACGGCTCTTCGGGCAGCAAGCGGACGAGCGAAGCGACCGGGAAGCAGAACGGGGGCCGGCAGGCCGACTCCGAGCCGAGCACCAAGCCCCAGGCGAAGCCCGTCGAATACAAGGGCATCAACCTGACGGCCGGCTACCACCTGACACTCGGGGACGACAACGTCCGGCCCCAGCAGGGTGAGGACGGTGGGTACGAACTCTCCTACGACACCGGCGGATACCTCGACGCCGAGACCACAGGCGGCAGCCTGGTGCTGCTCGACCCGGGACAGGAGGGATCCCTGGAGGCATGCCGCGCGGACACCCGGTTCACCGAGACCATCTACCTCAACACGGTCTCCAAGGGCAGGCAGATCTGTGTCACGACGGGTACGGGCCACATGGGCCTCGTGACCATCCAGGGTCTTTCGGGCGAGGAGTCGCCCAGCAAATACCTGACGCTGGACCTCACCGTCTGGCGCAACGCCGCCGGCTCCGGCTCCAGCGGCTGAGCCTTCCGCCATCCGGCACATCACCTCCGACGCCGCCGGCTCCCTTCCGGTGGCAGGGCAGGCCATCCCCGGGTCAGCATGGACCCATATCGCTCGATCAGGGAGACCACGTGCACGGAGACCTCATGCCGACAGCGGTGCTCGGCGCGACCGGCGGGCAGGGTGGCGCGGTGGTCGCCGCCCTGCTGGAGGCGGGCCGTGCCGTACGGGCCGTGGTGCGTGATCCCGGCAGCGGGCGGGCCCGGGCGCTGGCGGCGGCCGGAGCGGAGGTCGTGCCGGGCGATCTGTTCGACGCGGCCTCGCTCGCGGAGGCCTTCCGGGGCGCGGCGGCCGCTTTCGCCGTCACGACCCCGTTCCAGGACGGCTTGGACGCCGAGGTCGCCCAGGGCGCGGCCATCGTACGGGCGGCGGCCGATGTCGCACTCCCCCACCTGGTGCTGGCCTCGGTCGCCAGTGCGGACCGGGACACCGGTGTCCCGCACTTCGAGACCAAGGCCAGGACCGAGGAGTTGCTCGCCCGCTCGGGACTGCCGGCGACGGTGGTGGCACCGACGTACTTCTACGACAATGCCCTGGGCTCCCGGGAGGAGGTGGCCGCCGGTCTCCTCACCATGCCGATGCCTGGCGACATTCCCCTCCAACAGGTGGCACGGCAGGACCTGGGGCGGGTCGTCGCCGCGGTGGTCGCGGATCCGGACCGCTGGACCGGACAGCGGATCGAGGTGGCGGGCGACGATCCCACACCGGTCCGGATGGCCGAGGAGATCGGGCGGGCCGCAGGTGGCACGGTCGCGTTCCGCCAGTCCTCGCTGGAGGACCTACGCACCGCGAACCCCGACATGTTTGCCATGTACAGCTTCTTTGTGAGCGGTGGCTACCAGGTGGACCTGGCGGCGCTGCGGACGCACTTCCCCACCGTCCCCTGGACCTCCTACGCCGCATGGGCGCAGGCCCAGGACTGGCCGGAGCCCCGCGGCTGACCTCCCGTACCGCGGGCGTCGCCGCTACCAGGTGACGGTGATCCGCCGCGGGCTGCGGGAGGTGGTGCCCAGGTGCCATTCCACCTCTTCGGCGGGCTGGACCATGCGCAGGCCGGGAAAGCGTGCGGCGAGCCGGTGCAGGGCCAGCTGGAGTTCCAGTCTCGCCACCCAGGCGCCCAGGCAGTAGTGCGCGCCCGCCCCGAACGCCAGGGTGGGCGCCGCCAGGGGGGCGAAGAGGTCGTCGAGCGGCCGGGGCGGAAACACCTCGGGGTCGCGGTTGGCCGCGCCGCAGTCGGCGAGAACCACCGAGCCCGCCGGGATCGTCACGCCGCCGACCTCCGTGTCGGTGGACGCATAACGTGCGGTACCCCGGTCGTCTCCGAGCGGAATCAGGTGCAGCAGGCGATCCGCCAGTACGCCGGCGGCCTCTTCGTCCGCCCCGAGCCTGGGCCAGACCTCCGGGCGCTCTCCGAGCAGATAGAGCAGCGAATTGCTGAGCATCGTCATCGTGCTGTCATGGCCACCCACGACCAACCCGCAGACGAAGTCGACGAGTTGCCCCTCGGGGATGCCGCCCTCCTCGTCCGCCGTCCGGACCAGCACGCTGGGCAGATCGTCGCCCGGCGCCCTGCGCCGCCCGGCCAGCAGCTCGGCTCCGAATGCGGCGAACTCCGCCAGCGCGGACGCCATTTCCTCCTCGGGGTGGGAGCCGTCGGAGAAGGCGTACTGGCTCCAGTGACGCAGCCGCTCCTGGGCTTCGTTGTCCAGGCCCATCAGTCTGCTGATCACGGCGACCGGGAGCGGGAGGGTGAACCCGGCCACCAGGTCTGCCGGGCGTGCGCAGTCCGCGAGTTCGTCCAGGCACTGTTCGACGATCTTGGCGATCCAGGGCCGCCAGCGGGCGACGGCCCGGGGCGTGAACGCGCGCCGCATGGTGCGACGCAGCCGCAGATGGTCCTCGCCGTCCTGGTTGAAGATCAGGTCGAGGCTGCTCACCAGGCCGGATTCGCCCGACAGGGACGGGGAGTCCGGCGCGTGGAGCCCGGCGCGTCCGAACCGGCTGTCGGTCAGGACCATGCGCACATCATCGTAACGGCTCACCAGCCAGGCCCTGTTCCCGTCCGGTAAATCGACGGGCCTGGGCGGGCCGGGTGGCTCGAAGTCCAGCCGGTGCAGCGGGGGCAGGGGCGGCCCGGGGCGGACGTGGGCTTCGGCGGGGCAGGACACGGGGCCTCCAGGCATCGGCGGGTTCGGCGGGTTCGGCGAACTACTGGACTCGGGCAAGCAGTTACGGTTGTTGTGCGGAGCCGGGGTCAGAGTTCGACCAGTACCTTGCCCCGGTTGGCGCCGGGGGTCCGGTAGAGACTCCGGTAGGCGTCCGGGATGTTCTCGAAGCCCTGGTGGAGAGTGTGTCTGCAGCGCACCTCGCCCCGTCGGACCAGGCCACCGAGCTCGTCGTGGAGCGCGCGCCAGTTCTGTTCGGTGAACCATTCCAGCGAGAAGATGCCCCGGATGTGGGCGCGCGGGAACATGATGTAGGGCAGCAGTCGCGGCCCCGTGACTTCGCGGCCCACCTGGGTGGCCCACTGCCAGCACACGGCCACCTGGCTTTCGACGTTGAGCATGGAGAACACCGCGTCGGTGACGGTGCCGCCCAGGTTGTCGAAGTACTTGTCGACGCCGTCCGGCGCGGCCCACAGCAGCGCGTCCCGCACGGCCTCGCTGTTGTCGCCGTGGCGGTAGACGACGATCGCGTCGAATCCCAGCTCGTCGAGGTAGTCCGCCTTCTCCGGCGTCGATGTGGTGCCCACCACGCGGGCGCCCGCGAGCTTGGCCAATTGGCCGACCAGTGAGCCGACGGAGCCGGAGGCGCCGCTGACCACGACGGTGTCCCCCGGGCGGATCGACATGAACTTGGTCAGGGTGCCCCAGGCGGTCATGCCGGGGCCGCCCATGACGCCCAGTGCGGTGTGGAGCGGCAGCGCGTCGTCGTACCAGTCGGGGTCAAGGCGGCGGAAAGCCGGGAAGACCATCGGGAACATGCCCGTCTGCCACGGGGTGGCCGCGCCGTTGCTGACGAGGTGGGTGCGCCAGCCGCCGAAACCCTGCACCAGGTCACCGGGGCGGTGGGCGGCGAGCGGCCCCGCCTCCAGCACTTCCATGATCGAGTCGCCGCCCATGTGCGCACCGAGCGGGGTGTCCAGCGCGATGCCCTGGAGGTAGGGGTCCACCGATACGTAGCGCGTCTTCAGCAACATCTCGTCCGGCGCGAGTTCGGTGTCGATCTCCTCCTCGACCTGTCCGTAGATCCGCTCGACATCGGGGACGCCCTCGATGTGCTCGCGCACCACCCATTTCCTGGCCCTCATCGCGCTACCTCACTTTCGACAGGAGCCGCTCGGCCCTCCGGAACGGACCGCGATGCCGGCCGGGGCCCCACTTCGATGACCCGATGGGTCGGTGACGGGCCGCTCTCGTCGATGGACGCGGTGAACGGGCGGCCGTCGTCGCGGCAGATGAACTGCATGACGTGCCGGCCGGCCGCCGCCGCCCGGATCAGGCCGCCGGTGGTCGCCCATACGCCGGACTGGTAGAAGTTCCGCAGCCCCGGCAGGCCGGGGCCGTGCCGTTTGATGAGCTTCTCCAGCGTCTCCCCGCTCTCCACGAACGGCTGCCAGCCGAGCACCGTCCCGTCGTAGTTGCCCGTGTAGCGGACCTGGGTGAGCGGGCTGGACACATCGCGGACGGCGATCGCGTCGGCGATGCCGGGGTGCTTCCGCTCCAGGAACGCGACGAGCGTCTCGCGGGCCCGGCGCTTGGCCGCGTAGTACCCGCGGCCGTGGCGCACCGGAAGCGTGTGCAGTTCCTGGCCGCCCCGGCTGCGGGTGGCCTGTTCCGGGCCTTCGTCCAGGGCGCGCCAGGGGGCGATGTCGCAGAAGTAGGTGACGTACGCGACACTCGTCCCGGGCGGGGAGAGTTCGGGGTAGTGCCGGCTGCGGAACTGGACGTTGATGCTGGGATGCCGGATGCCGGTCAGTCCGGCCGCTTCCGTCTCGTCCAGCAGATAGGTGGTGCAGGGGTCGGCGTCGGGGAAGTCGCGGCGCAGGCCCAGGAAGAGCGTGAAGTAGCCGGGGAACACCATGCCGGGTTCCCGGATGGTGCGGGTGTAGAGGCGCCGGTACGCCTCGTTGAGGTAGCGGCCCTTCAGCAGGTCCATCATGGTGGTGCGTCCGTCGCAGGCCGAGACGATGATGTCGGCGCGCAGTTCGCGTCCGTCGCTGAGCCGCACCCCGACCGCGCGGTCGTCCTCGACGAGCACTTCCTCGACCTTGGCGTTGTACGTCACTTCGCCGCCGAGCTTGCGGTAGCGCCGCTCGATCGACTCGGCCAGCCCGAGCGAACCCCCTTCCGGGACGCCCGCGGAGAGGTTGGCGTGCGAGGCGAGCTGGAAGTGGAACGGCAGTACGGGGAACGCCGGATGCTTCTCGTAGAGGATGAAGTTGAACGCCTCGCGCAGCAGCGGGTCCTTGAACCTCGCCGAGTAGTCGGTCATCAGTACGTTGATGGATTTGCGTACGACGTTGAAGTACGGGATGAAGGAGGCCAGCATGCGCCAGCGTTCCATCACCGGCATCAGTCCGACCGGTCTGAGAAAGGGATAGACGGTCAGGGCTTTGCGGAAGCCGCGCAGTTGCTTGCAGAAGTCCCCGATCAGAGCCGCGTCGGCGGGCGAGAGCTCGGTGAGATGGGCCTGGAGCCGGTCGGGGTCGGAGTAGAAGTACACGGCCCGGCCGCACCGGCCGCGTACGACGTTGAACACGTCGAAGTGCCGGATCTCCTTGCCCTGCAACGCACCGAGCTCCAGCCAGATCTGGTGCATCTCGTTGCCGGGGCCGCTGCCCAGGAGCCAGCTGACGCAGGGATCCAGTCTGAAGTCGCCGCGGTCCCAGGCCGTACAGCAGCCGCCGGGCAGTTCATGCATCTCCAGGACATGGGTACGGTAGCCGTTCATCCGGGCGTAGCACCCGGTGGACAGACCGCCCAGCCCTGCGCCGATGATGATCATCGACTCTCGTTCGGAACGCGGCATGAACCTGTTCTCCTCGGTACTCATGTGCGGGTGTCACCACGCATGGACCAGTTGTCGAGCTGGGGCAGTCGGCCCAGCTTTCCCGGATGCCAGGGTTCGGTGCCCCGGCTCTCTGATGCCGTGAACCCGCGCCCGAGCTCATCGCAGAGGTACTGGACGACGAAGCGCCCGGTGGACGCGGCGCGGATCAGGCCGCCCATGCCGACCCACTGCCCGGCCATCGAGAATCCGCGCAGGCCCGGCAGGCGCATGCGGTCCTTGCCGACCAGCTTGGCCGCGATGTCGTCGGCCTCGGAGAACGCCTTCCACGCCAGGATGGAACCGTCGTAATTGCCGGTGTAGCGGCGGGTCGTCGCCGGGGAGGCGACATCGACCAGTTCGATCCGCTCGCCCACGCCCGGCAGCCGACGCTCCAGGAACCCCCGCACGAAGTCGGCCACTTGGCGCTTCTTCGCGCGGTACTCCTTGCGGTCGGCGGCGCGCAGCGCCTTCCAGTACGCGAAGTCGCTGAAGTAGGTGCAGTGGATGACCGATCTTCCCGGCGGGGCGAATCCGTCCGAGTAGTCGGAGCGCATCTGCACCACCACGCTGCTCTGCAGGGCACCGGGCAGTTGCTCGGCGTCCTGCGGGTCGAGCAGGTACGTGGTGCTGTGGGCCCGGTCGGGGCCCAGCTCGCCCTGGATGCCGACGAAGGCGGAGACCACCGCGGGGAACAGCGTGCCGGGGCGGTTCAGCAGTTCGTCGTAGAGCTTGTCGATCCGCGGTCCGGTGTACCGGCCCTGCAGCAGGCCCTGGATCGTGGTGTGGCCGTCGCAGGCCGAGACGACGTGGTCGGCGTAGTACCGCTTGCCGTTGCGCAGTTCGATCCCGACGGCGCGCCCGTCCTCGACCAGGATCCGTTCCACCCGTGCCCGGTAGCTGATCTCGCCGCCGAGCCCGGTGTAGCGCTCCTCGATCGACCGGGCCAGGCCGAGCGACCCTCCTTGTGGGAACCCGGCGTTCTGGTGGTGGGCTCCCGCCATGTTGAACAGGTACGGCAGGAGCGGGAAGCCCTCCGGGTCCTGGAAGAAGATGTTGCGGAACGCCCTGCGGAGCAACGGGTCCTGGAACCGGTCGGCGAACTCGTGCATCGGCGTGGCCGCCGTGCGCCAGAACAGCCGGAACGCGGGCAGGACGGTGCGCAGCAGCGCCGCTCTCTCCCGTACGGTGCGCAGGGCCGGGGCGGTCAGGAACGGATACAGCTCGATGTCGGCGAACCGGCGCAGGTCCCGGCAGAAGGAACGGATCAGCCGGGCGTCGTCGGGCGAGATGCCCAGCAGGTGCTGTTCCAGCCGGTCCGGGTCGTTGTAGAAGGTCACGGACCGGCCGGTCTCGTCGACGACCCGGTTGAACATGTCGAAGTTGGTGATGGTCTTGCCGTCGAGTGCCCCCAGTTCGCGCCACACCTGGTTGGCGTCGTTGCCGGTGGCCGTGCCGATCAGCCATTCGATGCAGTAGTCGAAGATGTAGCCTTCGCGCGACCAGGCCGTGCAGCAGCCACCGGGCAGCACATGCTTCTCGAAGATGCGCGAGCGCATCCCGTTCATCTGCGCGTAGCACCCGGTGGACATTCCCGCGACGCCCGCGCCGATCACGATGACCCGGGGGCTGCCGTCCTTCTCCCGGCCGGGGACGCTCCACTCGTCCTCCGCCTCATCGGACATCGGCGCCGCCCTCCTGGAGGATGCCGCGCACCAGCTCGGCGTTGCGCGCCGCGTGCTTGGGGTCGAGCATGTCGGCGTGGATCCCGGAGCCGCGCAGCACGGCGTTGGCCGTGGTCGAGCTGCCGTGCCAGGTGCCGGACGCGCCCGCGGCGTAGAGTGCGGTCTTCTCCTCGTCGGTGATCACACTGACGGTTGCGGACACCGTTCCGAGGTTCGGGGTGCGCCCGGAGAAGGCCAGGTACTCGGCGGCGTGGTCGAGGGTCTCGCGGGCCACGGCGTCCGATCCGGTGTGTTTGCGCAGGTGTTCCGTCAGTTCCGCCTCGAAGAACTCGATGTGCTCGGGGCCGGGTTCGTACGCCTCGACGATGCGGTGCGAGTCCAGCACGATCACATGGGCGACGTCGCGGCCCCGGTTCTCCAGTTCCTTGGCCACCTCGAAGGCGAGGTTGCCGCCGAGCGAGTAGCCGAGCAGCAGGCACTTGCCCTCGGGCCGCTGGGATTCGACGAGGTCGGCGTAGCGGACCACCTTGTCGGCGCCCGGGACGTAGTTGAAGGCGATCAGCCGGTACTCGGGCAGTGTGGCGGCGAATCCCCGGTAGACGAGTCCGTGGCCGCCCGCCGGCGGGAAGCAGAACACGGTCGGCTCCCGTTCGCTGTTGAAGCTGAGGCAGGGCAGGTCGTCGGAGACGTTTCCGGTGGCCATTCGCTCCAGCGTCGTGGCCATCCCGTGCAGGGTTGTGACCCGGTACAGGAGGCTGACGGGGATGCCGACGCCGAATTCCTTGCGGAGCCGGTGGATCAGCTCGATCAGCTTGATGGAGCTGCCGCCGACCTCGAAGAACTCCTGTGTCAGGCCAACCCGTTCCAGTCCGAGCAGTTCCTCCCAGTGCCGGGCCATGCTCAGCTCGAAGGGTGTGCGCGGTGTCTCCTCGGGCGCGTCGTCCGCGTCGGGCCGGGGCACCGGCAGGGAAGCGAGGTCGACCTTGCCGTTGGCGGTCAGCGGCAGCTGCGGGAGTACGACGAAGTGTGCCGGAACCATGTACGCGGGCAGCCGGTCCCCGAGGTGCCGGCGCAGCGCACGCCCGTCCGGTGTGGCTCCCTGGGCCGGTACGCAGTAGGCGACGAGCACGTCCTCACCTCGGGCGTCGGGGCGCACCGTGACGACCGTCCGGGCCAGCTCGGGCCGCTGCGCGAGGTGTGCCTCGATCTCGCCGATCTCGATGCGATGGCCCCGGAGCTTGACCTGGTCGTCGAACCGGCCGAGGAGATGGACCCGGCCGTCCGCGTCCCAGCGTGCCGCGTCGCCGCTGCGGTAGAGGCGTACGGGGGCGGCGTCCGGCTCACGGCTCAAGGTCCGGGTGACGAAGCGCTGGTCCGTCAGCTCGGGGTCGCCGGCGTACCCGAGCGCGACGCCCTCGCCGCCGATCCACAGTTCGCCGGGTACACCGGGCGGCACCGGCTCGCCGTGCCGGTCGAGCACATGGAGCGTGCTGTTGCCCAGGGGGTGTCCGATCGGTACCGTCCGGCCGGGTTCCAGGTCGTCGACGGGCCCTTCGAAGAAGGCGCTGTCGATGGTCGCCTCGGTGACCCCGTAGGAGTTGATCAGTCGGGTGCCGGGCCCGCACAGGTCGTGCAGCCTGCGGTACTCCCCGGCCTTCCACACGTCGGACCCGACGACCAGCAAACGCATGAAGTCCAGGCGTCGGCCCCAGCGTTCGCAGTGGTCCATGAGGCCGCGTACGACGGCGGGGACGAACTCCGCGCAGTCGACGCGCTCCTTGCGCATGGTGGTGTAGAGGCGTTCGGTGTCGAAGAGCAGGTCGCGGTCGACCAGCACCAGGCTGCCGCCCGAGCACAGCGCCCGCACCACGTCGCCGGTGAAGACGTCGAACGACGGGGCGGCCATCTGGAGGTGCACCCGCACGTCGCGGTCAAGCCGGTACTCCTGGAGCCAGGCCGCGTAGGCCGAGGCGAGGTTGCGGTGGCTGACCCGCACGGCCTTGGGCAGGCCGGTCGAGCCGGAGGTGTGGATGATGTAGGCGGTCGAGTCGGGGCCGACGACCGGGTCATCGGCCCCAGGCCCACTCGCGTTCCGGCCGTCCGGCTCGGGAGCCGCGTCCGGGTCCGCCTCGTACAGTTCCCGCAGTGCGAGTGTCCGGACCGGCAGCCCCGCCGGCCGGTCCCGGCGGGCGTCGTCCTCGACGACGACGAGGGTGGCGCCCGCGGCCCGTACGGTCTGGGCGGCGCGGTCGGCCGGGTGGTCGGCGGGGATCGGGAGGTAGGCCCCGCCGGCCTTGAGGACGGCGAGCAGCGCGATGATGAGTTCGGGTGACTTGTCCAGGCAGAGCGCCACCACCGACCCCGCACCGGTCCCGAGCCCGCGCAGCCGCCGGGCCAGCTCGCCCGACCTGCGGTCGAGTTCCGCGTACGTCAGCCGGTGCGCCGCCCCCTGGAGCGCCGGGACCGTGATGGCCACGGCGTCCGGGCAGCGGGCGGCGGTCTCACTGATCAGCTGATGCACCGGGCGAAAGCCGTCCGCCTCGCTCTCCCCCGCTGCCGGGGGCAGTGCGGTGCGCCCGGCGCCGCTCCATTCGCCGACCAGCCGCTCCCGTTCCTGGGCGCCCAGCATCTCCAGCCGGGAGGTGGGCCGGTCCGCCGGGGCGCGGGTCATGCTGTCGAGCAGTGCGGTGTAGTGCGATGCCATCCGCCGCATGGTCTCCGGCAGGAACAGGTCGGTGTTGTACTTCAGGACGCAGTGGAAGCGGTGCTCCGCCTCGTCCTCGTACACCGACAGCGTCACATCGAACTGACCTTCTTCTTCGGGGAGTTCGATGTACTGGAGCCGGTAGCCGTACTTCTCGGTGGCGACCTTGTGGGTGAGCAGGATGAACATGGCCTGGAACACCGCGGAGCGGCTGGGGTCGTGCTGGAGTCCCAGCTTGTCGACCAGGAGGACGAACGGGTACTCCTGGTTGTCCAGGCCGCCCAGCACGGTGGTGCGGACCTCTTGCAGCAGCCGGGCCACCGAGAGGTCGTCGGACAGATCCGCGTGCAGCGGGAGCGGGTTGACGAAGTAGCCGTAGACGGAGGCGAATTCCTGCTCGGTCCGGCCGGTCACCGGACTGCCCACGATGACCTGGTCCTGGCCGGAGTAGCGCTGCAGCAGCACGTAGTAGGCGCTCAGCAGCACCATGAACGGAGTCACATCGTGCTCGCGGGCCAGGGCGTGCACCCGGGCGCTCAGCTCGGTGTCCAGGACGAAGAACTCGGAGGCGCCGTTGTGTGTCTGCACGGCGGGGCGGGGCTTGTCGACGGGGAGTTCGAGGGTCGGTACCTCGGCCGGCAGGTGGGAGCGCCAGTAGTCGAGCATGCGCGGCGCGGCGGGCCCGGCCAGGAAGCGGTTCTGAGCGTTGAGGAAGTCCAGGTAGCGGGCGGTGACGGGTGGCAGCGAGGGGGCCTGGCCGTGGCGCAGCCCCTCGTACACCGCCAGGAGCTCCTCGATGAAGGTGAAGGTCGAGATCGCGTCGGAGACGATGTGGTGCACCGCCTTCATGATCACCCAGCGGTCGGGGGCACGCTTGAAGAGGCGGAAGCGGAAGAGCGGGTCGGTCTCCAGGTCGTACGGCTTGCGGTACTCGGCCACGATCGTGCGATGGATGTCTTCCCACTCCTGGTCCTGCACGTCGAACAGGGCGACGTCCGGGCTCGCCTGCGGCGAAACTTTTTGCAGCGGTACGCCGTCGACCGTGAGGAAGTTGGTCCGCAGCGCGGGGTGTCGGTCCACCATGCAGCGCACGGCCTCGAACATGAGGTCGGGATCGAGCGCGACCCGGACTTCGACGGCGCCGCCGATGTTGTACGCGTAGCCCTCGGGGTTGAGCTGCCTGAGGAACCACAGGGCCTTCTGGTTCTGCGTCAGCGGGTGGCTGAGTTCGTCCTCGTACACCTCGACTTCGGCCGCTTCGCCGCCGCCGGCCTCGAGGGCGACCAGCTCGGCCAGGGCGTCGTGGAGCTGTGTGATCAGCTCGGCGACCGGGGTGCCGCTCAGCAGTGCCACGACGGGCGGGGCGACGCCGAGCTCGGAGCTGACCCGGGCGCGCAGCTCCATCGCCAGAAGCGAGTCGAGTCCCAGCGCGTTGAGCCCGGCCTGCGGGTCGATCCGGTCGGGGCCGGTCCGCAGTACCGAGGCGGTCAGCTCGATGAACCGCCCGGTCACCAGAGTCAGGCGCTCCGCCGTGTCGGCGGAGCGGAAGGCTTCGAGGATGCCCTCGCCCGGCCCGGTGGGCGTCTTGGCGGGGGCGGCCGCCGCCAGTTCGGCGACCAACCGGGGCGGTGCGGTGTACCAGGCCTGGAAGACCGGCCAGTCGACGACCGTGGCGACGAGCAGCTGGGCGCGGTCCTGGCCGATGACACGTTCCAGCACGGCCATGCCGACGTCCGGTGCGAGCGAACTCATCCCGCGGCTGTGGAGGTAGTGGTCGACGAGCCCCAGCTCCTCGATCATGCCGGTGGCCCAGGGGCCCCAGTCCACGCTCAGTCCCGGCAGTCCGAGTGCCCGGCGGTGCTGGGCCAGCGCGTCCAGGAACGCGTTACCCGCGGCGTAGTTGGTCTGGCCCGCCGTGGTGAGCAGCGAGGCGATCGAGGCGAACAGTACGAAGTGGTCGAGCGGTTCGTCCCGGAGGTGGCGGTGCAACAGGTGGGCACCGATGGCCTTCGGGTCGTGGGCCTCGGAGAACGTCCGGTGGTCCATGTCTTCGACGAGGGTGTCACGGACCTGACCTGCGAGGTGGAACACGCCACGGATCGGCAGCGGGTCGGTGCGCCGGTGGGCGTCCAGCCAGGCCGTGAAGGCGGTTTCATCGGTGATGTCGAGCGGGGCCAGGACGACCCGTGCCCCGAGCGCCTCCAGTTCCTTGACGAAGGCGGTGGCACGGCCCGCGGCGGTGTCGGGGCCCAGCTCCCGCCAGGCGGAACGCTCCGGCAGCGCGGTGCGTCCGATCAGGATCAGACTGCGCGCCCCACGCCGGACCAGCGTCCGGCAGAGCAGTCGGCCGAGCGCTCCGAAGGCGCCGGTGACCAGGTAGTCCGCGTCGGTGCGCAGTCGCAGCGGGAGGGGATGCGTCAGCTGTTCGGCCCTCCGGATGCGGCTGGTGCGGCGGGCCGTGCCACGGAACGCGATCTCCTCCTCGTCGTCGCTCAGGAGCTCAAGCAGCAGTGCGTGGGCCTCGGCCCGGCACTCCTCGTCGCCCGGCACCCGGGGGTCCAGGTCGATCAGTTTGCCGGGGTGGGAGGTCAGCTCCTGGTGCCTGAGCACCCGGCCCACCCCCCACGCGGGCGCTCCCAGCGGTTCGACGGTCTCGCCGGGCTCGACGTGCTGGGCGCCGCGGGTCACGATATGCAGCCGGCCCGCCGCCCCGCGGCGGAGCAGTGTCCGGGCGAGCGCGACCAGTGAGTAGGCTCCGGTGCCGCTGTGCCGTGCGAGGTCCTGCGGCGAGGTCTCGGCGAGCTGCGGCAGATCGAGGTTCCACAGATGCACGATGGACCCGACGGGCCTCACGTCGCCTTCGCCGACGCCGTGTCGGCCGTCCTTGCCTTCGTTCAGGTCCGAGAAGAGCCGCTCCAGGTCGGAGGCGGACCCCGGGGCCACGGTGAACTCGCTGTCTTCGCCACCTCTTCTGTACGTGTCGCCGGGGCGCACCAGGTGGCAGCGCTCGCCCCGCGCGGCGAGCAGGGCGCTCAGGGCGTCGCCGACGCCCCGGCTGTCGGCGAAGATCAGCCAGTCACCGCCGGTGGACCCGGCGGGCCGGCTCGCAGCGCCGGTCGCCGCTCCGTGCTCGGCCTCGTCCATCGTGGGTTCGACGGGGCTGTCGATCCAGACGGTCTCGGCGAGCCAGGAGTCGATCGTGCCGAGCCCGACCGTGGTGGACGCCTTCTCCACGTCGGCGGCGCGGAATCCGTTGATGCCGCCGAGGGGTTCGCCGCTGTCCGCGTATACGGCCATGTCCCCGACGAGTTCGTCCGCGCCGTCGCGGGTCACCGTGGCGTGTACCCAGATCGGCCGGTCCCCCACCGGGGCGAGGCGCAGTTCCTCGATCGACAGGGGCAGGCGGATTCCGGTGGTCTGCCGCCCCGGTCCGCCCGCGTCTGTGTCTTCGGCATCGAGCAGCTGTGTCGTCAGCAGCGACTGGAAGCAGGCGTCGAGCAGTACGGGATGGATGTGGTGGCCGGCCGCGTCGTCACCGATCGCCGTGGGCGGGCGGAGCCGGGCGAGCACCTCTCCGGAGCCGATCCACACCTCGTCGATGGCGCGGAACGCGGGCCCGTAGTGGTAGCCGAGGGCGGCGAGCTCCGTGTAGCAGTCCTCGCCGTCGAGCCGGCGCCGGGCGCGGGCCCGGAGGGCTTCGGTGTCGGCGGGGGGCCCTGCCGGTCGTGGCTGCCCCGAGCGCACGACTCCGCCGGCGTGCACGGCCCGGGCGCCCTCGTCCTGCCCCTTGGACGCGATCGTGAACGCCGCGTTCTGCGAGGAGAGGGTCAGACGTACGGCGCGGTCCTCGCCCTCGGGCAGGAACAGTGCCTTGCGGAACTCGATGTCCGTCAGCACGACGTGTGTGCCGCCGGTGAGGGAGCGAACGGCCTGCGTGGCCATCTCCAGGTATCCCGCTGCCGGGAAGACCACGGTGGACTGGATGCGGTGGTCGTCGAGGTAGGGCAGCCGCTCGGTGTCGAGCGTGGTGTCCCAGGTCGGTTCGGTGTCCGCGGTGCGACGGCCAAGCAGCGGGTGGTCGATGTGGCCGAGGCGCACCTGGGCCACGGGGGCGGGCTCCGTCCAGTAGCGGTCGCGCCGCCACGGGTAGCGGGGCAGGACCACCGGTCTGCCCGCCGGGTGCAGGGTGTTCCAGTCGATGGGGAGGCCGAGGTTGTGCAGCTCCGCCAGAGAGGCGGCGAAGCGTTCCGGTTCGTTCTCCTGGCGGCGGATCGACGGCAGGGTGCGTACGGGCATGCCCCGGTCTTCGAGGCACTCCCGGATGGAGTGGCCGAGCACCGGGTGCGGACCGATCTCCAGGAACAGTCCGTATCCGTCGGCGGCGAGCCGGTCGACGGCCGAGCGGAAGCGGACCCGGTGGCGGACGTTCTTCCACCAGTAGCTCGCGTCCAGCTCACTGCCGTGCGCCGTGCCTTCCTGCCCGGTCAGGTAGAGCGGAACCGTCGCCGCCCGGGGGGCGAGATCGTCCAGCGAGGCCAGGAGTTCGTCCTTGATCGCCTCCATGCCCGCGCTGTGGTACGGAACCTGCACCGTGAGGAACTTGGCGAAGACCTGTTCCGCGTGCAGCCGGTCCGCCAGCTCGGCCAGCGCGTCGCGGTCGCCGGCCAGGGTGACCGCCGAGGGGCTGTTGACCGCGGCCACGGACACCCGGTCGCCGAACGCGGCCACCCGGGCCTGCGCCTCGTCCTCGGGCAGGCTCACGGCGAGCATGGTGCCGGTGCCGGTCAGTTTCTGCTGGAGGCGGCTGCGATGCATCACCACCTTCACCGCGTCCTCCAGGGAGTAGACCCCTGCCTCGTAGAAGGCGGCGGCCTCTCCGGTGCTGTGTCCGACGATCGCGTCCGGCCGTACGCCGTAGTGGCGCCACATGGCCGCGAGTCCTACCTGGACGGCGAAGTTGGCCGGCTGGGCGAGCCAGGTCTCAGCCATGCGCGAGCCGGCTTCGTCGGCCTTCATCTCCTCGATCAGGGACCAGCCCGCGATCGAACGGATGGCCTGGTCGCAGCGGGTGACCGCGTCCCGGAACACCTTGTCGGTGTCGAGCAGTTGGCGGCCCATTCCCCACCACTGCGGGCCCATTCCGGTGAAGACCCAGACCAGGCCGCGCTGTTCGGCTTCGAGCTGCTTGCCGTGGACGACTGCGGGGTGCGGTTCGCCGCACAGGAAGGCGCCGAGTGCCTCGTCCAGTCCGGCCCGTGAGGAGTACACGACGGAGAGCCGCGACTCCAGGTGCTGGCGACGGTGGGCCAGTGTGTAGCCGAGGTCGGGCAGCGATACCTCGGGCCCGTTCGCTCCTGACAGCTCACGGCGGATGCCTGCCGCCACCTCCGGCAGGGCTTCCGGGATGCGGGCGGTCAACGGGAGGAGATTCCAGTCCCGTTCACCGGTCGGGGCCGGCGGGGCGCTCCTGTCCGGTGCCTGCTCCAGCACGACGTGCGCGTTGGTGCCGCCGAACCCGAACGAGTTCACCCCGGCCCGTGCCGGCCCCTCGTGTGCCGGCCATCGGGTGGGCTCGGTCGGGATGCGGTACGGGGAGTCCCCCTGGTCGATGGCGCTGTTCAGCTGCTCCAGGTTGATGTGGGGCGGGATGAGGCGGTGCTTGAGGCAGAGCACGGTCTTGATCAGGCCGGCGATGCCCGCCGCCGATTCGGTGTGCCCGATGTTCGTCTTGACGGAGCCCACATAGCAGGGGGCGTCCGGTCGGCGGCCCTCCGCCAGGGCGCGGCTCAGGGCGTTGGCCTCGATGGGGTCGCCCACGGGCGTGGAGGTGCCGTGCGCCTCCACGTACTGGAGGTCGCCGGGGGTGATGCCGGCCTCGCCGCAGACGCGCCGGATGAGGGAGACCTGGGCGTCTGCGTTGGGCACGGTGATGCCGTTGGTCCGGCCGTCCTGGTTGACCCCGGCACCGAGGATCACCGCGTGGATGGGGTCGCCGTCACGCAGCGCGTCGTCGAGCCGCTTGAGTGCGACCAGGCCGACGCCCTCGGCCCGTACGTAGCCGTTGGCCGTGGCGTCGAACGCGCGTGAACGGCCGTCGGGCGACAGGAATCCGCCCTTGGTCTCGGCGATGGTGTACTGCGGCGCCATGTGCAGCAGGACGCCGCCGGCCAGTGCGAGATCGGTCTCCCGGTTGTTGAGGCTCTGGCAGGCGAGGTGCACCGCCACCAGGGAAGAACTGCACGCGGTGTCGAGCGACAGGCTCGGTCCACGGAAGTCGAAGCAGTACGAGAGACGGTTCGAAACCATCGTCATCATGGTGCCGGTGGCGGTGTGGGCCGCGAGTGACGAGAAGCCCAGGTCGGAGAACTGCAGGATCTTGTAGTCCAGCGTGAACGCGCCGACGAACACGGCGGTATTGCTGCCGGCGAGCTCCGCGGGCCGCTGCCCACCGTCCTCCAGCGCCTCCCACGCGACTTCGAGCAACTTTCGCTGCTGCGGGTCCATGTGATCGGCCTCGCGCGGGCTGATGCCGAAGAAGGCGGGATCGAATTCGTCGAAACCGTCGATATAACCACCGCGGCCGCCGATCAGGCGTCCGGGTTTCTCCTTGTGTTTGCTGCCGAGACTGCCGACGTCATAGCGATCGGCCGGTGTCGGTGTGATGCAGTCCTTGCCCTCCATGAGATTCTGCCAGTAGGCGCGGTGGTCCGACGCGCCGCCGGGCAGTCGGCACCCCATGCCGATGATCGCTACTTTTTCGCTCACAGAGGCACTGTTCACGTCGGGCAAGGCTGTAACTCCTAAAGTCGTGACGCCGCGGACCGGCATGCAAGGGCAGTTCAGGCAGAACCGGTCCCGGGCCCCTTCGCGCGGCGCAAGGGGTGGAGAAGACTGGCGACGATCTCTCCGGTACGGGGAAAGGACGCGGGATCGCCCAGCCCGACCGAGACCGGTTCGCGGCCGGGCCGCCAGGTGTAGCTGTCGAAGACGTGGTCCCAGATCGACAGGTCCGAGCCGTAGTGGCCCGCCTCGGACAGGTCGGTGCTGTGGTGCAGCCGGTGCTGCTCGGGACTGGCGAGCACATGATTGAGCCGGCCGATGCGCACGTCGATGTTGGCATGGACGAAATAGCCCTGGGCAGCCACAAAAAGGCCCACGATGAACACGGAATCGCGGGAGAAGCCAACCATCGCCAGAGCGAGCTGAACGGTTCCCTGTGCGAGAACGATGTCGAGGACGTGGTTGACGCCGTTATTGGCGACGTTGACCTTTTCCGGCACATGGTGCACGCCGTGCAGCCGCCACAATATCGCATTGGTATGACCGAGCCTGTGCACCAGATAACTGGCCAGCGAACCGGTCAGCAAGGCCGCCGGTATTTCCGCCCAGAGATTCAGATCTGATTCGCGCGTCGATACTTCGGATACGACTGCGGAGACAAGATACTGCGCGAATGCGCTGGCCACCATCGTCAGCAGAAAATAGACCCCGTACCAGCGCCATTCACCGGCGTTCGGATGCCAGGACCGGCGATACGGAATCAGCCGTTCGAGCACGGTGAGATAGGAAATGACACTGAGCAGGAAGAGCGGACTCACATGCTCCGGATCCCAGTCGAGACAGAGTGCCGCAGCACCCACCGAGACCGCACCCGCCAGCAGGAGCGGGTACGCCGCCACACGCAGGACCGCGTGCACGGCAGACACCGAGGCGCCTTTCCCTCCGGCCCCACCGGAATCCACCTCCGGATCACCGCCGGGCAGCGGCTCACAGTTTTCCACTCACAGCACCTTTACGAAAGGAACCAGCGCAGCACAGTGCACAAGCCAGAAAGGAGTTGAAAATTACTACGCGCGCGGGCGCAGGGAACCGGCGCACCGGCCGCCACCTGTCACACGCGATGAAATATGGGCTGAAGTGTGGTGGGGGCCGCTTCTTGGACCCCGCGGACCCAAGAACCGTCTCCGGTCGGCCCGCTCTACTAATTTTTCCCCACCCGGCGACCTCAACCGTCGAATTCAAGCCGCATGCGACTACCCGGTGACGGCCCTGACGAGAATTGCCAGTGAGGCTCTGACCATTCAGTCCGCCATGAATATGAATTATTAGTAATACTGACCCGAGGAGTCTCCGTGCGCCGAATTTCGCCCTCGCGCCACCTGATGACTGCCGCACTCGCGGCAGCGCCCCTGCTCGCCGGAGCGGGCACTGCGGCCCCGCCCGCCACGGCCGCCGCGCTTCCCGGCGGCACTACCCAGGTGTCCCCCCTGCACGCCGTCGCCGAGCTCTCCGCCCGGCGACTCGCCACCGGTGACCTGGTCGCCGCGGCCAAGTGGGGAACCGGCAGCCCGGTCGACGACCCGGTCAGGGAGCGGCAGGTGCTGGATTCCGCGGCTGCGCGGGCCGGGAAGCTGGGAGCGGACCCACGGCTGACCAGGCTGGTCTTCCGCGACCAGATCGAGGCGAACAAGGCGGTGCAGCGCGGGCTGCACCGGCTGTGGCGGGACCACCCCTCCGAGGCACCGGCCGCGCGTCCCCGCCTCGATGACGTACGCAAGGAGGTCGACCGGCTCAACGAGGCGCTCGTCCGGGCGGTCGCCGACTCGGCACCGTACCGGCGGGCCGCTCCGCTGTGCCGGGTCGCGCTGGGCATCTCGGCGGGACATGTGAGCCGTGAAAGGGGTCTCGACGAGCTGCACGCGAGCGCTCTGGCCGGTTCCCTCAAGTCCGTCTGCGGCAGTACGCCGGGTAATAATCGGCTTGAAGTACACGGCGCGTAAATGTTGAACGCGCCCCCAATCCCACGACCACCGGCCCGTACGGCTGGTTTACGCAGCGGGTACTCGGCCGGTCCGGTCAGGCGACCAAGGGCCGGTCCTGTGGTGCGATCGGCGCCGGGAGCACTGTGGAACCGCTCAGATAGCGGTCCGTCGCGGCCGCGACAGACCGTCCTTCCGCGATGGCCCACACGACGAGGGACTGGCCGCGCCCCGCGTCACCGGCGATAAAGATCCCGTCCGTCCGGCCTCGGGCGGCCCGGCCGGACGGCTCCGATGTCTCGGCCCCGAAGCCGGCATTCCGGGCGAAGTTCCCCCGGCCGTCCAGGGTGAGTCCCAGCTGCCGCATCAGCCCGGTGTCACGTTCGGGGCCGTGGAAGCCGAGCGCGAGCAGCACCAGATCCGCCGGGATACGTCGTTCGGTGCCCGGGAGCGGCCTTCTGGCCTCCGGTTCCACTTCCGCGAGGCGCAACTCGTACACCCGCCCGGTCCCGTCGCCCTCGAAGCGGAGGGTGGCCGAGGCGAAGACACGCGGGTCCGTGCCCTCGCGGCCCCGGGCCTCCTCATGAGCATGGGATATCCGGTAGACCTTCGGGTAGACGGGCCAGGGCTCGCTGTCGGACCGGTCGTCGCCGGGCTCCGGATTGATGTCCAGCTGCACCACGGAGGCGGCCCCCTGACGCAGTGCGGTGCCCATGCAGTCCGACCCGGTGTCCCCTCCCCCGATGATCACCACGTGCTTGCCCTCGGCGGTGACGTCCGAAGCGTCGCAGTCGCCCTGGGTTACCCGGTTGGCCAGGGTCAGATAGTCCATGGCCTGGTGGATGCCGTGCAGCTCACGCCCCGGCACGGGCAGCTCCCGCCGGCCGCACGCACCCACGGCGATGACGACCGCGTCGTGCCGCTCGGTGAGCTCGGCGGCGTCGAGATCACTGCCGATCTCCACACCCGTGCGGAATTTGGTGCCCTCCGCCCTCATCTGCTCGATGCGGCGGTCCAGGTGGCGTTTCGCCATCTTGAACTCGGGGATGCCGTAGCGCAGCAGTCCGCCGATGCGGTCGGCGCGTTCGTAGACGGCGACGGTGTGGCCGATTCTGGTGAGCTGCTGTGCCGCGGCCAGGCCCGCCGGGCCGGAGCCGACGACGGCGACAGTCTTCCCGCTGAGCCGCTCGGGCGGCCTCGGTGCCGCGTACCCGCGTTCCCAGCTCTGGTCGGCGATCGCCTGCTCGACGTTCTTTATGGTCACCGGGTCGGCGTTGATGGTCAGCACACAGGCGTCCTCGCACGGGGCCGGGCACAGGCGTCCGGTGAATTCGGGGAAGTTGTTCGTCGCGTGCAGCCGCTCGGCCGCGGCCCGCCAGTCCTCCCGCCTGGCGTAGGTGTTCCACTCGGGGATGAGGTTTCCCAGTGGGCAGCCGCTGTGGCAGAACGGGATGCCGCAGTCCATGCAGCGCCCGGCCTGCTCCGACACCAGGGGGAGCCGCGTCTGTCCCGCGTAGACCTCGTTCCAGTCGCTCAGCCGTTCCTGGACGGGGCGTGGCGGGACGGGCCGGCGGGGGAACTTGAGGAAGCCGTGTGGGTCGTTCATGGGCCGCCTCCATCGCTCACTAGCGGTGCGCAGGCGTTTTTGTCAGCGTACGCCTGCTTGGTCCCCCGGCCCACTGTGTCCACGGGCCCCGTTCGGCCCGGTCGCGACCGTCATCGGCCGGTCACCCTGAGGCGCATTACTGGTATGGACATGACCAATCGCCCTGGCTAGTCTCGAAGTTGGTCTAGACCTAGTGGGGTGGTGCGCGCCCTCCCCACTCGTCACGCAGCGCCCCCACACCTCCCTCAGGAGCGAAGCATGCGCAGAAGGATCACCTCGTTCGTACTCGGCCTCGGGATCGCCGGAGCCTCCCTCCTCGTCACCACCGGCAGCGCCCAGAGCCACGGCTACACCGACGCTCCCGTCAGCCGTCAGCAGCTCTGCGGCAACGGCACCGTGCGCAACTGCGGCCAGATCCAGTGGGAGCCGCCGAGCGTCGAGGGTCCGAAGGGCTTCCCCGCCCGCGGCCCGGTCGACGGCACCCTCTGCGCCGGCGGCAACGGCCGGTTCTCCGAGCTCGACGACCCGCGTGGCGGTGCCTGGCCCGCGACGAAGGTCACCGGCGGCCAGAGCTACACCTTCCGCTGGCGCATCGAGGCCCGGCACGCCACGACCGACTTCCGCTACTACATCACCAAGGACGGCTACGACCCCGCCAAGCCCCTCACCAGGGCCGACCTGGATCCGCAGCCGTTCCTGACGGTGCCCTTCGGCGGCCGGCTGCCCGGGTCCACCGTGACCCACGCCGGGGTCCTGCCGCAGAAGTCGGGCAAGCATCTGATCCTCGGCGTCTGGACGATCGCCGACACCGGCAATGCGTTCTACGCCTGCTCGGACGTCACCTTCTGACGCAGGGCCGCCGCCACGAGCCGGGGTTCGGTCCGTACGGCGGGTGCCGGGAAGCACAGCGTGCCCGGCACCCGCCTCTCGAACCGTTCTCCGGTGCGCAACCACTACGGCGTCGCCGCTCCGACGCCGGTGACAGGGCCCTCGATGAACACCGGGGACGGGCCGGCCTCCAACGTGAGGCGGCCGTCCGTCGGTTGCCTGACGGAGCGTCGGCCCCAGGAGTCGACCAGGGTGACCGGGCCGGTCGCCGAGACCGTGAGGTCGCGGGCAGTGGTCGCCCACACCACACGCGTCGTGCCGCTACCGGTGAAACGAACGGAGTGGGCCGGTGCGGCCACTGAGTCGTCACCGGCGTACGTCTTGCCGCCGAGCATCCGGGCCACCACCGCCTGGGCGACCGCGGCGGGCTTCGGTGCGTTGGCGGTGACCGAGACCGGGTTCGCGGCAGTGGGGGTCACCGGCTGCCTGAGCATCCCGAAGTTCTGTTCCGTCGAGGCGGGATCGCTGCCGTCGTCGACCAGGTCGTACCAGTAGACCCGGGTCACACCGTTGGCCAGGCCGGTGGCGTACAGCCGGATCAGGTTGTCGGCCTGCTGGCGCTCCGTGGTGCCGTGGCCGGTGTCGGTGGGCCAGCCCATCTCGCTGAGGATGATCGGCTTGTCCTGGCCGCCGTTGGCGGCGCGGATCCGCTGCCGCAGTCCGGCGATGGTGTCGCCGGTACCGCCCAGCCACTCCGGCCCGCCGGGGAAGTGGTAGGGGTGGACGCTGTAGGCGTCCATCGCCTTGAGCCCGCCGCGGTCGATCAGGTCCGGCGCGAAGCACTTGCTGCCGTCGGCTGGGGTGCAGTTGCCGATGCCGATGGTGG
Organism: Streptomyces sp. NPDC127117; assembly: GCF_042677325.1. NCBI lineage: Bacteria > Bacillati > Actinomycetota > Actinomycetes > Kitasatosporales > Streptomycetaceae > Streptomyces > Streptomyces sp. NPDC127117. The sequence goes on from NZ_JBHXTM010000076.1 coordinate 31,005, forward strand.
CCGGGCCGACGACCCTGGCGCCCGGGTCCGCGGCCTTCACGGCCTGGTGGACCCCCTTGAGCACCTCCAGGTAGCAGGCGGCGGTCCGTCCGCAGGCGCTGTTGTTGAAGGTGCCCGCGTTGTACTCGTTCAGCACCTCGACGTTGCTCAGGTCGTAGTGTTTGAGCACCGCCGCGGCGAACTTCCCGAAGGCGGCGACACCCTCGGGACTGCTCGGCGTCCGGCCGTTGTCGTAAAGGGAGTTGGCGCCGTTCGCGATGATCATCGGAGTGATGCCCAGCTCACGGGCGTGGGCCATCGTGTCGGAGAAGTCGGCAGGGAAAGTGTAGCTGCCCTTGGTGGTCTCGAACCGGTTCCACCAGGCGTCCTCGCGGATGTGCGCGATGCCCGTCTTCCGTGCCTCGTCCAGCACGTTCAGACCCCAGCCCGCCCGGCCGATGTGTACGGCGGCGCCGAATGGTGAGGCCGGGCCGACCGAACTGTCCGGGACGGGTTCGATGACGGCGAACGAGGTACGCAGGTCGGTCGGATCGGGGGCGGCGCCCGCGTGCAGGGCGAGTTCGAAGTAGCCGGGGGCGAGGTCGGCGACGGGGATGGTGGCCTTCCCGCCGGAGAGCCAGCTGGTGCCACCGCGCACCCGGGTGCCCTGTTCATCGGTGATCGTCCAGGAGACCGAGGCCGCCGACGACCCGAACTCCACCGCTCCCTGGCCCCGTTGGAAGATCAGGCTCGGGGAGGTGACGGACAGGCTGTGCGCCGCGGCCGGGGCGGACGGAGAAATCGCCACGATCAGGGTCAGTGCGAGGGCCGGCGCGAGAGCGAGGGCCGACACGCGGGCGAAGGGTGAGCGACGTCGGAAGCCCGGCCGGTTGCGACGCGGGCGCCGGGAGCCGACCGGATCACCGGTGCCGGTGGTGGTGTGGGTCATGGTGGTTCGCCTCTCACTGCTGAGGGTCGGTGTGGTGCTCGTCAGGGACGTGGGGGCCGGGGGGGGCGGGGGGGGCGGGGGGCCCCCCCCCCGGGGGGGGTTAATGGGGGCACCGG